>NZ_JASVWV010000050.1:0-1322 GCF_030286765.1 Proteus faecis
CTTCGGCATAGACATGACGGACCTGACAGCGGAAACGCGCAGACAAAGCACACAAGACCTCTGCTGACGGCGGCCCCCACGGAGTATCAAACTCTGCGGATAACTCCGTCGCATGCCCGCCATCAATACAGTGAAAACCACTGCCGTTCGGCCATTTCACACCATAACGACACTGATAAAGGTGATATGTACTGTTACCGGGGGCAAACGCCTGCCAGCACGCCTGTCTCCAGATAACTTCCGGTGTTTTCCATAAACGACCGTTGAAGCCGTGTAATTCAGCCGCAAGGCTGGTCGGTAACAATGTCCGCATATCCATTGGTACGGCTTCCCCTGTACCGCGAAGATACTGAATATCCTCCCAGGCTGTCGCCACCCGGCTCTCATCCTCCCCGGTAAACCGGTTTAGCCAGTCAAAACTGCCGGCCGATAACAACGGTGACAGTCTCGCTTTCTGCATCGCCGTCAGCGAGTCCCAGGAATGGTACACCCCACCTTCAGATAACCACATCTGATACCACTGATGGATTTGCTGACAACATGACGGCATCAAATCCGGTGCGGTTATCAGCATCTCAACCCAGTGCGTGAAGGCGGTGTTTCCCGGGGAAACAGGGCCGGTTTCCCCGTATGAGGTCAGTTCCGGTAACGGCGGAAAAGACAGCGGTTTTACCGGTTTCAGTATCCCCGCACAGCCGGCCAGCAACAAATGCAGACTTTGTGCTATCGCTGTCTGCCAGGCGGGTATCCCGTCATCCGCATATATCCAGTGTTTAAGCGCCGGCATATCCGCCGCGTTGTGTAAGGTGATGTCAAGTCGGTTTGAGCACCAGTTTGGCATGGTGATATCCTCTTTTCAGAATAAAAAAAGAGGGCTTATCCCGTGAGGAACAAGCCCTCACGGGAAAGATGTCAGTCGTTAATCGTTAAGGATTATCCGGGCATGACATCCGGGTTAATGGCACCGCTCAGCTGAGCCTGTGCATGTAAGGCATCGGTATCACTGACATACGGGGATGCCGGCAGATAACAGGATGCATTCAGTTTCTCCAGATGGTATTTATCCACCAGACGGTTGACCGCCGATACCGGCGATATTCCGAGTTCAATCATCCGGGATACCTCCGCATCATCAGACAATCCGGTATCACTCAGCGTAATCCCGTAATGCACTTTCAGTAACTGATGTACCAGTAACTGAAAACGGATAATGGTGATTTTGTCCATCGCTGTCTCCTACGCGGCCTGTCGGGAGGTGGCCGTATTCAGTAAAAACTCACAGGCCTGACGGGCCTGCCCGGCTGCCCGGAACAACGCTTTTT
>NZ_JASVWV010000051.1:0-1220 GCF_030286765.1 Proteus faecis
AGAAATCACGCACTTTGTTTCCAAACCGTTCTGGCGGGTAACCGCGTCTTTACAGCATCAGGGGATTGTTTTTCAGGCTCACTGGCGACCTGCTGTGCAATATTGTGATGATGAGCATCGTTGTATTCATGTTCAGGCGGCTCAGGCGGTGGAACAATTGTGCCGGCAGGCAGGCAAGGCGACGGTATGTACGGTAAATGAAACGAAAGGAAAAGCATTGCCGCCGCTGCCGTTTGATCTCGGGACACTTCAGCAGGCTGCCTCAAAGCGTTGGGGGTATTCCGCTGATAAAGTGCTTGAAATCGCACAAAGTCTGTATGAAAAACATAAAGCCACCACGTATCCCCGGACGGATTGCGGATATCTGCCGGTGTCGATGCGTGCCGACATACCGGTTGTTTTAAACGCCTTGTCACAAAGTGATCCGTCCTTACAGAATGTGCTGGCGCAATTGCAGCCGGCGCGTATTTCACGGGTCTGGAATGATGCAAAAATTACGGCTCACCATGCGATTATTCCGACCCGGCATACACCGGATTTGAATGCCATGAATGAGGCTGAACTGAATGTCTACAAACTTATCCGTACCCATTATCTGGCGCAGTTTTTGCCGGATCAGGAATGGGATGCGACGGAGGTGTTTTTAGATATTGGCGGACAACAATTTGTTGCCAAAGGAAAAGTCGAAAGGGTGAAGGGCTGGTCTGTATTATTTGTGAAACATGAAGACGATCCGTCAGTAAAGGAAGAGACAGAAAACGGGCAGGAAACCGGAACGGAAACATTGCCGCCTCTTCATGAGGGAGGCGTCTGTGCGATAGCAGAGGCAAAGGTTGTACAACTGACGACCTCACCGCCGAAACCGTATACGGATGGGACATTGATTGCGGCCATGAAGAATGCGTCATCTTTTATTACCGATCCGACATTAAAAAAAGTCCTGAAAGAGAATGCGGGGCTGGGAACAGAAGCGACCCGGGCAGGGATCATCACCACGCTGGAAAACAGGAAATTGATTGTCAGACAGAAAAAAACACTCCGGGCGACAGACACCGGCTGTCAGCTGATTGATGCCCTGCCGGCAGCCTGTACAGATCCGGGTATGACAGCGTTATGGGAACAATCACTCGAACAGGTGGCTCTGGGACACCTGTCTCTGGATGTGTTTATGCAAAAGCAAATCAGCTGGCTGTCTCATCTCATTAAAAAAGGCGGGGAAA
>NZ_JASVWV010000052.1:0-990 GCF_030286765.1 Proteus faecis
AAAAAGCGTTGTTCCGGGCAGCCGGGCAGGCCCGTCAGGCCTGTGAGTTTTTACTGAATACGGCCACCTCCCGACAGGCCGCGTAGGAGACAGCGATGGACAAAATCACCATTATCCGTTTTCAGTTGCTGGTACATCAGTTACTGAAAGTGCATTACGGCATTACGCTGAGTGATACCGGATTGTCTGATGATGCGGAGGTATCCCGGATGATTGAACTCGGGATATCGCCGGTATCGGCGGTCAACCGTCTGGTGGATAAATACCACCTGGATAAACTGAATGCATCCTGTTATCTGCCGGCATCCCCGTATGTCAGTGATACCGATGCTTTACTTGCACAGGCTCAGCTGAGCGGTGCCATTAACCCGGATGTCATGCCCGGATAATCTTTAACGATTAACGACTGACATCTTTCCCGTGAGGGCTTGTTCCTCACGGGATAAGCCCTCTTTTTTATTCTGAAAAGAGGATATCACCATGCCAAACTGGTGCTCGAACCGACTTGACATCACCTTACACAACGCGGCGGATATGCCGGCTCTTAAACACTGGATATATGCGGATGACGGGATACCCGCCTGGCAGACGGCGATAGCGCAAAGTCTGCATTTGTTGCTGGCTGGCTGTGCGGGGATACTGAAACCCGTCAGACCGCTGTCTTTTCCGCCGTTACCGGAACTGACCTCATACGGAGAAACCGGCCCTGTTTCCCCGGAAAACACCGCCTTCACGCACTGGGTTGAGATGCTGATAACCGCACCGGATTTGACGCCGTCATGTTGTCAGCAAATCCATCAGTGGTATCAGATGTGGTTATCTGAAGGTGGGGTGTACCATTCCTGGGACTCGCTGACGGCGACGCAGAAAGCGAGACTGTCACCGTTGTTATCGGCCGGCAGTTTTGACTGGCTAAACCGGTTTACCGGGGAGGATGAGAGCCGGGTGGCGACAGCCTGGGAGGATATTCAGTATCTTCGCGGTACAGGG
>NZ_JASVWV010000053.1:0-968 GCF_030286765.1 Proteus faecis
GAACAGAAGCAGAGTGGTTTTACGCTTGCCCTGAGCGGTACTGCCGGTGCAGCACTGAATACCGCAGTACAGACGGCCGGAGATGCAAAAGAAACGGATAACAGCCGCATTAAAGCCCTTCAGTCGATTAAAGCCGGGTTATCCGGTGTTCAGGGGGCTGAAGCCGCGCGTCTTGCTGAGACACAGGGGGATGCGGGTTCTGCCTTCGGAATTAATCTCTCTTATGGCAGCCAGTCTTCTGAATCAGAAACCGAAACCCGTCAGTCCACGGCGCAGGGCAGCAGTATCAGTGCCGGGCAAAACCTGACAGTGAATGCCGGCGGTAAAACGGCAGGCAGCGGCAACATTGATGTCACCGGGAGTGAGTTACAGGCCGGTGGTCACGCCACACTCAACGCTCAGAATGATATTATGCTGACATCCGCGCAGAACATCCAGACGGTGGACGGCAAAAACAGCAGTAAAGGGGGTTCCGTTGGTGTCGGTGTGACTTTCGGGTCAAATGGTGCGGGTTTCAATGTGAATGCCAGTGTGAACAGAGGTAAAGGATTTGAGAAAGGCAACAGTCAGTATGCCACTGACAGCACGGTAAATGCAGGCAAAACCCTGACCCTCAGCAGTGGCCATGACACCACCCTGAAAGGTGCTCAGGTTCAGGGGAATAAAGTCATTGCGAATGTCGGCAATAATCTGACACTGCAAAGTGAGCAGGCCACTGATAATTATGACTCAAAACAAACCCGCTTAAGTGCGGGTGGTAGCGTCGGTTTCGGCAATGGTTCTCTGAACATTTCGGCCAGCCGGGATAAGATGCACAGTGAATACCGTTCAGTACAAAACCAGACGGGGATTTTTGCCGGTAAAGAGGGTTTTGACATTACGGTCGGGAAGCACACCCAACTGGATGGTGCGGTTATCGCATCAGAAGGAAATGCGGAGAAAAACCGCCTTGACACGGGGACACTGGG
>NZ_JASVWV010000054.1:0-929 GCF_030286765.1 Proteus faecis
AGCATACAACAGGTTCGTGTTCCCCAGGTCTATGCGAAGCTCAGGGAAGGGGATTTAGGTGGTGACGGTGCCCTGCTCGGCGGACAGAATGTCCTGCTGAGTGCAGAACAGGATATTACCGGCAGCGGCAATATCGTGGGACGGGATGTGACACAACTGAGTGCACGGACGCTGATCAACAGTGGCAGCATCAGTGGTAACCGGGTCAGTCTGCTGGCCGGTGAAGATATCCTGAATACCGGCGGGCAGATACTGGGCGGCAAAGCAGTGTCACTGCTGGCCGGCAGAAATATTACCAGCGAAACCACCACCCGCAGTGACGGTGTGAACCGCTGGGTTGATCGCCGGGCCGGTATTTATTCAGAGGGGGCAGATGGTCATCTGACACTGCGTGCGCTGAACAATATCACCCTGACCGGCAGCGATATCCGGAATGCCGGAGAGAACGGGAAGACGTCACTGACAGCAGGTCATGACCTGCGTCTGGATACGGTCAGTACAGTCCGTTCTCAGGAAAGTGACTGGGGTAAAGATAACTGGCGCCGGGAGCATATACAGACGGAAAGTGGCACTCGTATTCATGCGGCCGGAGATTTGGTGTTGTCTGCCGGGCGGGATATTTCGGCCACTGCCGCTGATGTTACCACCGATGCCGCGCTGACTGCACAGGCCGGACGGGATTTACGGCTGAACGCCGGTAACAGCGTGACGGATCTGGCGGAGCACAGTAAAGAAAGCAGTCGCGGGCTGTTATCGGGGCATTCATCTGAGCGTCATGATGAGGTCCACACGCGCCAGGCCGTCAGTACTGAACTGTCCGGAGAGACAGTTCATCTTCAGTCCGGGCGGGATATCAGTGTGTCAGGCAGCAATGTGGTCAGCAGCGGAAATCTGGCGTTGCAGGCCGGACGGGGGCTGGATATTACCAC
>NZ_JASVWV010000055.1:0-927 GCF_030286765.1 Proteus faecis
GAAATCGTCGGGTATAACGGTTCATATCACCTTACCGACGCTTATCGCAGATTAGCACGTCCTTCATCGCCTCTGATTGCCTAGGCATCCACCGTGTACGCTTATTCGCTTAACCTCACAACCCGAAGATGTTTCTTTCGAAGACGACTTTAAAGGTCATGGCTGCACAAGCATCAATTCGTTGTTGGGCAGTGCTCGTAATGCTCACATACTTTAAGTATGCTGCGCTTACTGCGCGCTGTCCGCCTAGAATTGCTGTTGCTCGCTCATGACACTCGCCTTGGAGTATCACAAATTCAAGGTCTGAGATTTTGAGAGACTCATCAATATACCTCGGTGATATATTGATTTGTTTTCAATTTTTCAGCTTGTTCCAGATTGTTAAAGAGCAAAATAATTCGCAGTATACTATTGCTAATATACTCTGAATTATTATTTTATATTCAAGAGATTATGGTGGAGCTAAGCGGGATCGAACCGCTGACCTCCTGCGTGCAAGGCAGGCGCTCTCCCAGCTGAGCTATAGCCCCATAATGCATTCTTAATACCAGTGTAACCACTCCTTTTCTTCTTTATAAAAAGAAGCTTTTTCTTTAGGCAAGGCGTGGAGTAACGAAGTTTACTTAAAGTAAACGAGTTGCTTCACAACACAGCATAAAGGAAAAGTGGTAGGCCTGAGTGGACTTGAACCACCGACCTCACCCTTATCAGGGGTGCGCTCTAACCACCTGAGCTACAAGCCTATACCGGTATTTCTGCTCGTTCTTCATCAGACAATCTGTGTGAGCACTTCACATAACACGTATCTCTTAGGTAAGGAGGTGATCCAACCGCAGGTTCCCCTACGGTTACCTTGTTACGACTTCACCCCAGTCATGAATCACAAAGTGGTAAGCGCCCTCCCGAAGGTTAAGCTACCTACTTCTT
>NZ_JASVWV010000056.1:0-926 GCF_030286765.1 Proteus faecis
CTGGAAAAAGGCACCTGCCCGTGGAAACGGCCATGGCGGCCGGCAGAAGGGACGGGCACCGGTTTTCCGGTGAACGCCCTGACCGGTCATCCCTATCAGGGGATGAATGTGCTGTTGTTATGGTTGTCGGCGGCAGAGCAGGGCTTTGGTTGTGATACTTGGTTGACTTACCGTCAGGCACAGCAACTGGGTGGTTATGTCCGTAAAGGCGAAATGGCGACCGATACCGTGATATTCAAACCGCTGAACGTGCCGGCAAAAGACCGTCACGGTGAGCCGCTGCGGGATGAACACGGTGAGGTGGTGATGACGGAGATACCAATGATAAAGGCGAATCCGTTATTTAACATCGCCCAGTGTGATGACCTGCCGGCACATTTTTACGAAAAACGGCGACAACCCGGAGAGGTGACGACAGGAATAACCCTGCCGGCCACGCACCGGGCACTGGATATCCTGAATGCCAGCGGCGTGAAGGTGACCAGTGCGGCGCAGAACCGGGCGTATTACAGTCCGTCACAGGACCGGATTGTGATGCCACTGTCGTCACAGTTTGACCGGGATGCTGATTACTGGGCCACCTTACTGCATGAACTGGTGCACAGTACTGGTCATCAGTCCCGGCTGGCCCGTGAAGGCATCACCTCATCGTCCCTGAAATTTGGTGACCCGCTGTACAGTTTTGAGGAGCTGGTTGCAGAAATGGGCAGCGCTTTTCTCTGTGCGCAGTTAAGCGTTGAGGGAGAGGTGAATCATGAAAGTTATCTTGACAGCTGGCTGCGGGTACTGAAAGCGGACAAAAAAGCGTTGTTCCGGGCAGCCGGGCAGGCCCGTCAGGCCTGTGAGTTTTTACTGAATACGGCCACCTCCCGACAGGCCGCGTAGGAGACAGCGATGGACAAAATCACCATTATCCGTTTTCAGTT
>NZ_JASVWV010000057.1:0-921 GCF_030286765.1 Proteus faecis
ACACGCTGGCGTGTGCGTTATCGTGTGTCAGAGACGCTGAGCAGAATATGCCCGGCATGAACGGATAGTTTTATTTTACTCAACCCGGCAGGGACTTTCCTGTCGGGAGAGTCCCTGCCTTTTTTATCGCAGGAGAAGTGTATGGGACTCGATATTTACTTTTATGCCAGTGAAAAGCGCGGTGCAGACAAAAGCCGGATACCCGGCTCACGTTATGCAGAAGCGGACAGCGACGGCGATATTGAAGTCGGGTATTTCCGTAAGGTCAATGCATTGTTTAAGTGGGTGCATGACCATATCGGGGCTTTTGAAAACTGTGAAAAAGTGCCGGTGACAGAGGCTCATCTGCGGGCTTTACAGCAGGACTTGCTGGCACTGACACCGGAAAACTGTCAGACACGTTTTCCGACCACAGAGAGTTTTTTCTTTGGTTCAACGGCCTATGACGAGGTGTACTGGGCTGATGTGGAAGACGTCAGACGCTGGCTGTCAGGGATAACGGAGACGTTTGACTTTGAGGCAGAGTCACTGTGTTTTGTGGCCTGGTGGTAAGCCGGTAAGGTGTTTCTCCGGGAAACGCTGAACACATTTTAATCAGTGTTTCCACTGGAAACACCGTTTAAAAATTAACCATATTGTTTTTTCACCTGATGGTGTATCCCGCCATCAGGACGGGATACACCTTTTTTATTGAGGGTATCCCGATGAAAAAATCTGACCGTAAACGCCGCCCGGCTGCGGATAAGCCTGTTCGCGATATTTATCAGGAAGTGACTGACCGTATTGTGACCGCACTGGAAAAAGGCACCTGCCCGTGGAAACGGCCATGGCGGCCGGCAGAAGGGACGGGCACCGGTTTTCCGGTGAACGCCCTGACCGGTCATCCCTATCAGGGGATGAATGTGCTGTTGTTATGGTTGT
>NZ_JASVWV010000058.1:0-905 GCF_030286765.1 Proteus faecis
AACAGATGTTAGGACACCGTAGCCTGTCTTCGACAATGGAGTATATTGCTCTGGACGCATACAGTACAGTCAGGATCCTGGAAGACGAATTAGGGGAGTTTTTAACAATGGGATTAGGTGGTGAGCATTCAAGACTAGTATCAAAAAGACAGGGATTGTGATGTAAAATAAAAAAATATTTACACAAAGTTGACTATTTCATCAACTTTGTGTATAAGCTGGATTTGATTGAGAAGGGTGTTCGGCAAAAACACCCTTACTTGATAAATCATTGTCAACCACGTGAGAAGTCATGAACGTGATTACAACTGAAATTCAAGTTTTTAACCGGGCGCTGGGGATCTCACTTCCAGCGACCGTGCTAGGGAAACGGTTACACCATTTCCGAAAGGAAAGATGGTGCCCGAACTCGGAATCGAACCAAGGACACGGGGATTTTCAATCCCCTGCTCTACCGACTGAGCTATTCGGGCTAACGAGGCGCATTAAACCGTATTCAGTGGGATGCGTCAACGTCTTTTTAATAAAAAATGCAAAAATAAGTTTGTTTGCTTTCTTTTTATTCTATTCAAGTTTAATTTTTCATCATAAGCTATTTTGGGGTAAAAAATGCTTAAATAACAATCAGTAAAGATATCCATTTTTTTGCATATCAAAGCGAGAACTTTCTCTTTTTTTGATGATTTAATTTCTTTTCCGCTGCTCTATAGAGAGAAATTAAGGGAGCGCGAGAAAATAACTCATTTCTTTTGTTTTCTAACACTCAACAGTGACTGCACCCCGCCCTGTCGGGCGAGGCTTCCCACTTCTTAGACCGCAACCGTCTGTGTGACGGATTTACGCTGGCCTCCATGGGCAGAAACGACGAGTCCCGCCGCTTGTAATTCCAGTATGCCCTTGCGTTC
>NZ_JASVWV010000059.1:0-862 GCF_030286765.1 Proteus faecis
TTCACGAGGCGCTACCTAAATAGCTTTCGGGGAGAACCAGCTATCTCCCGGTTTGATTGGCCTTTCACCCCCATCCACAAGTCATCCGCTAATTTTTCAACATTAGTCGGTTCGGTCCTCCAGTTAGTGTTACCCAACCTTCAACCTGCCCATGGATAGATCACCGGGTTTCGGGTCTATACCCTGCAACTCATTCGCCCAGTTAAGACTCGGTTTCCCTACGGCTCCCCTATACGGTTAACCTTGCTACAGAATATAAGTCGCTGACCCATTATACAAAAGGTACGCAGTCACCCCATCCTCAAATGTCCCGCTTGCTTTTACTGCCAAACTGGCTCGATTTTTTAACTTCCGTTGCTCGTGTACTTCTATGTACACTGCGCGACGGCTTGAAAAAATCAACCCATTTTGTAGGTAAACGCGGCGCTGTTTTCGAGTGGTTTTGCCAATCACTCAGTGCGAGGCACTTGAGTGATGGGGCTCCTACTGCTTGTACGTACACGGTTTCAGGTTCTTTTTCACTCCCCTCGCCGGGGTTCTTTTCGCCTTTCCCTCACGGTACTGGTTCACTATCGGTCAATCAGGAGTATTTAGCCTTGGAGGATGGTCCCCCCATATTCAGACAGGATAACACGTGTCCCGCCCTACTCGTCGAGTTCACAATAACAGCATCTTCGGATACGGGGCTATCACCCTTTACTGCCGGACTTTCCAGACCGTTCTCCTGATGCTGCTATTGATTAAGACTCTGGGCTGTTCCCCGTTCGCTCGCCGCTACTAGGGGAATCTCGGTTGATTTCTTTTCCTCGGGGTACTGAGATGTTTCAGTTCTCCCGGTTCGCTTCATGACGCTATGTATTCA
>NZ_JASVWV010000005.1:0-239580 GCF_030286765.1 Proteus faecis
AAGGTCCGAAGAGCCCCTGCTTTGGTCCGTAGACGTCATGCGGTATTAGCCACCGTTTCCAGTAGTTATCCCCCTCTATCGGGCAGATCCCCATACATTACTCACCCGTCCGCCGCTCGTCAGCAAGAAAGCAAGCTTTCTCCTGTTACCGCTCGACTTGCATGTGTTAGGCCTGCCGCCAGCGTTCAATCTGAGCCATGATCAAACTCTTCAATTAAAAGTGTTTGATGCTCAAAGAAATCGAAAACTTAGCTATTCATAAATGAATTTACTTTTGTTGTTCACTCTTCAAGACTTGATACATCTAATATTTTAGAAGATATCGTCTCTGCGAGTGCCCACACAGATTGTCTGATAATTTGTTAAAGAGCAGTGCAACATTCGCTGCCGTTTCCGGTCTTCTGCGTTGTTGCGAGGAGGCGTATATTACGTTATTCCTCTGAAGAGTCAAGAATTTTTTCAAACTTTTTTCTTTTCTCTTCACCGTCCTGCGTGGCTTGTTGTTTGCTCATCGCCGGTCAGTGGGTGCGCATTATAGGGGGTTCTCGGATTAGCGCAAGTGTTTTTTTAAAATAATTTACTGTTCGTTCAAAACTCCAACAAGACGTATAAAAACCCCACAAAAAAGATTAAATATCACTCAATTTTAGCAAAGTGCGTCGCAAATTCGCTTACTTTATTCCAATCTGTATATTCAATTTCTTTTGTAGGATCCGTTTCACCTTTAGTCATCTTCATAATTAACTGGATCATGACTCTATCAATCCATTTATAACGAGGATAAAAAAGTGCGCCTGCAAAGACTCCCGTTAACGTTGGCTTCCATGGAGTCTTATCTAAAAACTTACGCATATAAGCATTCGTCTCAGGTGTATTCTTTTCTGCTTTTCTTGCCGTAAGATTAACGCCAAAGAATGCGGACGGCATACTATTCAATTGTACAAGATGACGAGTGATAAATTTATCGAGCGCTTTATTAAAGTAACCATAGCGAATCGAAGCACCTACTAAGACTTTATTATAAGCAGATAAATTTAAACTCTGCTGCACAGAGGTTAAATCTCTCACATCGCATTCATGACCGTGTTGTCTTAATTCATTCGCGATTTGTGTCATTATTTTTTTAGTTTGACCATCAGTACTACAGTACAATAATAGCGCGCTCATACATTACTCCTTGTATTAGGTTAATCACGCCAAAACGTTGGGGTAAATAAAACCAATAGTGTGAAAACTTCTAGTCGTCCAAATAACATTGTCACGACCAATATCCATTTTGCCGCTGGATTCATTGTTGTGAAGTTGTCAGCAACAATACCTAGTCCAGGCCCAAGATTATTTAATGTGGTAGCAATAGCAGAAAATGCAGAAAATTCATCGACGCCTGTCGCTATCAACAACATTAAGCTAATAATAAATACCAATGCATAAGCAGAGAAAAATCCCCACACAGCTTCAATAATACGTTCGGGTAATGCTCGGTGACCAAGTTTGATGGTATAAACAGCGTTAGGGTGAACAAGACGTTTTAATTCACGATTCCCTTGTAGGAATAACAGCAAGATACGAATAACTTTCAATCCCCCACCCGTTGATCCTGCACAACCACCAATAAATGCCGAGCATAATAATAGAAGAGGTAAAAATGCAGGCCATTGTGCAAAGCTATCCGTGGCAAAGCCTGCTGTTGTCGCCATAGAGACAACTTGGAAAAAAGCCTGATTGATGGTTACCCATCCTGTGTCATATACAGAATAAAACCATAGAATACCGCTACAGATAATAACTAATCCCAATTGAATTGAGATAAACATACGAAATTCAGGATCACGCCAATAGATATTTAAGCTTCTGCCCGTTAATACGGCGAAGTGCAAACCAAAGTTACAACCCGAGATCAGAAGAAATACACCAATAATGATGTTAATAGTTGGGCTATTAAAATAACCAATACTAGCATCGTGAGTAGAAAAGCCGCCAATCGCAATTGTTGAAAAGCTATGAGAAATAGCATCAAACACATCCATGCCCGCAATCCATAATGCTAAAGCACAAATGATCGTTAATAAAACATAGATAAGCCAAAGTGCTTTTGCTGTTTCTGCTATTCGAGGTCGCATTTTGTTATCTTTCAATGGACCCGGCATTTCTGCACGATATAACTGCATTCCCCCAACACCTAAAAGTGGAAGAATAGCGACAGCTAACACGATGATCCCCATCCCTCCTAACCATTGGAGCATTTGGCGATAAAACAAAATAGCTTTAGGTAACGAATCTAGCCCTACAAGTGTTGTGGCACCTGTTGTCGTTAGTCCTGAGAAGGATTCAAAAAAGGCATCAGTAATAGAGAGATTAGGTTGTTCAGAAAAGATAAACGGCAATGCCCCAACACTACCCAATACTGTCCAAAATAAGACAACAATCAGAAAACCTTCTTTAGGCTTAAGCTCACTTTTTTTATGTCGATTTGGGATCCACAGCATTAACCCAATGATCAACGCTACAATAAATGTTTGGCTAAATGCACGCCCTGCACCATCTCGATATATTAGTGCGACAATACCAGGAATGATCATCGTGACAGAAAATAAGATAACAAGCAGTCCGACAATACGGGTTATTGAACGAAAATGCATTTAGCGATTTCCTTGATAGCAAAGATTATTCATTTTTATCTAACGGGATTAATTGCATACTGCCACGACTTATATCACGTAGTTTAACTTCAACTTCACCACTATGTACTGCAGGCAATGAAAGTATAAAAGTAACTTTATCAGTATATTCACTTGAAAGTACTTGCCCATGATATTGTTCAACGACTTGTTCAAGTAATGAAACAAGTGAATATTCACACGCTACACTAAAACGCAACTGTGGCACTTTCGTTTTTGTTGGCAAAAGCTTTAATGCTTGTTGAACGCCACTACCATAAGCTCTAACTAACCCACCGGTTCCTAATTTGATCCCCCCGAAATACCGAACAACCACGGCGGTAACTTCTCCCATCCCACTCCCTAAAAGAGGTGCAAGAATAGGTTTTCCCGCCGTACCTGTTGGCTCACCATCATCAGAAAAACCTAACTGTTGTGAATCATCGGGTCTTCCTGCAACAAAAGCCCAACAGTGGTGTCGGGCATCAGGAAATTGCTCTTTGATAGACTGGATATAAGTTTTTGCTGCATCAATACCTTCAGTGTGAGCTATAAATGTAATAAAACGACTCTTCTTTATTTCTTCACTGAATTCTACAGTTTCAGCGGGGATCAAATACGCTTTCATCAGGCTAAGTGTAAATCTCTGGTCATATTTTCAATTTTGTTATCGTGGATAATAATATTATCTTCAATACGAATACCACCAAATGGTTTGAAATGCTCAATAAGCTTCCAATTGAAATGAGTACCGTATTTGCCTTCTTTCCAAGGCGCTAACAGAGAGTCGATAAAGTAAAACCCAGGTTCAATTGTTAATACCATGCCCGGTTCAATAATGCGTGTGCAACGTAAGAATGGATACATAGCAGGAGCCGCTAAATGAGTTCCCTTATCATCTTGCATAAATCCAGCCGCATCATGAACTTGTAGACCTAAAGCATGTCCTAAGCCGTGTGGTAAAAATGGTGTAGTTAATCCAGCACTCACCATCTCTTCTTCACTCACACCTTTAACAATACCGTACTTATTAAGTAGCCCAGCAATGCGTTGATGCATTTGAACATGGTATTCAGTATAACGCACACCCGCTTTCATTGTTGCAATCAGTGCTTGTTGCGCATCATTCATATCTTTAACTAACGAAGTAAATTCATGATTTTCTTTTGCGCTATAAGTTCGGGTGATATCTGCTGCGTAACCATTATACTCTGCACCGGCATCAATAAGGAAACTACGATATTCATCCGGTGATTCATGATCTAATTTTGTGTAATGCAAAACAGCAGCATGTTCATTTAAAGCGACAATATTGCCATACGGAACATCCGTATCACGATGGCCCGTAGCCATTAAATACGCCATATTAATATCAAACTCACTTAATCCAGCTTGAAAAGCTTCACGAGCGGCAATATGTCCGTTGACGGCCATTTTTTGTGCTTCACGCATACAAGCTAATTCATAACCTGTTTTATATGCACGATAGTAATGATAATAATTAAGAAGAGATTGATTGTTAATATTCTCAATACTCACACCTAATGATTCTGCTCGCTGTGTATTTGGACCAATATAAGCAGTGTTTTTATTAATATAAGGTGCTAGCTCTTTTTGAATATCATCAACATTTTTGAGATGAATTAACTCAATTTCATGAGTCCAATAGCTACTTGGTAAAGCTTCAACACTGTGCCAATAGTCAACCGGGGAATAGAACCATAATTTAGGTTTATTCACACCATCCGCTAATAACCAACAATGTGGTACATCTGTTACAGGTACCCACGCTTTAAAATGAGCATTCACTTTAAAAGGGTAATCACTGTCATCAAGGAAAATACGAATAGGTTCACCAGAATGAATTAATACAGAATCAAGATGGTGTCTGGATAAAGCATCACGAGTACGATTTTGTAGAGTTTTGATATGTTCTTGGTACAGAGAGAGCAATTTTTCCATTATTAATTACCTTATCTTATTCATTGTTAATGATTCAGCTTAACACGCTAACTCTTTTAGTGGCTAACCCCATAACAAAAATAGATTATTACCGATTTATCGCTCCTCTTTTTATCAATCTGAGCAACAACATAGAATTCAATAAGTTGAATAATTTCACTGTGATCACCTCTGCAGTTTTTTAATCAAATATTTGCATTTATTTAACATAGTATTCACACTCTTATTATCTGGTCATACCAGTCTATACATTAAGGGAGAATACAAATGCTCTATCAAAGCGAAAATATTCAAGCCGATTGGGTGAAACAAGGTATTGTTGAACTTATTTTTAATGCTAAAGGTTCTATTAATAAATTAGATACCAAAACCGTTGCAATGCTAAGTGAAGCTTTAACAGTATTAGAGGCAACACCTGGCTTGAAAGGCGTTATCTTACGTTCTGAAAAACCGGCTTTTATTGTCGGTGCTGATATTACCGAGTTTTTATCCCTTTTTGATGCCCCTGAAGAAGAATTAACTCAGTGGCTACATTTCTCTAATCAGATTTTTAGTCGACTTGAAGACTTACCTGTTCCTACTGTTTCCGCTATCAATGGCTATGCGCTTGGCGGTGGTTGTGAGTGCGTACTTGCCACTGATTTTCGTATTGCTTCTCCTGATTTACGTATCGGTTTACCAGAAACAAAACTTGGGATCATGCCTGGCTTTGGCGGCTCAGTACGTCTACCTCGTTTAATAGGTGTCGATAACGCATTAGAAATTATTACTGCTGGTAAAGATATTGATGCTCAAACGGCACTTCAAAATGGATTAATTCAAGCAATTATTCCGCTAGAAAATTTAAAAGAGAGTGCTATTTCATTAATCGAACAAGCAATTGCAGGTAAAATTGATTGGAAAGCGGCACGTCATCCAAAAACAGCGCCATTAAGACTGACCGAGCTTGAGCATAAAATGTCTTTCAGTGTGGCTAAAGGTATGGTGATGAAAGTAGCAGGCCCTCACTATCCAGCACCTATCACCGCAGTAAAAACGATTGAAAAAGCAGCCTTCCTAAATAGAGATGAAGCACTGGCTCTCGAAACCGAAAACTTTGTTAAGCTCACACGTACTGATGTTGCAAAAGCCTTAGTCGGTATTTTTCTTAATGATCAGTACGTCAAAAGCATCACGAAAAAACGTCATGCCGAACTACCTAAACAGGCTGCTGTATTAGGTGCAGGGATCATGGGAGGTGGGATCGCCTACCAATCTGCCTTAAAAGGTATTCCTGTTGTAATGAAGGATATTAACCAAAAATCCCTTGAACTGGGTATGAATGAAGCGTTAAGCCTGCTACAAAAACGTCAGGAAAAAGGTCGAATGAATGCCGTAGATATGGCGAAAACTCTCGCTTCTATTCAACCTACATTGAATTACGCATCTGTCAGTGATGCAAATGTTGTTGTCGAAGCTGTCGTTGAAAACCCAAAAATAAAAGCAACTGTACTTGCAGAAACAGAAGCACTATTAGCAGATAACGCGATCCTTGCATCCAACACATCAACCATCCCTATTTCATTACTTGCGAAATCTTTAAAGCGTCCTGAGAATTTCTGTGGAATGCACTTCTTTAACCCAGTTCATCGAATGCCACTGGTTGAAATCATTAAAGGCGAAAAAACCAGTGAGGAAACTATTAATCGTATAGTCAGTTACGCCAGTAAAATGGGAAAAACACCGATTATCGTTAATGACTGTCCCGGCTTCTTTGTAAACCGAGTCCTCTTTCCTTATTTTGCAGGATTCTCTCTATTACTAAGAGATGGTGCTGATTTTATTGCCGTTGATAAAGCAATGGAAAAAGTATTTGGCTGGCCTATGGGACCCGCTTACCTACTCGATGTTGTGGGTATTGATACGGCAAATCACGCTCAAGCCGTAATGGCTGAGGGTTTCCCTGACAGAATGGGGACAATTGAACGAGATGCGATTGCTCTTTTATATGAGCAACAACGATATGGTCAAAAAAATAACCATGGTTTCTATGATTACTCTATTGATAAACGGGGTAAAAAACAGAAATCTGTTGATGGTCAAATTCAAACGCTTATTCAGCAAAATGCTGGCAAAACACAAGAGTTTAGCCAAGACGCAATTATCGCTCGCATGATGATCCCAATGATTAATGAAGTTATCCGTTGTTTAGATGAAGGTATTATTGCCTCACCAGCAGAAGCCGATATTGCGTTAGTTTATGGTTTAGGCTTTCCTCCTTTCAGAGGTGGTGTATTCCGTTACCTTGATACCATTGGATTAGCGCAATTTGTTGCAGATGCACAGCAATACGCATCATTAGGGCCTCTTTATCAAATTCCTGAAAGCTTAAAACAGAAAGCGCAACGCAACGAAACTTATTATCCAAAGCCCGAAAAAGTAGATGTTAACATCAGAGAACTCGCGTAAGGAGATATGAAATGGAAAAAGTTGTCATAATTGATGGTATTCGTACTCCAATGGGACGCTCAAAAGGCGGCGCATTTCGCCATGTTAGAGCGGAAAATCTCTCAGCACAATTGATGCAAACACTACTAACACGTAACCCGAATATTAATCCTAATGATATTGGTGATGTGATTTGGGGCTGTGTGCAACAAACTTTAGAACAAGGCTTTAATATTGCTCGTAATGCGGCGCTCTTGGCTGAACTTCCACACAAGGTTCCAGCAGTTACAGTTAACCGGTTATGTGGTTCATCAATGCAAGCATTACATGATGGAGCTCGCCAGATTATGCTGGGTGATAGTCAAGTCGCATTAATCGGTGGTGTTGAACATATGGGTCATGTACCGATGACTTATAATACAAATTTTAATCCATCACTTAATCTTTCTGTCGCTAAAGCCTCATTTTCAATGGGATTAACCGCGGAAATGCTAGCAAAATCATTCCAAATTTCACGTGAAGAGCAAGATAATTTTGCTTATCGTTCGCATCAGTTAGCAGCAATTGCAACACAACAAGGCTATTTTGAGAATGAGATAGTGACTATCAATGGTCATGATGCAATGGGTAATCTTATCAATGTAAAAAATGATGAGGTTATTCGCTATAACCCTAGCCTTGAAGAGTTAGCACAGCTTAAACCTGTGTTTGATCCCGCGACAGGCTCTGTAACGGCAGGCAATTCATCCGCAGTATCTGATGGTGCATCCGCTATGTTTATCACCAGTGAGCGTTATGCCAAAGAGCACAATTTAAAGCCTCGCGCCATGATCCGTGCTATGGCAGTGACGGGCTGTGATCCTGCAATTATGGGTTATGGTCCTGTGCCTGCAACAGAAATCGCATTGAAAAAAGCAGGATTAACATTAGGTGATATTGATATTTTTGAGCTAAATGAAGCTTTTGCAGCACAGTCATTAGCCTGCATGAAGAAAATGAATTTACTCGATAGTATCGATGACAAAATTAATTTAAATGGCGGAGCAATTGCCTTAGGGCATCCTTTAGGTTGCTCAGGCTCTCGAATAACTACTTCATTATTAAATATTATGGAGCGTAAAGATGCGCAGTTTGGCTTAGCCACAATGTGTATTGGATTAGGACAAGGTATTGCAACGATTATAGAACGTGTTTAATACCGTATTCTGTATATCCACATTCTTATCGTTGGGACAGTATTCACTTCGATTGCATGGTTAGAAACCATTTTCCCGCCGTCAGGGGCGGGTTTTTTTATGGTTTTAAAAACGAAAATAATAACAAATAATGGGATACTATCGTTTTATCAGATAAATTCAAAAGCATCGCTAAATAAGCGTGTTTTATCAGCATTACGCTCATTACAAAAACGATCTCTGGCAATTTTAGCCATTTCAAAACGCCCTGCGATGTAAATATCATATTCTGATAAATCACCAAAATCTTCGCTTATCGCTGTTAATACCGTACCTTTTCGGCCTCGCCAAGTTTCATCAGGTTGCTCGACTACAGGTACAACCGTTAAAGATGGATGCAATTCTGATAATTCTTGTAATTCATTAAGGTCATAGAGGTGAACGCTTTCTCTTCCCCCCCAATAAATCGTAATAGATCGTTGTGGGTTTTCAGCTAATGCAGCCAATAAAATTGAGTGGGTATAAGAAAATCCTGTACCGCCAGCAATTAATAGTAGAGGACGTTGACTCTCTTTTTTAAACCATGCATTCCCATGAGGAATATCAATGGTAAGTTGCTGTTTTTCTAATATCACATCAAGCACTGCCATCGCATAAAGATTGAGTTCAGACGCACCAATATGAAGTTCAATAAAGTCTTTGTTCTCAGGTATAGATGCAATAGAAAAAGGGCGTTTATCACGTTCATCCATAACTGCTAAAAGATATTGCCCAGCCTGAAAATCAAATTCGCCATCAGGTAATAGCCTTACCCGATAAACCGTATCTGTCATCGGCTCAACAAGTGAGACTTTACAATTCAGTATTGCCATGTTGTTCCTCTGTTATTATTTAAGAATATCGAGCTGTTCCCAAATAGTATCGACTCGTTGCTTAACTTCATCAGACATTACAATAGGTCTACCCCATTCTCTATCTATCTCACCTGGCCATTTATTCGTCGCATCAAGCCCCATTTTTGATCCTAATCCTGAAACCGGTGAAGCGAAGTCGAGATAATCAATAGGCGTATTTTCCATCATAATGGTATCTCTCGCAGGATCCATTCTGGTTGTAATTGCCCAAATCACATCTTTCCAATCTCTTGCATTGACATCATCATCGCAAACAATCACAAATTTTGTGTACATAAATTGCCGCAAGTAAGACCAAACTCCCATCATTACGCGTTTAGCATGACCCGCATACTGTTTCTTCATTGTCACAACGGCTAAACGGTAAGAACATCCTTCAGGAGGTAAATAAAAATCTACAATTTCGGGAAACTGTTTTTGTAATATCGGAACAAGCACTTCATTCAACGCAACACCTAATACTGCCGGTTCATCAGGTGGACGCCCTGTATAGGTTGAATGATAAATTGCATCTTTACGGCGCGTTAAATGCGTAATGGTAAACACAGGGAAAGAGTCAATCTCATTATAATATCCTGTGTGATCTCCATATGGCCCTTCTGGGGCTAATTCTCCCGGTTCAATGTAACCTTCAAGGATAATCTCAGCACTTGCCGGCACTTCAAGATCATTTGAAAGACATTTTACAACCTCTGATTTATTACCCCGTAATAATCCAGCAAATGCATATTCAGATAAGGTATCTGGTACAGGTGTTACAGCACCTAAAATAGTAGCAGGATCAGCTCCTAATGCTACAGAAACAGGGAATCGTTCTCCCGGATGTTTTTGACACCACTCTTGAAAATCTAACGCACCACCACGATGTGATAACCAGCGCATAATCACTTTATTTTTACCCAGCACTTGCTGGCGATAAATACCCAGATTTTGGCGCTCTTTTAATGGGCCACGAGTCACCGTTAATCCCCAAGTAATCAAAGGTGCTGCGTCTTCAGGCCAACAATGCATAACAGGGATCTTTGTTAAATCAACATCATCACCTGTTAAAACCACCTCCTGACAAGGCGCTTTACTCAAGCGTTTTGTTGGCATATTTAAAACTTGCTTAAATTTAGGTAACTTATCGAAGAGATCACGAAAACCTTTCGGAGGATCAGGCTCTTTTAGAAAAGCTAATAACTTTCCAACTTCGTGTAAGGCTTTAACATCATCTTGGCCCATCCCCATTGCTACACGCTCAGGTGTACCAAATAAGTTACAAAGCACTGGCATATCATACCCTTTAGGATTTTCAAACAACAGTGCTGGCCCACCGGCACGTAAAGTTCTGTCCGCTATTTCGGTCATTTCAAGGTAGGGATCTATTTCATAGGTGATACGTTTTAATTCACCTTTTTCTTCTAATAATGAAAGGAAATCTCTTAAATCGCGGTATTTCATCATAATCTTACGAGCCAGTGAGTGAAAGAAAAGAGGGACAATGCCCTCTTTGAGACGCTATAAGCTAAACGCATAACTCACTAAAATGCAATGCTTTTTATTTAGTAGCGTTCACTATACTTATAAACAGCGGAATGGAACCCACTCTGAAAGTAATTTTGTATCAAACTGTTCAGGGAATGTTTTTCCATGTTGGAAGATTTTAAAACCTTCATTTTTAGCGCTGTAATAATGTAATTCTTCACCTTGAATATGTAAGTAACTACCTTCACGGATAGCCACAACAATCTCTTCAGGGTTAATTGCACAAAACTCTGCAATACGTTCATCACGCGTTTCACCCATATGGCCACTAATAGAAGCATCAATGTAATGTGGGTTAATTTGAACAGGGAATAGACCTAATGAAGGCATAATAACAGAGGAGCGTACTGGCATATCATTCGTGGTACGAATTGTTGGTGTTGCAACGTTACAACCGGCACTCCAACCAATATATGGAATATTGCGCTCACGTACTGCGCGTTGGATAGGAACAACTAATCCTTTCTCATGCAACATTTGGTTTAATAACCAAGTATTACCACCACTGACTAAAATACATTCTGCATTATTGATTGCATCAACTTCTGAATCAAAATGTTCAATACAAGTAACTTCAATACCTAACACTTCTGATAAATCACGAGCACGTTGATCATGATCTGAACGAATAACGGCATAAGCAATTAATACAGCAGAACGAATACCGCGTTTTTTAATCATGCTATCGATATTATCTTTTGCATAACTTAACCAACGTGGATCCCCGGCAATTTTCCCGTTACTTAATAAAAAAACTTCCATTACAGAACCTCTTTATAATTATGAATAAAATTCTAAGATAATTATCTTGAAAGCTTTTTCTTGTTTTTACCATCACTTTTTTGTCAACTTGTTACCTCTATCTGAGATCCAATTGAAAGTAACAAAAACAAACTCTTTTATTGCGAATAAACACAGCTTTTCTCTTCTTTTTCCAGTATAAAATCGCGTTAAGCTATTTTTATTTAACCTCAATAGATAGCTGTTACCTCAACGATAAATTTGCTATTATTACGTAAATTAAAATCAACTAACTTATTGTCTCTACTATGAAAAATTGGTACTTGCTGTATTGTAAACGAGGACAAATTCCTCGTGCTATCGAACACTTAGAACGTCAGCAAGTGGGCTGTTTTACACCGATGGTAACCATAGAAAAAATAGTAAGAGGAAAGCGCACTACGGTAACCGAACCGCTTTTTCCTAATTACCTTTTTATAGAATTTGATCCTGAAGTGATCCATACCACGACCATTAACTCAACGCGTGGAGTAAACTCGTTTGTCCGTTTTGGGCAATATCCTGTCACAGTGCCTCAAGATGTGATTGATACACTGCAAATACCTCAGCTTTCTGCTCTCTCTTATAGTGAAGAAAATGTACCCCATAGTGGCGATAGCGTGTTAATTACAGAGGGTATATTTCAAGGGATCAAAGCCATATATCAAGAACCTGATGGTGAAGCACGTTCAATTTTGCTTTTAAATATATTAAATAGCGAAGTGAAAAAATCAGTGGGAAATAAAGAATTTAAAAAAGAGACTTTCTAGAAAAAGTTAACCCAGCAATTGCTGGGCTAATATCATATGATTTTAGAAAATGGTTTCTAAAATTATTTTTGCTGTTCTGCTTCTGCTTCTGTATCTGCGTCTTCGTCTTCTCTTCTTCCCTTACCTACATAAAAACGCGATACCATGACACCGATTTCAAACAGTAAGTACATAGGTATTGCCAATAAGGTTTGAGAGAAAACATCTGGAGGTGTCAATACCATACCAACAACAAAGGCACCCACAAGAATATAAGGACGTTTTTTCTTTAACGCATCTGGTGTTGTTACACCACTCCAGCACAATAAAATAATCGCAATGGGTACTTCAAAAGCAGCACCAAACGCCATAAAGAGCGTCATCACGAAACTTAGGTATTTACTGATATCAGGAATAAAGTTAACCCCTTCTGGGGTTGTATTAACAAAGAAACCAAACGCAAGAGGGAACACAACAAAATAAGCAAACGCCATACCGAGATAGAATAATACTGTACTTGAAACAAGTAATGGCAGCATTAAGCGACGTTCGTGTTTATACAATGCTGGTGCGATGAAAGCCCATACCTGATAAAGAATAACAGGTACAGAAGCAAAAACGGATACCATGATTGTCAATTTAATCGGAGTCAAAAATGTAGAGGCAACATCAGTCGCACTCATATTTGACCCTTGTGGCAACTTATCAAGTAATGGAGCCGAGACTAATTGATAGATATCGTTAGAAAAATAAACCAGCGCTAAAAAAACCACAAGAACTGACACCAAGCTATACATCAAACGCTTGCGTAATTCTATTAAATGGCTGATCAGCGGTTGGGTATCATTTACTGCCATGTTTTAATGCTCACCATTGACCTGATCAGTTGTTTTTTTCTCTATTGTTACTGGCTGAGTAACAGGAACTTCTGTCTTTGTAACACTTTCTGCCACAGGTTTATGGCGATTAGCATCATCATTAACTTCATTAGCTTCAGCAAGTGCGGCTAAATCAGAAGGTGAAGGTTCCGTAGAGTCGGTTTTTACAGACTGCTCTTTAGTGGGTTCTGGCGTTGTAGGTGCTTGATAAGTTTGTTTTAAAGACTGTGCAGCCTCTTTTAACTCATCCATAGACGCTTTCAGCTCTGGCGATAACGTTTGTAAATTTGCTTTCTCTTCAACTTTTTTCAAGCTCTCTTGGAGTTCTTGAAGTTTTAGTTCTTGAGTCAGTTCATTTTGCACATTCGCAGCCAAAGAGCGTAGCGCCCTTACCCAGCCAGCAATTGTTTTTACTGCTACGGGCAAACGTTCTGGCCCCAGAAAAACAAGACCAATCACCATGACCAATAGCAGCTGACTAAAACCAATGTCAAACACGGTTTATACCTGCTCTTTGTTTTTGCTCTCAGTTGTAGACTTCTCTTCTGTTGAAGTCTTCTGCGCTAAATTTTTAGTATCAAAATCTGCGTCGTTATTTGTTTTTTCAGCGTTGTTGGTGTTCTTATCTGCAGCTTCATCACCAATCGCTTTTTTAAAGCCTTTTACTGATGCACCTAAATCTGAGCCCAATGTGCGCAGTTTATTTGTACCAAATAATAAAACAACGATGACAGCGATGATAAGTAATTGCCAAATGCTAATACCGCCCATTTTATGTTCCTCAACTATTTTCGGGGTTATACTTAATAACAGTGCCCATTATATACAACGAATTCAATTTTCGGGAATCTCGAATTCATCTTTTAACTTGCTCAAAGACAAACTTTGATGTGTTTTTATTGTGGATTACCAGATCTAAACCAACCCAAAATCCATGCAAGAAGGCCTAAACTGATAAAAACACTGAATAATGTTTTAAAACCAGAAACAAAAAACAGGCTACCGCATAAAAACAGTGTTGTACCTATACCCAATAAAAATAGAGACTGTCTATGTTTGACTCTTTGCGAACTTATTTGTTCCGTCAATTTATCTAGCGTTAACTTCATATTTTTATGTTGCTTCAGACTATCATAAACCAGCTCTGGTATCTCTGGCATTTTTTCAATCCAGTAAGGTGCTTTACTCTTTATACCATTCACTAATGCCGTGATACCAATTTGACTATGTAACCAATCTTCTAAAAACGGTTTTGCCGTTTTCCATAAATCCAACTGTGGATATAACTGACGCCCAAGCCCTTCAACATAAAGCAATGTTTTTTGAAGTAAAACTAACTGCGGTTGTACTTCCATATTGAAACGACGTGCTGTATTGAAAAGATTAAGTAACACATGTCCAAATGAGATCTCAGAAAGTGGTTTTTCAAAAATCGGCTCACACACCGTGCGGATTGCAAATTCAAAATCTTCTACATTGGTATCTGCTGGTACCCAGCCTGAATCAACATGTAATTCTGCAACTTTTCGATAATCACGGTTAAAGAAAGCTAAGAAGTTTTCAGCTAAATAACGTTTATCTTCTTTATTTAATGAGCCAACGATACCGCAATCAATACCGATATAATATGGATTCTCAGGGTGATCATAGCTAATAAACACATTACCTGGATGCATATCAGCATGGAAGAAACTGTCTCTAAACACCTGAGTAAAAAAGACTTTTACACCACGCTCCGCAAGAAGTTTCATATTCGTCTTTTGTGCATTCAACGCTTCAATATCAGAAACGGGAATACCATAAATACGCTCCATTACCATCACGTTTTCATGACAATAATCTGAATACACTTCAGGAATATACAACATCGAGCTATTTTCAAAATTACGACGTAGCTGAATAGCATTTGCAGCTTCACGCAACAAATTTAGCTCATCAAGTAATGTTTTTTCATATTCGCGGATCACCTCTTTTGGTCGTAAACGACGACCATCAGGCAAAAACGGTAAAAGATTTGCCAAGCGATACATCAAACGGATATCCGCTTTAATCACTGGTTGAATATCAGGACGAATGACCTTGAGTACGACTTCTTTGCCGTTTTCTTTTAATTTTGCCGTGTGAACCTGCGCAATAGAAGCAGAAGCCAATGGGGTTTCATCAAAATCATCAAACCATTGGTCAATAGGGCCACCAAATGATTTTTCAATATATTGTCGTGCTTTCTTACCATCAAAAGGAGCAACTTTGTCTTGCAATAAAGCAAGTTGGTCAGCAATTTGAGGAGGGAAAAGATCACGTCGAGTTGATAACATTTGACCTAATTTAATCCAAACAGGGCCTAATGTTTGCAATGCGAGTCGTAAGCGTTCACCTAATGGTTTTTCTGGATGCTTATTTTTGATCCAAAATAGTGCTCGGCATCCTAATCTTGCAGGTAAAGTAATTCGATGTTTAGGAATTAACTCATCAAGCCCATAAGATAAAAATACCTGAATAATATGATAGAGGCGCTTTAACTCACTAAGGAGCATTATTTTTTCTCCAATATACCTAACCGTTTTTCCAGCTCGGCTGTTTGCTGTGCAACTTCTTCTATTTCATCATAAAAATGGACTGTTTCTAATGCACTAGGTGCGGTTTTCCACTCTTCAATTAACGCGTCACGCAAATAATCTTTTTGATGACTTAAGAGTGAAGAAAATAACTGAACGCCCTTTCCTGCAACAACAGTCAGGCCTTGCGCCGCAATATCACCAATATAAGGTGCTAAATATTGCGCAGGATCCCACTGCGCCATATCTAATAATGCAGACCAATTTTGAACAACCTGCATATCACCATCAATAGTAATATCACCACGGTTGATTAGTTCTGACATTTTTTGACGGTCACGAAGCTTAATCAAAGTTAATAATTTTGTTTTTATCAAACAATCAATTTCATCATCCCACTGACTTAACACATCAACTTGTTGTTCGCTAAAGACTAAGTAGATAGAACGAGGAAACTCATTGATAGAAAGCGCTAACACTTTGCCCGCAAGGCGATTGCGGGCAGGTTTAAGCACATTTTCCTGATATAAAACATGATTAAGTGCTGTCTCCATGGATGCTGTTAACAGCGGATACAGTACTTGAGAGGCAATATCATGAGAAAAAGTGGCTTTTTCCATCTCAGAATTTAAATCCTTTGTGTAAGGCAACTATACCTCCAGTCATATTGGTATAGGTAACTTGATCAAATCCCGCTTCTTCCATCATACCTTTTAGCGTCTCTTGGTCAGGATGCATGCGAATTGATTCTGTTAAATAACGGTAACTTTCAGCATCATTCACAATCACTTGACCAATTTTCGGTAGGATATGAAAAGAGTAAGCGTCATAAATCTTGCTTAAAGGTTCAAGTACAGGTTTAGAAAATTCCAGCACCAGCAGGCGTCCACCTGGCTTTAATACACGGAACATTGAACGTAAAGCTTTTGCTTTATCGGTCACATTACGTAAGCCAAAGGAGATAGTGATGCAATCAAAATGATTATCAGGGAAAGGTAATTCTTCAGCATTCGCTTGTACATAGTTAACATTACCCACAATACCGTGATCGCGTAGCTTTTCACGTCCCATTTTCAACATTGAGTCATTAATATCAGCTAAAACAACTTCCCCATTTTCGCCCACAAGACGAGAGAATTTAGCCGTTAAATCACCCGTACCACCAGCAAGATCAAGAACACGTTGGTTACGTCTTACACCACTAGCTTCAATGGTATAACGTTTCCAAATCCGGTGAACACCAAATGACATCAAGTCATTCATTAAATCATACTTAGACGCGACAGAGTGAAAAACCCTTGCAACCATGGTTTGTTTATCATCTTTGTCAACGGTTTGGAAACCAAAATCTGTTGTTTCCTTTGTTTGTTGAGTCATATTATTTGCCCGCTAATTAATCAAAATTTAGTAAGTTCAGTACTGGTCGTTTTCAGAAGCCTTTATCTCTTTATTTTATCAAATCAATCAGATGCTGATTTTTCAATGAGATCATTATCAATCGTTTTTTTTATCTCAACCCCTAAGGATTTAAAGCCTTCCGCTTGACTGATAAGATTTCCACGACCTTCAGAGAGTTTTTTCATTGCTAATAAGTAGCCAGACTGCGCTTTTTGAATACTGTTTCCCAGCCCTTGCATATCATCAACGAAAAGTCTTAATTTGTCATACATTTTAGCCGCTCTGTCTGCAATTTCTTGTGCGTTTTGGCTCTGATATTCATAACGCCACAATGCAGCTATTGTACGTAAAGCAACAAGTAAAGTAGATGGCCCCACTAACATAATATTGTTTTTCAATGCTTCTTCTAGCAAGTCTGGAGAATGACCAATTGCAACAAGATAAGCGGGCTCAATAGGTATAAACATTAAAACATAGTCTAAAGACGTTACACCCGGTAGTTTATGATAATCTTTTACACTCAATCCTTTAATATGCGCTTTAATTGAGTTCACATGCGCATAAAGCGCTTGTTTACGTTCATTATCGTTATCACTACTAAAATACTTTTCATATGCCACCAGCGACATTTTAGCGTCGATAATAACATCTCTGCCATGAGGTAGATGCACTATTACATCAGGTTGATAGCGACTACCATTTTCATGTCGAATACTTACCTGTGTTTCAAACTCATGGCCTTCACGTAATCCCGAAGACTCTAATATACGTGCTAATACCGTTTCGCCCCAGTTACCTTGAACTTTATTATCCCCTTTTAGGGCATTAGTTAAGTTAACCGCTTCTTGTGCCATTTTTACATTCAATTGTTGGAGCTGACGAATTTCATGAACCAAAGTATGTCGCTCTCTAGCTTCTTGCCCAAAACCATCTTGAACTTGTCGTCGAAAGCTTTCGAGTTGTTCACGAAATGGTGAAAGTAAATGTGTTAATCCTTGGCGATTTAACTCTTCAGCTTTACGCCCACTCTGTTCGAAAATACGATTAGCTAAGTTCTCAAACTGTGTAGCAAGCCGTTGTTCGCTATTCATTAATAATCGCTGTTTTTCCTCTGCGGATATTCGGCTTTCTTCCCAACGAGTTGTCACTTCTCTTAATTCAGCTTCTTGAGAAGTAATAATTTCTCTCTGAGTGCGTAATTCTTGCTCAAGCTGTTCTATATGTTGTTGTAAAGAGGGGATAATCACCGCTTTTTCTTGGGCGATAGCAAGCTGCGTATAATTTTCACGTAGCATGGTTTCTTTATCGGATAAACGTTGTTGAACAGACCACCACACCAGCGCGCCACCAACAAGTACCCCACCTAATAAACCAATGATCCCATATAACAACTGAATATCCACTAAAGTGACCTTTTTACTTTCCAGCGGGCTACGTTAAAACGCATAGGTAATATTGTCTAGCAACAATTTATATCATGACTTGATTTGCGATAAAGGACGCAGTTATCCCATCCATTTGGCAAGCCATTGCAAACCAAAAGCACCGGGTGCCAAAATACCAAAAGCCCAAATCATGGCTGATGTAAAATTAGCCATTTGAAAATAACGTTGTGGCATTGCACAAATACCCGCCACTAACGGAACAATTGCACGAAAAGGCCCAAAAAATCGCCCAATAAACACCCCCCAAATTCCCCAACGATTAAAGAATTGATGACCTCTAACCAATGTTTGTGGTGAGCGTGAAATTGGCCACAAATTTCTCACTCCTTCTTTATAGTGAAATCCTATCCAATACGATACCCAATCACCAAAGAAAGCTCCTAATGCAGCAGCAAGCCAAATCGGCCAGAAAAACAGACCACTCTCACCGATTAAGGCGCCTAATCCCAATAAAATAACCGTGGCAGGAATAAGCAATGAGATAAACGCGAGTGATTCACCAAAAGCAAGAAAAAACACGATTGGAATCGCCCAAATTTCGTGCTCTTTTACAAAGAGAGTGATGGTATGAATAATATCTTGTACTGTCAAAATAGAGGGCCTTATATTCGGTTAACCTAAATAATATTAACCGAATATAAATTACTTTATTATTCGAGAAAATAATTTTGTAGGGCATCTCGGCTAGAAGCATCTAAACCGATATCTTTTTCTAGCCAAGTATCAACATTACCATAATGCTGATTAATACTGGCCAATGCCGTTTGCAAAAACTCTTCTTGTACTGAATAAACATAGGCAAATTTATCAACAATGTTATCACTCATTGTTTTGGCATGTTCTTCTAAAAGATAAGCGCGATAAGGCGCTAATGTTTCATTAGTAAGCAAATAATCTTCCATCACCACATCTAAAGATGCTCCAAGAGCAAATAACACTAAAGCAGAGCCAACACCTGTTCTGTCTTTGCCTACCGCACAGTGTTGCACAACGCCCCCTTTTTCAGGTTGCTTTAATAACGTAGCTAATTGTTTATAGGCAGGATTATTAATAGGTAATAATTTATATAACTGAAACATAAAGGCTTTAGCATCAAATTGCTCAAGTATTTCAGGTGTCAACTTTTCAAGGTTTGCAGAAACTTCTTTGGATAATGGGTTTGCAGGAGCATGATAATATTGTGCTCCCTCCCAGACTCGGTCTGGTTTATCAACGATTTCCCCACTATCACGATAATCAATGATTTGAAAAAGATTTTTATCAATGAGCAGAGATTGGTCTGTATTGGTTAATCTATCCAGTGAGCCAGAGCGAAAGAGCATTCCGGGTCTAATCACACCACCATTACTCAACTTTTTACCGCCTAGATCACGAAAGTTAATTCCGCCAACTAAAGGCAACACCGAAGGATGTGTTTGTAAGATATCAGTCATAATGCCTCTTCTCATTGTTGTATTGTTAAGACCTTAAAGACCTTAACAGAAATCATTGTCTGTTAATACATTAACGTGATGAATTACCATACAAAAAAGCCCTTAATACCTAGGTATTAAGGGCTTTCATAATTGATTAAAAAAAACTTATTTCATTAAAATACGAGCGGCTTCGATAACAATACCGAGTGCATTATTTTCAGTTTTCTTCAGTAATTCCGCATCTGGAATTTCTTGTTGAGTACGGTTTACGATAACACCTGCAACCATACCTGCGCGTAAACCTTGGCTTGCACACATTGTCAGTAATGTTGCTGATTCCATTTCATAGTTCATTACGCCCATTTCTTGCCACTCTTTCATAGAGCCTTTGAAACGACGAACAACGCGACCTGTATAGGTGTCGTAACGTTCCTGTCCTGGGTAGAATGTATCTGAAGATGCTGTAACACCTACATGTACAGTTGAGCCATTGTCTTTAGCCGCTTTGTACAGTGCGTTCATACATTCAAAATCAGAAACAGCTGGGAATTCCATTGGTGCGAAATGTAAGCTTGCACCATCTAAACGAACCGCCGCCGTAGTCACAAGAATATCACCTACATTGATATGTTCTTGAATTGCACCGGTTGTACCAATACGTAAGAAAGTGCGGATACCTAGCTGTGCTAATTCTTCAACTGCGATAGAGGTAGATGGACCACCGATACCTGTTGAGCAAACAATAACAGCTTTGCCATCAATTTCGCCACGCCACGACGTGTATTCACGTAAAGAAGCCAGATGAACTGGGTTATCCATTAATTTTGCAATTTTTTCAACACGCTTAGGATCACCTGGAACAATTGCTAAAGTGGCACCCTGTAGGTCATTTTTGGTTAAACCTAAGTGAAATACATCAGACATATCGGACTCCTCAATGGGACAAAACCAATGATCATTAAATTAAGACTTACTTTATCAGCTTTACAGACCTTTTTAGTGACCAATATCACCTACAAGGTTCCAAACAAAGTAATAATTTCATAAAATTGTGATTATTATCACGAAATGTGACGTTCGAAATACATTCTCAGCAAATACACTACCAATATTTGCTCACTTCAATCATTCAAGATAGTCATGCATCCATCCTAATCAATCAGTATAGATGCAATAAACATCTTATCGAATATAAATACCCAAATACCAAATATATACTCTAAATAATTCAGTATGTGACTAGTGCGTATGAACGCCGTCAACAACGGCGATTAATTAAAAGTCGACGAGTAGGTACTCTAAATAATTCAAGATGTCGCTAGGCGACAAGTGAATGAGTCGCTAGGAGCATACAGTCGTATGTGACTAGTGCGAATGAACGAAGTCAACAACGCGATTAATTAAAAGTCGACGAGTAGATACTCTAAATAATTCAAGATGTCGCTAGGCGACAAGTGAATGAGTCGCTAGGAGCATACAGTAGTATGTGACTAGTGCGAATGAACGAAGTCAACAACGCGACAGCTTGAAGTATGACGAGTAACTTGAAGTATAACGAGTATAACGCGTACACTACCCGCCCTTAAAAAACATCTAATGTGACAAACACATCGTCACTGGAGTGAATATGAGCTTATTTAACCAAATTGCGAACCTATTAGGTGGCGAAAAAATCAATCAATATAAAACTGTCCTTGAGTGGATTGGATCTCAAGGGGGTATTGAAGGCTTAATAAAGCAATTTGATGCAGCGGGTTTAAGTGAGCTTATTCAATCTTGGATAAGCACAAATACAAATTTACCTATCAGTGCTGAACAAATCGTAGCCGTTTTTTCATTACCTGTTATTAACGAACTTGCGTCAAAAATTAATTTAAATGCGACAGAAGCGTCTGAAATGGCGGCACAATATCTACCTAAATTAATTGATAAAGTCACACCAGATGGCGTTGTACCTAAAGACTTAGATTTAGTCAGTGCGGGGATGGATATTTTAAAAGCAAAAATTTTCGGTGGCTAAATAAGCAGATCGTCTTAATGCGTTTTCCCTTACATCCCAATAAGAGAAAACGCATCACTATCTTAATAATTGAAACGAATTACAGCAAACCTTCTTCAATCAACGCTTCATGAAAACGTTGCTTCTCTTCAGGTGTTGCCTGAATACGCTCTAAAGGTACATCCAGAGCATAAGGGATATTCTGTTGTGGTGAATAAACGGCTAATACGTAGGTATTTCCATTTTGCTCAATCACAATAGGAGGTGTTTTCTTATTCCCTGAATAAGCAATACGAATATCTTTACCATCTAAATTAAGATGATAAGTGGCAATAAATTGCTTATTACTCACAACCATTTTTGCAGGAACAGCGATTAATTTTAAAGGTTGCGTTCCCACTGATAATAATGCTTTTCTCACTTTACTTGTCAGTATTTGACGATAAATAAAAAATATCACACAAAAACCAAATAATCCGACAAAAATAATCGTGCTAATTAAACGAAGCCAAATATTATCTATCGCCACATCAACAGTCATTTTACTTAGATCATTTGCATCAGCGACAGGTTCAACTAACACATCTTTAGGACCTAAATCTAAAAAAGTAAAATTACGCGAAACTTCATTGCCTTTATAATTTAAATCAACACTACAGTTAGTAAGAACAAAGAGTTGAGAACGACAAGAACCTTTAACTGTGGCATCAACAGGAACTGCATTCTCACTAATTTTATAGTCATAAAGAATATTCGGAATTTGGTAAGCACTAAATATCGTCAGTACCAACATGGTGATCACTAAAAACAAGGAGCGAAATAGTCCACCATCTCCTCTTAGTGGAACTAATTTCAAAGGTCGAGTTGGAAAAGCATCTAATACTTTATCCGAAAGTTGAATGCTCGTTTGCACAATAATTATATCCATAAAAAATAGAGAGTTTTCGCAGTATAGCAACTCTCAAAAATATCAATAATAAGATTTTCTCTAAGTTTTAATTTATACCTATCCTTTTCGTTTTATATAGAATTAACCTGTTATCTTAATTAGTCATTTAGCAAAATAAGACAATATAGATAACAGGCTAATCAGTAATTAATGATTATGCGTTTTGACGTAAATATTTAGCAGCTTCAACCATATTTGCTAATGCTGCGCGTGTTTCAGTCCAGCCTCGTGTTTTTAATCCACAGTCTGGATTTACCCATAAACGCTCTGCAGGAATACGTGATTGCGCTTTTCTTAATAATCCAACAATCCATTCCACATTAGGCACATTAGGTGAGTGAATATCGTAAACTCCTGGCCCAATTTCATTTGGATAATCAAAATGCTCGAAAGCTTCTAACAGCTCCATATCTGAACGTGATGTCTCAATAGTAATAACATCTGCATCCAAAGCCGCAATAGATCCCATGATGTCATTAAATTCGCAATAACACATATGTGTGTGGATTTGTGTTTCATCATCAGCAATCGCAGCACTTAATTTAAAAGCATCCACTGCCCAATCAAGATAAGCCTGCCACTCATTACGACGTAATGGTAATCCTTCACGTAATGCTGGCTCATCAATTTGAATAATACCAATACCTGCTTTTTGCAAATCATCCACTTCATCACGTAGTGCTAACGCGATCTGTTTTGCAATCGTTTCACGCGTCACATCTTCACGAGGGAAAGACCAACATAGAATTGTCACGGGGCCTGTTAACATGCCTTTGACTGGCTTTTCCGTTAACGACTGCGCGTAAGTTGCCCAATCCACGGTAATGGGGGCTGGGCGACTAATGTCACCAATAATCACAGGTGGTTTTACACAACGTGAACCATAGCTTTGTACCCAGCCATTTTGTGTAAATACATAACCATCAAAATGCTCACCGAAATACTCCACCATGTCATTACGTTCTGCTTCACCATGAACTAATACATCAAGGCCAAGGTTTTCTTGTTCAGATATTGCCTGCTTAATATGTTCACTAATATTTGTACGATAAGCAGCCGTATCGATACGCCCTTTCTTAAAATCTAAACGGACAGTACGAATTTCAGTTGTTTGTGGGAATGAGCCAATCGTAGTGGTTGGCCATAATGGCAAATTAAACCGTGCACGTTGTACTTCTGCGCGTTGGGTATAAGGTGAATGTCTTTCACTATCTTGCGCTTCAATTGCCTGTAAACGAGCTGCAACTTTTGCATTATGTACACGAGTCGAGTGCTGACGTTGACGAATTGGTGCACTGTACTGTGCTAGTTGTTCATCATACTCACCTTCTGGTGCATTCAATGCCTTAGCTAACAGAGCGACTTCTTCACATTTCTGAACAGCAAAAGCGAACCAGCTTTTTACTTCATCATCAAGTTTCGTCTCTGCATTCAAATCAATTGGGCTATGTAGTAATGAACAGGATGTTCCGATCCACAAGGAACGTTTATCTTTTAGCGCAATCACTTGCTGATAACGTTCACTTAAATCTGCTTTCCAAACATTTCGACCATTAATGGCACCCAATGACAACACCCAATCATTAGGTAATACTTGATGTAAGTGTTGCAAATCATCTCGCCCTGCTGAAATATCAACATGAAGCCCATTAACAGGTAAGTTTTTAATAATATCAAGATGATGAGAAATACCATCAAAATAGGTCGTCAGCAGTAATTTAACTTGTCCCGTTAATGCCTGATAAGCTGTTTGATACGCATTTTGCCATTCAACAGGTAAATCCAGTACCAAAGCCGGCTCATCAATTTGTACCCACTCAATACCTTTCTCTTTTAAGGCATTAAGAACTTGTTGATAGATAGGGAGAATTTCTTTTAAAAGCGTTAATCTATCAAATTCAGGCCCTTTCACTTTGCCTAACCAAAGATAAGTCACAGGCCCCAGTAACACTGGTTTTATTTTATGACCAAGAGCTAATGCTTCATCCACTTCATCTAATAACTCTTTCCATGCAAAGGTAAATGATTGACCTTGTTGGAATTCCGGTACGATATAGTGATAATTAGTATTAAACCATTTCGTCATTTCAGATGCCGCAACAGGTTTACCTGTCGGTGCTCTACCTCGAGCCACTCTAAATAAAGTATCAAGATCGAGTGTGCCATCTTCATTACGATGACGGGGAGGTACGTTACCTAACAGTAAGCTAGTTCCTAAAACTTGGTCATACCAAGCAAAATCACCAACAGGGAGTAATTCAACACCCGCATCGGCTTGTTGTTGCCAATGACGAGCACGAAGCTCTTTACCCACAGCCACCAACTCTTCCTGTGAAATCTTACCTGCCCAATAATTTTCTTGCGCCTTTTTTAGCTCTCTGTTTAAGCCAATACGAGGGAAACCTAATGTGTGATTACGAATGGTCATAATAAAAAATCCTATTTTTAGCCGTCTAGATGTTTACACATCCATAATCTACAGGTAGTGTATAAATCACAAGCGCAAATTTTTCATTAACAACCTGAAGGTTTCTCATGATAGAAATAAAACACTTAAAAACGATATTGGCACTAAAGCACACCGGCTCCCTTGCCAATGCAGCAAATCAGTTGCATCAAACACAATCAGCCCTTTCGCATCAATTCAGTGAATTAGAGCATCGTCTTGGTTATCGAATTTTTGTGCGTAAAAGCCAACCACTGCGTTTCACCCCACAAGGAGATGTGTTGGTTAAATTAGCAGAAGAAGTATTGCCTATCGTTCGTAGAGCGCTCGATACATGTAATGAACCGGGGAGTGTGAATTTGAACATTGCTATTGAATGCCACAGTTGTATTCAATGGTTAACGCCTGCATTACAGCAATATCGCCAAACATGGCCTGAAGTGACTGTCGATTTTCATTCCGGGGTAACGTTTGATCCACAACCAGCATTATTACAGCGTGAATTAGATGTTGTGCTGACATCAGATATTTCAGATGATCCTCGTTTGCACTACACACCGCTGTTTGACTATGAAGTAAAATTGGTTTTATCTCCAGATCATCCTCTTGCTAATCGCTTACATATTCAGCCACAAGATTTAATTGCAGAAACTTTATTTATTTATCCCGTACAAAGAGAGCGCTTTGATGTATGGCGCCATTTTTTACAACCAGCGGGGATCACTCCAAATTTTAAACATGTTGATAATACGCTGTTGTTAATTCAAATGGTTGCAGCCGGTATGGGAATTGCTGCATTACCTCATTGGGCTGTTGAGAATTTTGAAAAACAAGGATTAGTAGTTACAAAAACATTAGGTGAGGGATTATGGAGCCGATTATATGCTGCTAACCGTCTTGGAGAGCAACATCAACCGGCAATCAGAGAGTTTATTCGCTTATCAGGCCAACATGCGGTTAACAATCTTCCTTTTGTAAAGCAGGTCGGCGTATCCAGCGTCGATGGATCCAAAGTGATGCAACGATCAGGCTCGCGCCTATGATGAAACTTGGCCAATTTGGATGTTGCTGCCAAATAGAAAAATTCACTAATAATCCTGCTGGAACCATCATGTTATTCATAATAGCTAAGGTTCCAGCATCAACTTGTGTGGCACCATAGTTCCACATGAAATACCCTATTCCAGAAGCCCCCACTCCTAACCAGAGTAAAACACCCCATTGTAGTGATGTTGTTGGCATTTTCTGCCAATCGGCAAAACACAATGCTCCAACTAATGAAACCACAACAGCACCAAGATAAAACCAAGAAAATGCATGATGTTGTGGAATAGGATGCACTTCCATTAATCGTTTATAACCCACTTGACCAATAGCAAAGAAAATATTCGCTAATTGAACTAATAACAACCCATACCAAAAATCATCACTTAAATGATCATAACGAATGATTGCCGCACCTAATACCGCTAATAATGAGCTAAATGCATAACCCCAACGTAATTTCTGACGCTCTAATAAATCATAAATTAACGTGACATAAAGCGGTGTTAATACAGTAAAAAGTAAAAATTCTGCAACAGTCAAATAGTTATAAGCGTGGAAGACGAAGAGATACATAATGCCGAGTTGGCAAGCTCCCACAAGCATATAAAGCAAAATCACCTTAAAGCGGATCCCCTTCCAACGTAAGAAAGGTAAAAAGACCAAAGCCGCCAAAGAAACGCGTATCAGGACAGAGAGCCAGCTATCAACCTGACCCGCGAGATACTCGCCGATCAGGCTAAAAGAGGCTGCCCATAGTAGTGTTGTAATAACAAGCAACCACATAATTAACTATCTTTCTCTACTAACAATGCTTCCATTAAATCCAACTCATGTAGCAATAATTGGAGTGTTTCATTACTGATTTTTCTCGTCGCTCTTAAATGGTATAGTTCACCACGTTCAGCACGTAATGCCGTTAAACGAAAACGTCTTTCGAGATCTTCCTCTAACGCGTTATGGAGCATCTCATCTTGATCCGCAGTACGACGTCTTAAATATCCCGTAACACGAGAAGCAACCTCATTAATTTCTTCCGCATCCAACTGCTCTTCAGTACTTGCAGCTAAGCGCTCTTCCATTTTATTCAGGCTGACAATTGCCACTTCTGCCATCACTTTCCGTGCATAGCGAACTTCATTTTTATCTGCTTCTTTATCAGTTGTCTTCACGCCTTTTAATAGGAAAGGAAGTGAAATGATACCGACTAAAATCGACAGTAAAATAACACCAGCAGCAATAAAGATAATTTGATAACGTCCTGGGAAAGTGCTGCCATCAGTTAAAAAGAGTGGAATAGAAAGCGCACCTGCAAGCGTAATAGCACCACGAACACCTGCAAATGACGATAACCACAACTCACGCGTTGTATAATTAGCAAAATCAAGTGGATGCTTTTTCATAAAGATCCGGCTAGTTTTCTTCATTAGCCATAACCACGTAAATCGCAGAAGTAGCAGTGCAAAGTAGATAACGAAAACTGCCGCAAACAGCATCCAGACTTCAACTTCTGGGTCAAGATCTGCTTGAATAACAGAGCTCGTCCAAATAATAGGAAGCTGTAAGCCTAGCATGATAAAGACAAGGCCGTTAAAGACAAATTCAAGCATTGACCACACGCTATCAGCACGTAAGCGCATCGCAAGAGGCGCATTCCGGATAACGCCAGATTTACTGATAGTCATACCGGCGGCAACAGCCGCTAAAATACCAGAAAAACCAATATGTTCGGCAATAAGGTAAGAGGCAAAAGGTAACAACAACATAAAGACGATTTGTGTAGCTGGGTCGTCTCCGCTCCAACGACTCATCAATCGTAAAGATTTACTGTAAATTAAGGTGACACCGATACCTGCCAGTAATCCACCTATGGCAACTTTGAAAAACTCAAGGGTTGCACCACCAACAGTAAACACCATCGTGCCCATAGCCACAGCAACCGCAAATTTCAAGGCCACCAGACCCGAAGCATCATTCATTAATGCTTCACCTTCTAAGATACCCATTATTCGCTTAGGTATTCGCCCTTTACCGACAATAGAAGAGAGTGCGACCGCGTCCGTTGGCGAAAGTACTGCCGCCAACGCAAATGCCGAGATAAGAGGGATACTTGGCATCATCCAATAAATCAGGTAACCGATACCCACAACGGTCACCATGACTAAAACAAGCACGAGAATAAAAATCTCACGCCCATTTTGGATAAATTCTCGTGTCGGTGTTTTCCAACCATCAACAAACAGTAAAGGTGGGATCAATAGAACGAGGAATAATTCAGGATCAAAAGTGACATGTAAACCAAACTGAGGCCATGCCAATAAAGCCCCTATCACAATCTGTATTAATGGTAACGGAACACGAAAGGGAATTAATTTTGTGATAACTCCCGAAACTGAAACCACCAGTATTAAAATCAAAATAGTAAAGAAAATTTCCATGTTACCCTTACATGCCTATTTTTATCCTGAAACCAGCCATTTTCCCCTGATAAACGGGAAACCTACCGAACGATAAAGAAACGTATTATGTAAAATTCGCGCATCGTACCTTTCTTTATCTATGTATCTATGCTTATTTTAAACTGAACCCACATAGACTCTGTGAGAATATTTAAAAATTAAGATTAATCGTATCTAACACCGCACATTGTACACAATTTATTGCTCTCTATTTATTAACGGCATTAATTCTAGAAAGCATACGTTTTTATTTCTCTTTTTCAGTCTAAGCAATGTAATAGACCGTATAAAAACGTAAAACGTTAAGTAATTAAATAAAAAATCATAGATAAATAACAATTACGATTAAATTTGAGAGCTAACCCGTAATGCTAATGATTATTCAATTGTTCTTAACATCGACATCATAACAACATCACAATATTTACCGTCTCTAAAAGCCGCTTTACGGCGTACACCTTCAACTTCAAAACCTAGTTTCTTATACAGATGCAAACCTCTTTCGTTGTCTGAATACACTTCTAATTCTAATCGTGTGGCAGCTAACCAATTGAAAGCATAATCAATTGCTGTCTTGATAAGTAATTTACCAACACCTTTTCCTGAGTATTCAGCGCCAACACCAATACCAAAACTTACAACATGGCGACGACGAGGGTGATTATCGATTATCAGAGCTAGATGCCCCACCACTTGATCATCAATAGTTGCAACAAAATTAGGAATATTTTGCTCTGAAAATTCAAGTAATCTTTTTTTCCACATCGTGACTGAAGGATAAGGAAATTGGCAAGTGCAAATATATAAATCGGGATGAGTATATAGCTGTTGAATTGCTAATGCGTCGTCAAGTTCGCCATGGCGTATTTTTATTTCTTGCATATATTCTACCAAAAATTTAATCACTAGGCTTAATTTCGACAATAGCGAATAAAAGTAGATAAATAAATAGCAAAAAGGCGGAATAAAAATATATTCCGCCTTTTGTCTTTAAAACCGATTATTTAAATTAAATTGCCCACTCACCCGCATAAAATGCCACTAGAGCAATAGTAATTAAGACTGTACCAATATTGAGTTTACGCCATTCACCTGCAAATATACGACCAATAACCAAACAGCCGAAACCTAACATAATACCGGTGACAATATTACACGTTAAAACAATAAATACAGCGCACACCATGCCTGACATTGCATCAACAAAATCACTAAAATCTAACTTAGTAACATTACCTAGCATCAATAAACCGACATACATTAATGCTGGCGCCGTTGCGTAAGCGGGAACTAAATAAGAGAGAGGCGATAAGAAAAGGATCAATAAAAATAAAATACCAACTACTGTGGCGGTTAATCCAGTTTTACCACCAGCAGCTGTTCCTGCGGCTGATTCAACATAAACCGCAGCAGGTGCTGCGCCAATAATGCCCGCAAAAATGCTACTCACAGAGTCAGAAGTCAGCGCTTTTCCGCCATTAATAATTTGCCCACGTTTATCTAATAAATTTGCTTGACCTGCAACAGCACGAATAGTCCCAGTGGCATCAAAAATAGCCGTCATTACTAACGCAAGAACACTCGGTAATACTAAAGGTTGTAAGGCACCTTTAATATCCATCGCAAACAATAAAGAAAGTCCATCCTCACCCAATTGAGGCATTTTAAAGATCCCTTGATATTTCACATTAGGATCAAAAATAAGACCAATAATCGAAATAGCCACAATCACTAATAGCACGCCACCGGGTACTTTACGTTTTTCTAATCCGAAAATAGCGGCTAACCCAGCGAGTGACATCAGAACAGAAAATGACGTAAATTTCCCCATAGCGACAGGTAAACCATCAAATGGGTTTTTAACCACTAATCCAACACTGTTTGCTGCAATTAAAAGCAGAAAAAGCCCGATCCCTATTCCCGCACCATGCGCAATCCCTATTGGAATATTTTTTAAGATCCAAGTACGAATGCCTGTTAATGAGAAAACGGTAAATAAACATCCCATTAAAAATACGGCACCTAATGCAACGGGTACAGAGATATTTTGTCCCAAGACCAAGCTAAAAGCGGTAAATGCTGTTAAGGAAATAGCACAACCAATTGCCATAGGAAGATTTGCCCACAAACCCATTAGAAGAGAGCCCAATCCCGCGACTAAACAGGTTGCAATAAAAACCGCTGTATGTGGAAAACCGGCTTGCCCTAACATACTAGGAACAACAATCACGGAGTACACCATAGCTAGAAATGTCGTCAAACCTGCGATCATTTCTTTGCGAACAGTTGTGCCACGTGCTGTAAGTTTAAAATAGCTATCCAGTTTACCTGTGCTTGCTGATTGATTAGCAGACATTACATTCCTCTGACATAAAAACGGTTCACTCTCCAAAAAACGAAAACGATTACGTATCAATTAGAATAGCCTCTTATTGATAAATAATCTTAAGAGGGAGTCAAAAAGCAAACGTTTGGTTTTTCGTGTGGATTGAGTGAGAGAATTTGACGCAAACGATTATCTGGTGATTTTAGGGTAAGAATCAAGTGAAAAAATACATTTTTAATAAAAATGTCATAAAAAGATAGTTTAAAGTTAGAAAAACAGAAAAAGAGGAAAGCAGTTACCTACTTTCCTCATTATTCTACTTTTGTACAATTATCTAATATCATACTTATCTCACAGTAGAAAACATCTTAATCAATTGTTTTTATTGAATTTATATTACTCATTACGATGACTAGGTATATCTATCTATTATTAGTAACTTTAATAAGTTACTTAGATAAATAATACCTCCCGTTCCCAATGTGTGGCGATTAATGATTTGCAGTATTCATTATTTTTATCTGAAGATAAGCTTATCTTCTACTTCTAACGTTAGATGAATAAATGCTGTTTTAGCAAACCGTTTTCTGTTTTGTATAAGCATTTCTAGATTATTCTTAATAAATTTTAAAATAAGCGAAATTACGAAAGATAATTATAACCATTTATAGAAAACAAGAAGATAAGATCTTAATATTTAGAAATCGAGAAAAGAAAGGCTTCCTCTATCGCACTCCTATCTTCTAAATAGAATACGATAGAGAAGAAATAACATTAAGATGGGCTATTATTGAGTGTTTTAACCCCTTGGTTCCAACGTTCCATCGTTGAAACTAAGAATAAACCCGTCATAGCAACCAATAAGAATGGTAGTGAAGATGATGAAATTTCAGACATCGCCCCCGCCAGCAAAGGCCCTGCTAAATTACCAATCCCCCATAACATCGCAGCTGATGCATTAGCGACCATCAGATCATTACCTGAGAAGTATTGCCCAATTTGTACCAACGCAATGGTGTATATCGCACCGGCTGTTGCACCTAATACCAGTAATAAAGGCCAAATCAAAAATGTATGGGACATCATGATAGGTAGTAATAAGCTTGCTAGTAAAGTCACTACACCGCAAACTCGATATAACCGCGTTCTGTTCATATGATCAGCAAGCCAACCAAATGGCATTTGCATAATGGCATCACCCGCTAAAATAGCGCTTATCATCATTGCCGCAATAGCTTCAGTATGCCCTACACTTAAGCCATAAATAGGAAACATTGAAAGCACGGTGCCATCAAAAAAAGCAAAGAAAACAATTCCACCACAGATTGCTGGCGCAACTTTAACAAAGTGGATAATAGAAAAATTAGGCTCTTGCGTATCTTTTGGTAGTTTATCTCCGGTTTTCTGATCCATCATTAAAAATAGAACAATAGAGATAATATGAATAAAAACACTAATTAAAATCGGTGTCTTATCTGCAACCCCATACAACGCAATAATTGAAGGTCCTAATAACTGACTAATCGTAAATACCGTGGTATATACCGCTAAAATCCGCCCACGTTTATTATCTGGTGAAAGCTCATTAATCCATGTTTCTCCTAAACAAATCATCACACCACTGGCAATACCCGTGATTAATCGTAAAGGAAATAGCAACTCTAGAGGTAAACTTCCCATTAAGGGTAATAAACTTATTGCAGAAATAATGGTTGCTAATAGCATGGCAAAGCGTTTACCGATCCATTGGACAATACGCCGAGCAAAGGGGGAAATAATTAACATTCCAATAGCGGGTGCTGCGGAAATAAGCCCAATAATAGACTCATTAATACCCACTAAATTAAGGCGCAGTGCCACCATAGGAATAGTTAATCCGATAACAATTCCGATAACCCCAATGCTTACCGTGATAGTTGTTATCGCAAAAACTTCAGATTGGCGATAATTTTGATGTGACATGTTGTTTTGTTTCTGCAAATAACAGAAACCTCTGTAATAAAAGGAAGGTGGTTAAATAAAATATTGTTGTATTATAGGGGATAAGAAATAGATAAACATGCTTAAAAAGTAATGTTAATTAGAGAAAGATCTCCATTTGACTGTCGAAGATCTTTGCCTTTCACAATATTCTCACTTCATCGTTATTTATCCTACAACGCTTAAGAAAAATAACGATAGATAAGCACACTACCTGATGCCAATACAATGGTATAAATCACACTCATAAATCGTGCTTTTGACATCCGTAATGTTAAATTTCGCCCTAACCATACACCAGCAAACATAGCAGGTAAGAAAATAACGGCTAACTTAAGGAGTGCCAATTGCCAATAAATACCTGCAAATAAGAAGATAACCACTCGCGTAAGTGTGCTAAAGCCAATCAATGTCGTTTGTGTAATGCGAAACTTGTTTTTATCTGCAATTCTACCTGATAAATAGATCGCATATAAAAAGCCACCACTGCCAAACAACGCACTAAACACACCACCAATTAACCCAAAAGGATACACTAAGCGTTGAGAAAATTGGCTTTCTTGTTTTTTCCAAAACAGAGCATAAATTGCATAACAAGTGGCAAAGATGCCTAAAAGAAGAGAGAGTAAATCCGGTCGTGTGGTTAATAAAATTGTTGCTCCGACAAGGCTCCCAATAATAATAAGCGGGATAAGATAGCGTATCTCTTTAAAATCAGCCTGTTTACCATCTCTTAAAACATTCACTATGGCGGCACTTAAATCGATTAATGCTAATAAAGGCACTATCATTGAAAGAGGTAAATAGAGTGCTAATACAGGACCCGCAATTAACGCTGAGCCAAACCCAGCCATACCGAAAATAACATAAGCAAAGAATAAGGTAAGTAGGCAAATAAAAAGATCAGACCAACTGAGCAAGTCCATCATAATAAAACCTTGAATAATTATCATTTAATGAAGGATATTAGCGTAATTATTAAAACTCGAACAGTGATCGTAAGACTATTCACAAAATACAGCAGAAACAGGATCTCATTTTTCCGAATACGATTATTTAGTGTTATTATCTAATCGGAATAACACTTTTAAACTAACGATATTTTGAATTGGCAATGAACCCACAACCTCCTAAAAAAACAAATGAATACCTTGGTAATAAAGTCAAACAATTAAGACAATCTCGAAATTTATCACTTAATGAGTTATCAAGAAAATCGGGAATATCCAAGGCTGCATTGTCAAAATTAGAATCGGGTGATTCTAATCCTAGAATCGATACCTTAGAGGCTATCGCAATAGCACTTGGCTTTCCTTTGGGAGATTTATTTAGTTTTACACGTGAAGAGTACCCTCGTTTAGAACGACATAAACCTATCGTTGGTGATTATGCCCAAGAGTTTAAATTTCGTATTGGCATCGGCAATATTACTGAAATTTGGCATATCGAAATGAAGCATGGCGCGATCATCAATAGCCCTGCCCACGCTGATGGCACCCAAGAACATATCATGGTCTATTCTGGTAAATTGATGATGCGTTTTGATAATGACGAAACTGTCTTACTAGAAACAGGTGATTTTTATGCTTTTCACGGTAATGCCCCTCACTCGTATATCTGTGTTGAAGGACATTTGCGTGCCTCTGTGATTATGTCTAGCCCAAATCAACAGCATTATCATCACCGCCCTTAAGCGATATTATTGGCTCTCTCAATTAGTGAGGCGAGCCAATAATATAAAGCGATTAATTTAAATAACTTTCCATTTGCTCAAAAACACGTAAATCGTCGCTGAATCTCACTTCTTTTACGTCTTCAAGCTTTTCCACCTGACTCACCATTTGCATAAGGCGATCATCTTTTTGCACTAAGAGCCAAATACGGCTTTTATCACTGTTTTTCATTGGTAAACACAAAATACCATCGACGTTAAATGCACGGCGAGCAAATAGCCCACAAATATGGGTCATAACACCGGGATGGTTGCGAACAATCAATTCCAGTGCGATAGGTTGTGATTGGTGTGACATAAATTAAGCTCCTATCATCTCAATATTTGCCGCCCCTGGCGGTACCATTGGAAATACTTTTTCATGAATATCAATCATTACATGAATTAAACACGGACCTGGTTTTTCAATTGCTGCTTTTAATGCGCTCGCAGGATCCGCTTCTTGATTTAAGTCACAGGTATCTAAACCAAAACCTTGTGCAATACGAATAAAATCTGTTTGATAAGGGTAAGCAGCAGCATAAATACGCTCTTCAAAAAATAGCGTTTGTTGCTGGTGAACCAGCCCCAATGCTTGATTATTTATCAAAATAATTTTGATATCTAATTGGTGCTCAGCCGCCGTAGCAAATTCTTGAATATTCATCATAATGCTACCATCCCCCGAGAAACAGAGAATTTTCTTACTTGGCTCAGCTAATGCGGCACCAATCGCTGCCGGTAAACCAAATCCCATCGTACCTAACCCCCCCGATGTTAACCATTGTCGAGGTCGATTTAGCGGATATGCCTGTGCTACCCACATCTGATGTTGTCCAACATCTGTTGTAATAATGGCATCATCATCAACACAGTTTGCAGCTGCTAAGACAATGCCATAGCCACTTAGAATATTTTCAGAATTTTTCATCTCTAATGGATATTCTTGTTTCAATGTCGTAACACGATCTATCCATTCACTACGCTTGTTTGTATTAATCAATGGTAATAACAGTGATAACACTGATTTCGCATCAGCGTGAATCGCGATATCTGGGCGTTTGATCTTGCTAATTTCAGCGCGATCGATATCAACATGAATAATTTTGGCATTAGGGCAAAACTTCTCTGCTTTACCAATGGCGCGATCGTCAAATCTCGCTCCTAATACAATCAACAGATCCGCTTCTTCTAAAATAAAATTGGTGCTACGCGTCGCATGCATACCCAACATCCCCAAATACAGCGGATGCGAAGGTGGCATTAATCCTAACCCCATTAAGGTCATCGTTGTGGGCAGATTATTTTTCTCTGCTAATTCAATTGCTTCTTTACATGCTTCAGAGCTAATGATCCCCCCACCTAAATATAAAACGGGATTTTTAGCCTGATTAATCATTTGCGCCGCTTGTATCACTAAATCAGTATTAAATGTGGGAACAGGATCTTTTTGTGGAATAGGTGGTAACGCTTCTAATGTAATTGTAGCTTGCTGAATATCTTTAGGTACGTCAACCCATACAGGTCCCGGTCTTCCTGACATCGCTAAACGAAACGCATCACAAATAATTTCAGGTAACTCAGCAATATCACGAACTAAATAATTATGTTTCGTGATTGGAATAGACATGCCATAGGTATCAACTTCTTGGAAAGCATCAGTTCCAATCATTGCTGAAGAAACCTGACCTGTAATACAAACTAAAGGAATTGAATCAAGCTTAGCATCGGCAATCGCTGTCACTAAGTTTGTTGCACCCGGCCCGCTCGATGCAATACAAACAGCAGGTTTACCATTTGCACGAGCAATACCTTGTGCGATAAATCCTGCGCCTTGTTCATGGCGAGTTAAGATATGTCGAATAGATTTACTTTGACTTAATGCATCATACAAAGGGAGAGCAGCCCCACCGGGGATCCCTGCAACTGTGGTAATGCCTTGCCGTTCCAGTAAATAAACGATTAATTGCGCACCAGTAAACGTTCTACTTGTTGTGGCGGTTTCTTGTTGATCACCCATTTTTATCTGTCCTTTGTTCTAAGCCGGACTTGATGGGCAGGTAGAAAAGAAAAACCCCGCCCGGTTAGTTCGCCGGCGGGGTTTCGAAACTGTGTTGATTCGGACCCGTTACGGCGCTTTGCCGACGACCACCACCACACGCACGACAACCACAGCCGCGATATGCGCTGTTAGTCGTAGGCTTTGTAGTAGAGTAGTGATGATCATGGGTTACCTATCAATTAATTTAATGATGTGTTTACGTGTTATCTGTATTTAAAAAAACATAACTTCTACAAATTAACAACCTTTTTTTTCGGTTTATTTTTTACCACCACTAAAAACGAGAGCTAGATCACTTCTAGTGAAAATCAAAAAACGCCCCTGATTGCAGCATAAAAAACCAGATTAATTTCATATGACAGAATAACCCAAAAATTCCTTTCTCAACGTAAACACATCGATTCTATTTTATAAAAAAGCAACTTGAACCAATAATAGTGTTGCCGAAAGGACAAACATAAATATCACCATCGGCATAATAAATTTAAGCCATTTGTTATAGGAGATATCTAACATTTGTAATGTCGCTAACACCAATCCCGTTGGTGCTAAGAACAACATAATATATTGTCCCCAGTTATATGCTGATACCACCATATAACGAGGAACACCGACTGCATCGGCTAATGGTGCCATAATTGGCATCGCCAAAACCGCAAGACCTGAAGAGGAAGGAACAATAAAACCTAAACAAATAAAGACAACGAGTTGTGCTAATAAGAATAGGCTCGGTGGCATTCCTGCAACTATATGAGACATAAATTCAAGAATAGTATCAGCAATCTTACCTTGTTCCATCACAAGGTTAACACCACGCGCTAAACCAATAATTAATGAAACACCAACTAATTCAGATGCTCCGTGAATAAATCCATCAATGGCTGTTTTTTCTTTTAGTCCCGATAGGAAAATTATGATGATTGCGATAGCAAGGAAAAGAGCCGCCATTTGTGGAAACCACCAGCCCATGTCCATAACACCCCAAACCATAATAGGAAAAGCAGCAACAAATAAGCAGAGGATCACTTTACGACGCCACGAAAATTCTAATATCTCATTAGGATCGTAATTACTCAAAAAGCGCTGTTTAAAACTTTCGGCATTTTCATAGTTGTAAGAGAAAGTTGGATCTTTTTTGATCTTCTTGCAATACCAATATAAATAAACCAAAACCCCCAACGTACCAATCACCAATCCAATAGTACGAAATCCGATCCCTTCAATAAAACTGATCCCGGAAGCATTTGATGCAATAACAACTGAGAAAGGATTTACAGTTGAGAATCCTGCCCCCATTGAAGAGGCAAGGAAAATAGCCCCAACACACACAATAGCGTCATAACCTAAGATTAAGAATATTGGTACTAATATGGGATAGAAAGCAACAGCTTCTTCTTCAATCCCACAGCTTGTCCCACCTATAGATAATATAATCGTGACCCCAAACACGACTAAAAACTCTTTACCTTTAGTTCGATTCGCGAGTGCTGTTAAACCCGCATTGAATGCACCAGTTTGATTTACAACCCCAATAAGTCCCCCTAAGACAAGAATGAAAACAATAACATCTGCCCCTTCTATTGTCCCTTTCACCATACTTTCGGTAATATCCATTATTCCTTTAGGTTGCTGTGCTACACGCTCATAGGTTCCGGGTATCGCTATGGGTTTTTTAATTGTCCCATCAGTAAATTTATTAATCTCAATAGAGACATTTAAATCATTCAATGTCGCCTGAGTTGCTGGTAACACTTCATGAGAACCATCTATTTTTGCAACCACTAATGATGGCTCTGCTGAGTTATAACTTAATCGTTGATATTCGCCAGCTGGAATTATCCACGTTAAGCCAACCACAATTACTGTAATGGCAAATAAAATAGTAAATGCGGTCGGAAACGCAAACTTTTTAAGTTTCATAAGCGTCCTCGACTTAAATAAGAGGCTACTCTGCCAATAGAAATAATATCTATTTGGCAGAGTCTATTATTAGAATTAAATTTAAAATAATAATAAGTATGATATTAACCAGAAATAATTGTTGTACCTGTTTTTCCTTCTAAAGCAGATAATGCATTCTCTAAAGAAGTAATAATTGCTTGTACACCTTTTTCACTCTCTTTTAAAAAATTAAGGCAGGCTTCCACTTTAGGTAACATACTTCCTTTAGCAAATTGCCCTTGAGAAATATATTCCTGAGCTTGAGAAAGTGTTAATTTATCTAAATTTATTTGTTCTGGTTTATTAAAATTAATAGCAACTTTATCAACAGCCGTTAATATTAATAAAATATCTGCTTTTAATTCTACAGCTAACTTTGAGCTAGAGTTATCTTTATCAATAACAGCATCAATGCCTTCTAATAAATTCCCTTTTCGAATAACAGGAATACCACCGCCACCAACAGTGATCACCACAATATTACGTTCAACCAGCTGTTTAATAATCGGTGATTCTACAATTTCTAACGGCTTAGGCGATGGGATCACTCTGCGATATCCACGCCCTGCATCTTCCATAAAGTAAAAACCGTGCTCTTTTTGAATTTTCTCAGCTTGCTGTTGAGTATAAAAACTGCCAATTGGTTTTGTTGGTGATAAAAAAGCAGGGTCGTTTTTATCAACAACCACTTGAGTCACAATAGTGGCACAACCATGATTTTTATTTAGATTTCTCGTACATAATTCGTCATTAATAGCCTGTTGTAGATGATAGCCAATATAGCCTTGACTCATAGCACCACATTCAGCAAATGGCATATAAGGTGTGCCGATGTTCTGTTGTGATGCATAATCCATAGCTAAATTGATCATCCCAACTTGTGGGCCATTTCCATGACCAATAATGACTTGATAGCCCTTCTCAACCAAATCCACAATAGGCCTTGCGGTTTTTCGTACTATCTGCTTTTGCTCTAGTGGCGTACTACCCAGTGCATTTCCCCCTAAAGCAATAAATACCTTCTTAGGCATTGTTAACTCCTTGCTTTAGCTTAACGTTGCAAACATAACTGCTTTAATGGTGTGCATACGATTTTCAGCTTGATCGAAAACTTTTGATTGGCGAGACTCAAAAACATCGTCCGCCACTTCCATTTCACTCAAACCAAATTTTTGATAAATATCTTCGCCAATGGTTGTTAAACGGTCATGGAATGAAGGTAAACAGTGTAAGAAAATCGCATGAGGGTTTGCCATTTTCATCATAGAAGCATTGACTTGATAAGCTTTCAGTAAGCGAATGCGTTCATCCCAAACACTATCTGGCTCACCCATTGAAACCCAAATATCGGTATAGAGAACATCAGCATCTTTTGCTCCTTTCTCGATATCTTCTGTTAATGTGATAGAACCTTCGTTCTCAGCCGCAATTGCACGACACGTCTTCACAAGTTGTTCTTCTGGCATTAAAGATGCTGGACCACAAGCTGTAAAATGTAAGCCTAATTTGGCGCAAACCACCATTAAAGAGTTAGCAACGTTATTACGAGCATCACCAAAGAAAGTCAACTTAAGCCCTTTTAAATGACCAAAGTTTTCTTCCACTGTTAACATATCCGCCAACATCTGAGTTGGATGGAATTTGTCTGTCAGACCATTCCATACTGGTACTCCTGATTTCGCAGCCAACTCCTCAACTAATGACTGATCAAAGCCACGATATTCAATACCATCATAGAAACGCCCTAACACGCGCGCGGTATCTTCAATAGACTCTTTTTTTCCCATTTGTGATGAGCCCGGATCAAGATAAGTCACACCCATTCCTAAATCATAACCCGCAACTTCAAAGGCACAGCGTGTACGTGTTGAGGTTTTTTCAAATAATAAAACAATATTTTTGCCTTCCAAAGAGCGGTGAGGAATACCAGCCATTTTTAATGATTTAAAATGTTTAGAAAGCTTTAATAAATATTGAATTTCAGCAGATGAGAAATCGAGTAATTTTAAAAAACTTCTACCTTTAATATTAATAGACATAATAATCCTATCTCCTAATTATTTTGATAATAATAGAGTTAAAAAAAAGTTTGATATTTAAAAAAACAGAAAACCCACCTCAATAACCAAGGTTACTAAGAAGTGTGTTTTATATTTCTAGAAAATAAAAAGAGGGTTTATCCGTTAAAAACAGAGAAATGGAAGCACTGACGTTGTTTATACATCATAATATGGGCAATACGTCTAATATGAGGTGTTTTTCTATTATTATTTTCCATAATACTAGTACCGTCACTTATAGGTATTAAATGAGGATCACAGTGAAACACATAAGAATTAATATTAATGTGATTATCATCGCAATTATCTATTTATGATAATAACTATATATTAGTAAAATAAATTAATAATAACACATTCCATTAACACCAGAATAAATAAGGAATAATCGTTTTCATATTAAAAATGACTTCAATAAAATTAATAAGATAATAAAAAAATAGCCAATAAAAATAATTTTTTATTTAGCTATTATTTAAATTATATTTTTACAATTAACATTAATGATACATTTCAATACTAAAATAATTTAGCTAGCATCATTACGGCACTACAAATAATTAAAATCAAAGTCGCATACTGAAATATCCTGTCAGGCATTCTGATCAATAGCCACTTAGATAACGGAATAGAGATTAACGAGCCTAAGAATAACAAGAGTGCCAAATGAATATCCGTATGCCCATCTTGCATGTAGGCTAGTGCTGAAGATCCCGATAATAATGTTGTGGTAAATATAGAAGTACCAATAGCTTGCTTAATAGAAAGATTGGCATAACGTAACAATAATGGTAATACAACCACACCACCACCTACTCCAGTCGCCCCTAAAACAACACCTGCAGCAATCGCAGGCAGTAAAAGTGCTTTTATATTTAAAGGCGCTAACGTTGCATTTTCAACTAAAACGGGAGGTAATGAGAAAAACATTCTCTGAACAAAAAGAAATAGAGAAAAAATAATCGCCCCAACAACAAGTGCATTAATCCCCCACTCGACTTGTTGCTGATACTGCTCTAACGAACCTAAATAATTAACCAACACACTGGCTAAAAAGGTACTTGGTAGCATTATTCCTAATACAATCATCGCTCTTTTAAAGGGAATGTTTCCAAGGCGAAAATGCATATAAGACGACGTGACTTTCATCAACATAGATAATAAATTGGCGGTTGCCACTGCCATTAGCGCATTCATACCAAAAAAATAGGTCAATACAGGCAAAACAATAACACCACCACCTACACCCGTCGTACTTATTATTAAACCAATGGCCGCACCCACCGCTAAAGTGGTGATAAGTAACATTATTGATTTCCTTGCATAACAGCTTCTCGCCCTTTTAATAGTGCTTTTTCTGCCGTCCCATTCGCTAATGTCATATATTTAAAAAACAGCACATCAAAAGCCACCATTTGTAAAACTTGTGGCGTGATCACCCCTAATTGAGAGTGTTGCTCATCATAAAAATAAGGCAATGTATAATCTGATAATCGAGTGGCTTCATCTTGCCCAAAACGCGTTAATGCCACTGTTAAACAACCTTCATTTTTTGCAGATTTCAGCATTCGATTAATATCAGCAGTATTGCCTCGTGCAGTCACTGCAATAGCCAAATCATCCGCCGATAAATTGGCGGAATACGCTAATTGAGCATGAAGATCTGGACTAAATAAGGTGTTTTTATTTACACGAATTAATTTATGAAAAATATCACTCGCCACAATGGCTGATGCGCCAATACCAAACAATACAATACGTTTTGCACAGACCATCTTTTCCGCTAAGACATCAATATAATGGGGATCTAATAACGCAAGTGAATCCTGAATAGCACTAGTAAATAGATGACCCGTTTTGGAAATAATTAATTCCGTCGGATCTGTTTTTGCTAAATTACCATAAAGAATATCGCCACTGCTTTTTTGTTGCTTTTCTTCTGAAAGGTAATCAATTTTAAATTCAGGATAACCGCTGTATCCCATTTGACGAGAAAAACGGATAACAGAAGCACTACTTACACCGGCTTTAAGTGCCAGATCAGCCGCATTCATACTGGCAATATTCTTACTATTCTGTAATAGATAATCAGCAATACGCTGCTCTGTGCCTTTACCTTGTATTCGCAAACTTTCAAGCTTTTTGGTCAGTGTCGACATTCTGTTATCCTTTTTATTTCTGACTTATTTCTCTGGATCCGTAAATCCCATTAGCATACTGGCAATAAAACCGACAATCCATGCACCTAATACCGCGATCAAGAACTTAATAATTTGCCCATCGCCGACTAAAGGAATTAATGATAACCCAGCAGTGCCAAATGGAATAATGATCCCAACTTGGAAATATGCCATTAATGCGCCACCCGCCGCGCCACCAATACATCCCGCAATAAAAGGTTTTCCTAGTGGAAGGGAAACACCAAATAATAAAGGTTCGCCGACGCCAAAAATACCAACGGGTAATGCGCCCATTAATGTTTTCTTTAAACGTTGATTTTTAGTACGTAGATAAACCCAAAAACAAGAGCCTACTTGCCCCATACCGCCCATCGCTAAAATAGGGAATAGATAATTTAAACCAAAAGTATTTAAAATTTCGGTATGAATAGGAATCAGCCCTTGATGTAATCCCGTTAAGAGTAAAAATAAGAAACTTCCGCCTAACGCAGCCCCCGTTACAACCGCGCCACCACCTTGATTCAATAGTGATAATGATACGCCTTGCGCTAATAACTGATTAAGGTAATGGCCGATAGGTTGAAATATCATAATCGCCACCAGTGAAGAGACTAAAATCGTCACAAATGGCGTTAAGATAAGATCAAGACTCTCTTTAACGATACTACGAAACCATAATTCTAATTTTGAAGAGAACACAACCACCATCAATACGGCAAAGATCCCGCCGCTGTTTGGCTGTAACTTCTCACCAAATAAGGTGATATCAGCAAGCCCAGGCATGGCTAATAATCCGGCCATGACCGCACCGATTGAAGTTGATGCTCCCAATTCTTTAGCGGTATTTATCCCAATCATAATAGAGAGATATGCAAATACCGTACTACCAATTAATTTGAATAATTTAAATAGTTCAGGAAATTGCTCAACTAAACCCGGTGCGACTAAACGGATAATATTAATTAACCCCATAATCAAACCACAGCCAATTAAAGCTGGAATTGTTGGAACAAAAATCGCCGCTAATGTATTTAGCATACGGCGAATTGAGAAGCCTTTTGTTACTGGTGTTGGCGCCGTCTCATGTTCACTACTGACTGAACTGTTTTGCATACGCTTATTCATGATGGAATAAACTTTTGCCGCAGTTCCCATTCCAACAATCACTTGATGCTGCTCACCATTGAATACAACGCCCTTAACGCCTTCGACTTGTTTTAAAGCATCAGCATCAAATAGAGAACTATCTTTTAAAATCAATCGAATACGAGTCATACAATGTGTTAGGGTTGCCACATTTTGAAACCCACCAGCATGTTTTTCTATTTCTATTGCTAACGTGTCGAGATGTTCTATTTTATTAGCCATATATGTGCCTGCTAAAGTTCAGAGTGTTTACTCATATTGTTATTCATTAAATAAGGCAAGTTGCTGTTGTAGTGAACGATAAGGATATTGCTGTGTAATTTGCTCCACTTTCTCCACACTCAGGTGAAGTTCATACATTAAAATGGCTTTTCTAGGATGATAATTCACCATTTGTAACAAGGTTCTGGCTCTTTCATGTGATATTCCACACACTTCGCTAACAATACCTTCAGCACGGCGTTGCAACTTCTCATTACTTGCAATCACATCCACCATAAGGTTTTTATGCACTTTTCCAAGCTTAGTCATGACACTAGTACTTAACATACCCAAAATCATTTTTTGAGCCGTACCGCTTTTCATTCTTGTAGAACCAGTTAACACCTCTGCGCCCACATCTGGCGCAATAGATAAGTCAGCAATTTCACTCATCATACTTTTGCCACGGGTAGTTATAGATACTGTCAATGCTTTTAACTTTTTGCCATATTGCAAAGCTGCGACAGTGAAGGGGGTACGACCGCTTGCTGCAATGCCAATAACAACATCTTTATCACCAACATGACGGCGTTGAAGCTCTTCAATTGCCGCCTCTCGGCTATCTTCAATATTTTCAACTGCTTTTAACATTGCATCATGACCGCCAGCAATAATCGCCTGCACTAACGTAGGAGAGACACCAAAAGTAGGTGGGCATTCTGCACTGTCTAGTACAGCTAATCGGCCACTGGTTCCGGCACCGACATAAAAAATACGGCCACCTTTTTGCAAACGTTCAGTTATTTTTTCTACTGCTTTAGCAATAGCGGGTAATTCTTTTTTAACCGCACTTGCAACTGTCATATCTGCACTATTGATAAGCGTAACCAACTCTAAAGCACTTAATTCAGAAAACTGTGTTGTTTCTTGATTGCTTTCATTTTTAAGACATTCGCTTAATGCATCTTCTTTCATCACAACAACTCCAATGAAACCAAATTTCAATAAAAATTACACTCACTGAAATTATATTTCAATAGTATTTGTCACCACTTCGTGAAATCAATCACATTAAGTTAATGTTTTTTGTTTGCAAGAAATTCAATATTGACCAAAAAACAAAGTAATATATTGATTTAAAATGACTTCCACTTACCTTCTAAATAAGAAAGCAAGTGGAATACAAAGATGTGATAGTGTAGAAGGTGACTATTTCTTTTGTGCTAAAAACAGCCCAAACTCTTCAATGCTTGGGTAAGAAGATTGCGTACCTTTTCCGGCAACACTTAAGCCTGAAAACATCACTGCTTTATTTAATGCTTCGTCAATATTATTAGTGTGAACATAATAATGGGAAAAACAACCAATAAAGGCATCCCCTGCTCCACTGGTATCTATTGCATCAACTTTAATGGCAGGAATGTGCTTTTCAATTTCGCCGTTCATCCATAATGCACCTTTTTCACCTAACGTAACGATGACATTCTTAAATCCTTTTTGTAGTAAAGAATAAGCGGCTTTGCGAATTTCATCCATTGTAGTGATTGGCATACCGGTCAATATTTCAAGTTCGGTTTCATTCGGAACAAAAAAATCACAACGAGCAGCAATACCAAGATCTAATGCTTTTGAAGCTGGTGCTGGGTTAAATAACACAGGAATATGGTGTTTATTGCCAAACTCAATAGCGTGATAGACCGTTTCAAGCGGGATTTCTAATTGCAATACGATTATTTTGCATTTTTTCAGACTATCTGCCGCTCTATCAATATCTTCTGGCGACAAATGTTGATTAGCACCTTTAACAATTAAAATGCTATTTGATGATTGAGATGTCACAAAAATAGGAGCAACACCACTTGTTGTGCCGGGTACTTTTTCAACATAGCGTGTATTAATGCCATAAGATCCTAAATTCATGATGGTATTATCCGCGAAAATATCATCACCGACCTTTGTTAACATCATCACTTTTGAATTTAATTTAGCAGCCGCAACCGCTTGATTTGCTCCTTTACCACCACAACCCATCTTAAATGCCGGCGCCTCAAGGGTTTCCCCCTCTTTTGGCATCCTATCTATATAGGTGATTAAATCCACCATATTTGAACCAATCACTGCAATATCCATAGCGCCTCTTACTCTTATATGAAATTTTCAAATGTGAAAATAGTGACATTTTGTTAGATGTATAACAGTATAATGTTATTTAGATATCATCTGTGATTGTTATCTCATTAAAACGGCTCTAATATGTTACCAAACTAACATGAGTGAAAAATAACAATCTCTTTACTAAGGAATAGACTATGCGTCCATTAGCTAATTATATCGATCATACTCTTCTTGCTGCAGATACAACTGAATCACAAATCAAGAAATTGTGTGCTGAAGCAATTGAACACGGTTTCTTCTCTGTGTGTATTAACACTTCTTACATCCCTTTAGCAAGAACTTGCCTTGAAGGCAGTGATGTAAAAGTATGTTGTGTTATCGACTTCCCATTTGGGGCTGGTTTAACAGCAACAAAAGCATTTGAAGCAGCTGAAGCTATTCGTCAAGGTGCACAAGAAGTCGATATGGTTATCAATATCGGTATGTTAAAAAGCGGTCGTTTAGACTTCGTAAAACAAGATATTGAAGCAGTAAAAGCAGCTTGTGGTAATACAACTCTGAAAGTGATTTTAGAAACTTGCTTATTAACTGACGACGAAGTACGTTTAGTCTGTGAAATGTGCCGTGAGATCCGCGTTGATTTTGTGAAAACATCGACAGGATACAGTACAATGGGCGCAACAGAACATCATGTTGCTTTGATGCGTAAAACCGTTGGTGATGAAGTTGGCGTGAAAGCTTCTGGTGGTGTTCGCGATCGCCAAACAGCATTAAACATGATCAAAGCAGGAGCAACACGTATCGGAGCTAGCGCAAGTGTCGCTATCGCAACAGATTCAGATGCACCTGAATCAACTTACTAATTATTTAGCGTATCTTTTTTTGGAGTGCGCTATTCGATAATACAAGGATCCTTCGGTGATAGAGACCAAACAGCACGAACGTTTGCGCCGCCTCAGTGAATGTATAAAACGCTCAGGTCGCATACATCTTAAAGACGCCGCAAGGATCCTTGAAGTTTCTGAGATGACGATTAGACGAGATCTTAGCTCTGATGCTGAAAACCCGTTCCCAATGTCATTATTAGGTGGCTATATTGTTGCATTAGCCCAACCTCATGCAGGATCGCTATCAACATCCTCCAATATTATTACGCCGGATCAAACAGAAGAACTTCATATTCCTAATCTTGCTGCTGGCATGGTGTCTGAAGGCGATGTTCTTTTTTTCGATAACGGACAATTTATTCCCACACTGATTGAGCTTATTCCCGATAACCTGCATTTCACTGGGATCTGTTATTCTCATCGAGTATTTTTAGCATTAAGTCAGAAAAAAAATGCCACCGTATTACTCTGCGGAGGTGAATACCGCCCTAAAAGTGATTCATTCTTCAATCCAACCCAACCCTCTTATCTTGATAGCATTAATCCTAAAAAAGCCTTTATTTCAGCCGAAGGGGTACATCTCGATTTTGGCGTGACCTGTTATAGCATCGACGATCTTTATATGAAGAAAAAAGCGATGGACAAATCTATTCGTAAGATCTTACTCACCAAATATCACTATTTTGATGAAACAGCGACAGCCAATATGGGCGATTTAGCTCAGTTTGATGTTGTGATCACAGATAGAAAATTAACGGATGATTACGAAGATTATTGCCGAAAAAGCTCAGTAAAAGTGATTTATTAATTAAAAATAGAGTATTAACTTAAAACAGTAAATAAAAGAAAGTTAGCCTTAAATTAAATAAAATCTATTAATTCTTTTAAAAAAATAAAAAAAATTCACACCACTTTTTGATTGCCAAGGCAAAAAAAAGTGGTTACTATGCCCGCGATTTATTATTTCTCACCCATTTTAATTAACGCAAGGAGGTATCTCATGACAATTACAAATATGAATACTCTTTGCGGACAATCTCAGAAGTAATCCTTTTCTCCTTCTTTTTGCTGTCCGCCAATCAATTTATTTTTTAATCCTTTACATTATATGGATTGGTATATGGACAACTGTGTTCATTATTTATCTGATAGCGTTTGTTATATCGCATCGGATAATACTTGGATTGAAAGCAAAGCAATCCAACAACTAGAAATAACGGCTCAACTTCCTGATATGGCTTATGTTGCAGGTATGCCAGACCTACATCCAGGTCGCGGTTATCCTATTGGTGCAGCCTTTTTCTCTGTTAATCGTTTTTACCCTGCTCTAGTCGGAAATGATATTGGCTGTGGTATGACACTCTTTCAAACTGAATTTAAAAACAGCAAACTTAACTTAGATAAAGCAGAAAAACAGTTGAGTGAAATGAGTGATATCGCACCGTTAGAATGGTTAGAAGCTTATCTACCAACTGAAATGCACAACCACCCTTTTGCTGGATCTTTAGGCTCTATTGGTGGTGGTAATCACTTTGCTGAATTCCAACAAATTGACCAAGTGCTCAATGAAACGCTTTTCGCTGAAAGTGGTATCAATAAAAAACAGTTATTGCTACTCGTTCACAGCGGATCGAGAGGCTTAGGACAATCTATCTTACGTGCCCATACAGAACAGTTTGGTCATAAAGGGCTGATTGCTAACACCGAAGATGCAAATGAATATTTGCAAGCTCACAATAATGCACTTGATTATGCAAAGATTAATCGTCGCCTTATTGGTGAAAGAATGATGCGCCAAATCCGTACTCAAGGTGTAATTATTTCTGATGTAAATCATAATCTTGTGGAGCCTTGTGAGTTATATGGTCAACAAGGCTGGTTACATCGAAAAGGTGCAACACCGGCACATCACGATATGGTCGTTATTCCAGGTTCACGCGGTGATCACAGCTATATTGTTAAGCCAATCGTGTCTGAATTAAGCCTTTATTCATTACCTCATGGTGCAGGCAGAAAATGGATGCGTACAGAGTGTAAAGGACGTTTATCACACCGTTTTACGCCCTTACAACTCTCACGAACTGCATTCGGTAGCCGTATTATTTGTGCCAATAAACAACTGATTTATGAAGAAGCACCACAATCTTATAAATCAATTGAGACAGTGATTGAAAGTATGGTGAGTATTGGATTAATCGAAGTCATTGCACGTTTAAAACCGGTGATCACCTACAAAACCAGTGGAGAGATGGCGTAATGTTATTACAATTCACCTCTGCACAAGGCCCTGAAGAGTGCTGCATAGCAGTTGAAAAAGCTTTAAATTACTTTTTGAAATCAACTGCAACACAGCAAGTAAACATCACTGTTCTTGAAAAAGAGCCTTCACGTTATGGCTTAAAATCAGCGTTAGTGTCTCTTGAAGGTGCTGATGCACAGGCTATCGCACAACAGTGGGCAGGTTCTATACAATGGCAATGTGCAAGCACGTTACGACCACGGCATAAACGGAAAAATTGGTTTATTGGTGTTGCTTGTTTTGAACAACCTGATGAAATTAATGACCAAGAAATTGTTTTTGAAACCATGCGCTCAAATGGCCCAGGTGGTCAGCATGTTAACAAAACAGAATCTGCGGTCAGAGCAACACATATTGCCACAGGCATTAGTGTAAAAGTGCAATCAGAGCGTAGTCAGCACGCTAATAAAAAGCTCGCTAAACAACTTATTGCATGGCATTTAGAGGCTTATATGAGGAAGCAACACGCCTCATTAAATAGCCAACGTCATATTGCCCATCATCAAGTTATTCGTGGCGATGCTACTCTCTGTTTTAGCGGCGACAATTTTGTTCTTACAAGCAAATAATGTTATTAATCTAACAAAAGCAAAGCCACGATTTTTAATCGTGGCTTTTTTAAGACAAAAGTATCCTACAATAAGATTTTTTAAATTAAAAAATCAATAAAGCATAGAGTGAGTTTTAATAAATAAATCTTACAGTTAATACATTTATTTTATTTAATTAATCTTATTTCTTTTAATAACATCACACTTATTTAAATATAAACGTTATTAATACTGATTAATTAAACAGGTGCTGGTGTATTTCTCATTTTAACAGTGAACGTCACAACAGCAGAGGCAACCAATGCAATTATCATAAACATAAATGCACTGTCATAACTACCGCCACTGGCTTTAATTAAGAAGCCCATCACCGGTGCGGAAACCACACCCGCCATTTGCCCACCGAAGTTAACAATTCCTGAAGCACGGCCCATGATTTTATTGGGGATAGTATCCATTAAAATACCCCAGAACATAGCCATAGCGAAGAACATAAATAATGCTGAAATACACTGATATACAACAGCCATATCGGCACTTTCAACGGTATATGTCATATATAAGAAGCCTGCTGCAATCACTGCGGTGATCATATATAACCATTTACGCTGTGCTTTACATTTATCAGAAACATAACCCCCTAATAATGTCCCACCCGCACCAAATAAGAATGGAATAGCCGCCATTACCCCGGTTTTAGCCAAAGAGAATTCACGAACAGTAATTAAATAACTTGGTAACCATGTTGAGAATCCCCAGAAGGTAATATCAAACAGAAACCAAATCGCTGCCATTTGCCACAATACTGGCATCTTTAAAACGTCTTTAAAAGGTACCGCTTCAACAGGTTTATCCGTTAATGTACCATCTGCCGCTAATTCATCGAGATCTTGTTGAGTAATACTTGGGTGATCTTTGGGATTATCACGAGTAAAGAAATAAATACCCGCTGCAATTAATAATCCCGGAATACCTAAAACAATAAACACCATATGCCAGCCAAAAGCACCGATAATACTGGCGGCAACAATTACGGCTAATGCTGGCCCTAAAGTATTTACTGTTGATTGAATTGCCGTTGCACGACCACGCTCTTTAGATGGGAAATAAGTCGAGATCATTTTCCAAGAAGCCGATGGAAAACATCCCTCACCAATACCAAATAAGAATCGCACCGCTAACATTAACGGTAATGTAAATACCATCCCCGTTAAGCTAGTGAAGACTGACCACCATGCAATGCCGATTGCCATAATTTTACGCGCACCAAAGCGGTCAGCTAAAAACCCCCCCGGTATTTGGAATGCCGCATAACCGACAAAGAACGCACTGATGATTAAACCTTGTTGTGTGGTATCAAGATTAAGATCACGTCCAATAAAAGGTAATGAAACACTCATTACCATTCTATCTAAGAATGAAAGTAACCATGCTAACCAAATTAAGGATAAAACGGTGTAACGAGCTTTCCATGTTTTCTTCGGTTGAAGGTCTGGAATAATATTTGAACTCATTTTCCTGTTCCTCAGGTAAGGGGAAACCATCACGGTTGAAAAACAACCGTGATAAACAGAGATAAGATTTAACGTTTAAGAGCGCTATTGTGTTGTTATGCTCTTAAAACATGTCCACTGCAGGCGTAACTTTCGACCCCGTTAATTAATGCGATACGACCATTGACCATTACCAAATCGATCCCTTCTGGGTATTGGTTAGGCTCCACAAACGTACCTTTATCAATAATGCTTTCAGGGTCGAACATCACAATATCTGCGGCATACCCTTCTTTAATTAAACCTCTATCGGTTAATCGAAGGACTTCAGCTGGTTTACCTGTCATTTTGCGGATAGCTTGTTCCCAAGTGAGACATTTTTCTTCTCTGACGTATTTCCCTAAAACTCGAGGGAATGCACCGAATACACGGGGATGAGGCTTACCTGCACCCATTAACCCATCAGTACATACGTTTTGTTCAGGACGACATAAGAATTTGATAACATGTTCTTCTGTACCGTAAAAATCCACCATTCCTACCGCATTTTCTTCTTCATATAGCAGATCGAAAGTTGCGTTGTACGGATCTTTACCTCTCAATTCGCCTAGCTCTACAAGGCTAAGGCCAACGGCATCTTGGTTTTTTTCTGTTTTAGAACTAGTGACATAAATATTTTCTAACCCTGCGAAATCAATAAAGTTATCCCAACCCGGAATGCCTTTTTCGATATCTTCAATCATCTTTTTACGCAGTTCAGGAGAAGCTAAGCGCTCTAATAATTTTTCTGTACCTCCTGCGTGAACCCAAGGCGGTAAAATCACCCCAAGCATGGTACTGCCTGCCACATACGGATATTGGTCAAACGAAATACGAATACCCTCTTTTTGTGCTTGTTCTAACATACCTAGCATTTCATCGATTAATCCCCAGTTTTTCTTACCACAAACTTTCATATGGGAAATATGCAACCAAACACCGGATGCTTTAGCAATATCAATAAGCTCTTGAGTTGATTGAATAATATCGTCAGCTTCACTACGCTGGTGTACAACAAAAATACCATTATGTTTTGCTGTCACCTTACAAAGCTCGATCATTTCAGCCGTATCACCAAAGGCACAAGGCATATAAATCAATCCTGTTGATAAACCAAATGCCCCAGCTTTTAATTCACGCTCTAAGATCTCACACATCTTGGCGACATCTTCACGAGTAGAAGGATTACCTTCCAATCCCATCGCTTCCATCCGGATGTTGCCATGAGGAACAAGGTAAGCAAGATTCGTTGCAGAGCCTCTCGCTTCCAACATACCTAAGTAACCTTCGGTATTGTTAAAATGCCAATCAATGCTGTCAGAATCACCATCTAAACCCGCAATATTCTTGCGCCATGCTGAAATATATTGTTCTGGCAATGGCGCTAATGCGACACCATCTTGCCCTAACAATTCAGTAGTGATCCCTTGGCGAATTTTGGCAGATAAAGCGGGATTAAGCAGAGCAGAAAGATCAGAGTGAGTGTGGGTATCAATGAAGCCAGGGCAGACTATCTTCCCTGTTGCATCAATAATTTGATCATTGGTTTTTGCATCAAACTGACCGATTTTTATTATTTTTCCTTCATTAACCACAACATCAGCTTGAAATGCACTTGCCCCTGTTCCATCAATAACAGTGGCGTTTTTAAATATTGTTTTCATTCTGTTATTTCTCCAAAGAGCATCTGACTGTTTCGCCAGACACTCTTCTAGTAAGGATTTATTGCGTAAGAAGTAAATTAAAGGTGATAAAGGCTATTCATAATGCTGTAGTAACCGCTCGCAGCACCTGTTAGTTGTTCAATTTCGATATATTCATCAATGGTGTGCGCTAAGTTTTCGCGAGACGGGCCAAAACCAATGGTTTTAATTCCCGCTTCACCTGCATAGTGACTACCGTTAGTACAGAAAGAGTATTGTGTGACTGTAGGGTTAAAGCCCGATTCATGCAGCCCTTTTAAAACGCTTTGTACATAAGGATCGCTCTCTTCTAATACCCAACCTGGGAAGAAACGCTCACCTTCAATAGTGGCACCGGTGTAACATTTTTCAGTACCGTAGGCATAAGAGACTTTTGCTTTAAAATCAGCATCTTGAGAAGCTAGTTCATCAATTGCTTTTTGTAATGGTGCGAGCACTTGCTCTTTAGTTTCACCGACTAATAAACGGCGATCGTAAGTGGCGCGACAATATTCAGGTACAACCGAAGCGCCAGGATAAGGTGATGATTTAATATCCGTGAGCTCTAAGATCCCTTTTCCTAATACAGGATGAACAGAAGGCGTTAAGGTTCTTATCTTCTCGATAAGTTTTGCCATTTTATAAACAGAGTTGATCCCTGCATCTGGATTGGCGGAATGAGCGGGTTTACCAAAAGTTTCAACAACAATTTCAGCACGACCACGTTGCCCAATTTTGAGATTTAATTCTGAGGCTTCCCCAATTACCACGTAGTCTGGTTTATAGCGTTCAGAAACGAGTCTTGCGGCAACACCTTCAAAACACTCTTCATGCACAATACAAGAGACATAAATACGACCAGCAAAATTACGCTGATTATCTTGACCATAAAAACCTATCGCTGAAATCATGGCTGCGACGGCACCTTTCATATCACTGGTGCCACGGCCATAAATCTTTCCATCTTTTATTTCTGCACCATAAGGCTTTTCTTTCCAGTCGCGCTCACTAACCGGTACGGTGTCGATATGACCATCAAAAACAAGGGTTTTCCCTGGGTGTTGACCTATAATTCCACCAATGATATTGCCGTATTTATCAATGTGAATATCGTCAAAATCATAGCTTTTCATCATCTCTTCTATGACTTTAACAACATTACCTTCTTCACCTGAATAGCTTTTTTGTTGGATTAATAATTGGCAATTCTTAATAACTTCATCAAATCGGTTTGCTGATAACATACTATTTCACTCCAAAAGACTTATTTGTTTTTTAAAATTGTTTGAAGCTAGGCAATTCACCATCCCACACGATATCGCGATAACGCTCAGGATCGGTGTCACCTTCAGTGCTTATCACAAGCACTCTTGCATTTTCATCTAATCCCAGCTCTTCTTTTGCACTCTGATAAACAGGTGATTGCATCAAAATAGAGAGCAAGCCTGTTGTCACAGCACCAGATTCACCAGAAATGATGTGCGGATCACCGGGTAAAGGGTTCCCTAAAATCCGCATTCCCCTAGTTGCGACGGCATCAGGGCAAGAGAAAAATGCCGCTGAATAATCACGTAATAAATTCCAACCAATACTATTTGCTTCACCGCAAGCAAGCCCAGCCATGACGGTTTGTAAATCCCCACCAACAGGAATAGCATCTGCTGTTCCTGATACCGCAGATTGATATAAACAGTCAGCAATACGCGCTTCAGCCACAATCACTTTCGGTGCTTTTTTGCCATAAGCGGCTGTTACCATGCCTTGCACCATACCCGCAAAAGAGCCCACGCCGGCTTGCACAAAAATATGCGTCGGGGGTACTTCATGTAATTGTGCGAGAGATTCCAGCATTAACGTGCCATAGCCTTGCATGATCCAAAGAGGGATCTCTTCATAACCATCCCATGCAGTGTCTTGAACCACTATCCAGCCATATTTTTCAGCCATTTCAGCCGTCATTCTTACGGCATCGTCATAGTTCATATCAACGATTTCAGCGACTGCACCTTCACGCAAAATGGCATCTAAACGTTCTTGTGATGATCCTTTTGGCATATAGACCACCGCTTTTTGCTTTAACTGTCTTGCCATCCAAGCAACACCACGTCCATGATTCCCATCAGTGGTTGTCGCAAAAGTTACGCCATTTAACTTTTTCCTGATCTCATCACTGATCATTACCTCATAAGGTAATTCACTTATGTCCATTTCGAGGAAATCAGCAATATGGCGAGCCATCGCATAAGCACCACCTAACGCTTTAAATGCTTTTAAACCAAAACGGAAAGACTCATCTTTGAGATATAACTCACCAACCCCTAAAGTTTTGGCTAATTGGGGTAAATGAAATAACGGTGTAGGTGCGTATCCTGGAATAGTTCTGTGAAAATCTAACGCTTTGACTAACTCTTCATAACGAAAAGGGGCAAGCTCAGCGGTTGGTTTTCGTGTAAATGAACTCTGGTTAATCAGGTACTGCAATTGCTCCTGCATGGAATTACCTCTTAATCACACTTTAAAATTCGCGATAACCCAATATCGCGATTAATCGGAATACATAGGGTTATCCCCTATATCGCAATATGTATGCCAACTCACTCAAAAAGCCTTTAATAAAGATGCAATATTTTGATTTTAAATAGATTTATTATTTAACTGATTAAAAGATGAAATTAATGATGCAGAAAAGCTGTGATCTAGGCGGTTTTATTTAAGTGATAAATTATCAATAATAAGAAATTGTGTGAGCCTTATACAAAAAACACATAACCAATTAATAAATAACAATTAAATTAACAACTCAAAATGAGCAATGATAATTTTTTATCAATATTGATAATTTTAAGGTGAGAATGTGATGCACTCATTACTTAGTACCCTACAAGATGAAATCAGTAAGTACACCGATGCCATTGCGGGGATCACTGGTACTGATGTTGAAATTATTGATAACAATTTAATTCGTATTGCCGGTACGGGGCGTTATCGCTATATGCTCAATCAAGATGTCTCTAGTAATGGGTATATTTATCGCCATGTCCTGCAAGTCCAAAAAACTATTCTGATTGAAGATCCAAAAGAAAACGCGCTCTGTCAGCTATGCCAAAATCGCTTAACTTGTACTGAAGAGCTTGATCTTAATGCACCGATTTTTCTTAATAACCAAGTTATTGGTGTCATTGGCATTATCTGTTCTAACCGAGAACAGAAAATGTTTTTGATGAAACAAAAACAAGCTTTTATCACTTTTATCGAACAGTTTTCTGAGATGATTTCAAGCCGTGTTTTTGAATGCCTTGAAAGGCTGAGAGAGCAAGAGCGATTTGGTACTTTTCGAAATTTGATTGATGTCATGGATAGAGGTGTGATCGCAATCGATAGCCAAAGTAAAATTTGGCACGCTAATCTTTCTGCTTTGCGCTTTTTTGATAGTGAATTGATTGGTCAATCTCTTGATATTCAGATGACAGGAGATATTCTTTATGGCGATGAAGAAGCATGGCTGATCCTAAACCAACAACGCTATCATGTTCTGTGTAAAAAAATTACGTTTTCATCCGTTGATAATGACCAACTTACCATGGTTATTTTTCATGATGCTCGTGATTATATGACACAAATAAATACCCACTCTGTTGATGAAAATCCCCACTCACCTCTAATTGGCAACTCACAAAATATGCTCCAATTAAAAAGCATGTTAAGCAAAGTTGCCGTTAGCCACGCCAGCGTACTTATCACCGGAGAAAGCGGTTCAGGTAAAGAAGTGGTTGCTTACACTATTCACCAACAAAGCTTACGCACGAAACAGCCTTTTATTACTATTAACTGTGCAGCTATCCCAGAACAACTGCTAGAAAGTGAGCTTTTTGGTTATGTACGTGGTGCATTTAGTGGTGCTGATCCTAAAGGACGTATTGGTAAATTTGAATTGGCACATGGTGGAAGCCTATTCTTAGATGAAATTGGGGATATGCCTTTACATTTACAAGCCAAGCTTTTACGTGTACTTCAAGAAAAAAGCATCACGCGTGTTGGCTCTAATAATATGATCAATATTGATGTAAGGATCATTGCAGCCACCAATAAAGATCTGCGTGAAATGGTAAATAAAGGGCTATTTCGTGAAGATCTGTTTTATCGCCTGAATGTCGTTCCGATCTATACGCCAGCATTACGTGAACACCGAGAAGATATTGCAGAACTGGCTCAGTTTTTTGCCGACGATTTAGCATTAACCTATCAGCGACCTGCGACGAAGATCCCCAACGTTATTATTAACTATTTATATTCCTACGATTGGCCCGGTAATATCAGAGAGTTACGCAATGTCATTGAATATATGTATGTTATGCAAGGCGATACTGTTGATTTAAACCTTAGTCACCTTCCACCTTATTTGTTAGAAACATCGCATTCTGCTTCTTTAGAAAAGGATAAAAACAGTCGTATCCCTACAGAAGCTAAAACAGATAATAAAGAGAAAATTCAGCCATTAAATACACAAGAACATCTCAAATCTCAGAGCCTAACATCAGAGTATCAAACCATTATGAACCTATTAGAAAAAACAGGAACAACATTGGAAGGAAAGAAGAAAGCAGCAGAAATCTTAGGAATAAGTATTGCCACTTTATATAGAAAAATAAAAATATGATAAAAGTTATTTAAGATGAATTTTTAAATATTAATAACTTAATCAATAGATTTAAATTAGCATGAAAACTTTAATGAAAATTATTTCTATTAATTATTTCATCTAGATTATTAAAAATACTTCTTTTAATGACTATTTTTTATCAAGCATGGCCATTATAATATTTTAAACTTAATGTCATTTGTAACAAAATATATTTTCCATAAAATAAATTTAAACTATCTTCTTTTCTTCCCGATAACACATCCAAAACTAACCATATGATAAATAATCATAAATTATTTCATTTTCATTATCTTATTAATGATTTTTCTAAATTACATAAGAAAATTTTGTAACACTGTCCATAAGACAAAATTAAATAAAATACATAGAATCCGTTTGAGAATAAATTCAAGTAAATTTCAATATCAAGATTTAATGTTAATTATAAAAATTAAAACAATGAAAATTGATTAAGTTTTTTATAATTAACAGTAAGAGCTTTTTTATTTAAGATTATATTTTTATTAGATTTATCTATTTAAAATGCTTATATTTTCTGGTGCCTTTAGTCGATTTATAAGCTGTGATAATAAACTAATCTTAGAATAAATAGCACTTAATATGACTTATTAAATACTATTTATATCAATCACTAGGGGTCAAAATGCCTATTTTAACAAAAAAATTACTTCCAATGGCTTTCGTTATTTCTGTGATAACGGCAAGTGCTACAGTTTCTGCTGAAGAGCAATCTGGTCAAATCTCTTTTACCGGTTTAATTTATTCATCAACTTGTACTATTGATATTAATGGTACTGGCTCTGACGGTAACGTTAATATGGGTCGTTATGCGACCAGTGAATTTGGCGGTACAGGCAGCGAAGTCGGTGGAAAATCAGGTAATGGAAAACTAGATATCTCTTTAATTAATTGTCCACCACAAGGGAAAGTCAAATTAAAATTAGAAGGTAAAACAGACAGTAGCTCTGATCAAATTTTAGCTTTAGATAATCCCGATAATTCGAATACAGCAAAAAATGTCGGTATTCATATTTATAGCGAGCAAGATCCAAGTACACCTTACCATATTAATCTTTCAACTGAATACGATATCAAAGATACAGGTGATCTTAAATCAAAAACACTTTCATTCATTGCTAAATATGTCAGCACTTCTGATGATGTAGAAGCAGGTCGTGCTGATGCAACATTGAATTACACATTAACTTATCAATAATAAAAAATAGCAGGTTAATAATAGTATTAACCTGCTTTTATTAAAAAGGTATTTATCGATGAAATTAAAAAAAATACTATTAGGATTAGGCATAATATTTAGTTCAATTACATCTAGCTTTGCCGGATTTGGTTTAGAGACAACTCGTGTTGTTTATAATGAAAGTAATAATAATGAAGGTTTTGTCGCCTTTAATAGCGATAAAAACACAAACTATTTATTACAATCTTGGGTTGAAGATCTTAATGGTAAACTCACTCAAGATTTTGTGATTACCCCACCATTAATTAAATTAATGGCACAACAAAAAAATACATTACAAGTCACTAAAAATACAACATTACCTAATGATATTGAATCCATGTATTGGATCAATGTTAAATTTGTCGCACCAAGCAATGAAAACTTAGAAAATGTTCTTCGCTATTCCATGACCAATAGGATCAAGTTAATTTATAGACCTCAATCTCTTATAGATGTGAATATTGAAAAAGAAATCAAAGAATTAAGATGGAGCGTAAAAAATACAAGTTTAGTGGTATCAAACAGTTCTCCCTATTTTATTAATATTGGGAAACTTATTGTTGATGGAAACGAGATTGAGAAAATACCTAGTTTTCTATCACCAAAATCAGAAACAACCATAAATGTAAATAAAACACTGTCTGGAAAAGAAAAAATAAAACTATTTTATATCGATGATTTTGGAAAAAGTCTGCCAATGGAATTCGCGTTATAATAAGAGATGTTATTCAATATGAAAAAGATAATGGATAATTATATTAATAAACCGTCAATTAATTTATTTATTGCTGGCGTTTTATTCGCTTCTTTTAATATATCAGCAAATGACTATTATCCTGCCAATCTATTAAATATTGAAGGAAGTACTCAACAAGTAACGAATGAGGATCTTAATGTCTTTAGAGAGAATAATATTGCCCCAGGTCACTATACAGTAACACTTTTTGTCAATAACAATCGTATAGAAACCCGTGAATTCGATTTTATTCTAATGGAAGATAAGAATAATAATAAAATATTAGCTCCTCGTCTTTCAGCAGAAGAGTGGTATAAAGCAGGCATTGATCTTCCTTATGATGTAATTAATAAAAGCAAAAATAATGATTTTATTAATCTCAACGAGATCAATAATGCAAACGGTTATTTAGATTTAAATAGAAAACAATATGTTCTAACATTACCACAGTTATATGTTAACGAAGATAGATTGAAAGAAAATGAAATAAAAAACTGGGATTCAGGTATTCCTGCATTATTAGTGAATTACGCATTGTCTTCATTTAATAGTCGTAGTCAGGGGAATACAACAGATAGTTATTATGGCAATATTCAAACCCAAATTAATTTAGGGCCTTGGCGCTTCAATAATTATTCAACATGGACGAAAAATGAAAATGGCGATAAAAAATGGAATACATTAAGTAATGTTATTTCTAGAGCAATTACCCGCATTAATAGTGAATTAATGATTGGTGATCTCTATTCTTCTTCACAACTCTTTGATTCAGTAAAATTTAGAGGTATTAAATTAGTCACTGATAGACTAATGACACCAACACAGAATAGAACCTATGCTCCTAGTGTTTCAGGTATTGCTAATACAGAATCTATTGTCACTATCACCCAAAACGGACAAGTAATTTATAAGCGTAGCGTGCCTGCTGGACCTTTTAATATTACTGATTATTATCCGATGAACAGTGGCGGAGATTTATATGTCAGCGTGACTGAAGCAGATGGCTCTGAAAAGAGTTTTATTGTGCCTTTCTCTTCTATTGCCAATCTAAAAAGAAAAGGTGAATTAAAATATAGCTTCTCCACGGGTAAATACGACGGTAATAATAGCGGGGATGGAGCTTATATTGTTCAGACCGAAGCTTTTTATGGTTTAACTGACTATGTCACCCTTTATGGCGGCATACTTGTTGGTGAAAAATATCAATCTGTTGGTGTGGGCACTGGGGTAAATTTAGGTAGCTATGGCGCGATCACCACTGATTTACTATACGCCAAGTCCTCTACTAATAATGGCAATGATCCATTACATGGCAATGCATTTAGAGTTAATTACTCTAAAAATATATCAATAACAGATACAACGCTTTCGTTAGTCGGTTATCGTCATTTTGATGCCAATTTTCTCAATTTTACTCAAGCGATGGAACACAAAGACAGAAAATACTATCCAAGCAATGGATTAAAAAATGAGTATACACTCTCTATTAACCAACCTTTGTTTTCTAATAATGCTTCAATTAATTTAAATTCTGTTATTTATAAATATGTTAATGGTAAAACTGTTCATTCTTATAATGCGGGATTTAATAGCTCAATTAATAAAGTTAACTATAGCGTTTATTACACTTATTACGATGGCAATCGCTATAGCGATAATAATAAAAATAGCCATGATTTAAGTATGAATGTCAGTATTCCTTTTTCATGGCATGAGAATTACATTTGGGCTAATTACGGTATTTCGACCAACAATGATAACCAAGTATTACAAACCGCACGTTTAAGTGGAACCTATGGTGATAAAAACCAAGCTAACTGGGATATTTATCAAGGATATGGCAATAAAGGTGTTAACTATAGTGGTGGCGTAAATGGCTCTTATAAAACACAAAGTGCCGTCATTAATGCAGGCTATTCATATACACAAGATAAACAAAACATCAACTACGGTATTAATGGCGCGTTAGTTGCAACACAGTATGGAGCGGTATTTACACCTTCATTACAACAAACGAATGCGTTAATTCTGACTAAAGATACTTCAGGAGTGGAAATCATTAATGGTCAATCTATTAAAACAAATAATAGTGGGTTAGCGGTTATTTCTGGAATGTCGCCTTACCAAAAAAATAGCATTAGTGTTAATACCAATTCTATTCCAAGTGATACTGAAATTTCGAATAACATTATTAGTAATATTATTCCGACCAAAGGCGCTTTAGTGTTGGCTGATTTCGATGCTAAAAAAGGCTTTAAATTCCTACTGACATTACAAACACCAGATAAAAGTACCATCCCTATGGGTGCTAAAGCTGAAATTGATAACGATGATACGCAACTAGTCGCAAGCTTCCATCAACTCTATTTTGTTGCTAATAAACCACAAGGCAATATTCAAGTTTCATGGATAATTAACGGTGAGCAAAAAAGCTGCCATGCAACTTATAATATTGATAATAAAACGCCTGTTAATGGCTTATATATTTTAGATACTGAGTGTAAATAAGGAAATAAAATGACTAACGTAAAAAATAAAATGAACAAATTATTATTTCTAATTTTTATTCTTAGTTTATCTACCTTCTCTTTTTACAGTTATGCTGCGCCAGATTGTGTCAATAATGGCGGTATTAAACATGGCACAATGGATGCAAAAGGTGGCACCATTGAACTAAAAGGAATGATTAAAAAAAATCAAGAGATAGCACGTTTTACATTTAAGCGCGATGGCTCTGATGTCGCAGTCGCGGATTGCCCAGATGGCGCTGAGTTCTATGCTTATGCTACATATAGCGAAGCCAGTGGTGTAATGCCAACCTATTATATGGATATCGATGGAAGACCGGCTTATTATGTTGTACGCAATGGCCATATTACAGGTTTAGATGATTATGCTTATGTTCTCATTGAAAACGAGTCAGGCCTTTCATTTAGAAGTCAGCCTGGACAAGAAGTTCCTGTTAACAGCCCTAAACTTAATACAAGAGATGCTACCGTTATTATTTACTCCACTAAAGATAACCCTAAATCACAGCGTTTTACGACTCAATATATTGGCTCAATATTAATTAATCGCTTTAATTCAGGTGGTGGCACAACAGCTGTTGGTTTTAGTTATCGTTTATCAGTCAATATTATTAGCGCACCAATATCTTGCAGTGCTGAAAATACAGAACTTGAGATGAATTTACCTAAGATGCCTATTACTGCATTCTCTGATATCGGATTTCCTCGTGATAATCAATATGCTGAAGATCATCTAAGAATTAATTGTACTGGTAATGCTTCCGCTAAAATCAAACTTATGGCGCATAACACAACAAGTTATGAGGGACAAAAGACTATTATAAAACCTGATAACGAAGGCGACAGTAATAATGCTAAAGGTGTAGGATTTGTGGTTTCAGCCCCTTCCAGTGGCAATACCGTATTAATTAATAATGAGTTTGTAAAACTTGCGGATTTAGCGAGTGGTATCAATAACGTTCCATTAAAAGCAGAATATTATCGTTATAGTGATGAAGTAAAGCCAGGCAAACTCAGTGCCTCCGCAAACTTTGTATTGGAGTTTAATTAGTTATTACTATGTGTTTTATACCATTAATCAAAAAAGGAAATTTACATGACTATAGGATATTTTCTATGGATCAGTGATAAAACTACCTGTCGTGATCAAATAATAATAGGTGATGATACGTTTAAGTTTTATGGAAGATCCACTGGATATCAGGACGAGCTGGTTACCTATGCTAAACATTCTGGTACCTACCAAATACTTGGAGTACTGGGTTAATAAAAATAGAAGAAAAATACAATGTTATATTTGCTAAATCAGTATTCTGAGATAATTAATGAAATTAATTTCACGAAATTCTCTTATGTACAAGATAAATATTCAGGCATATTTTTACCTATACCCTTCGATGAATATTGGTTATCTAAACCTAAAATTATGTTAGTTGGACGAGAAACTGCCGGTTGGAATACCAATAATCATAAAAATACATTAAAGCGTATTTCTCACTTTGTCGAAAATAATAATATTTATACAATTATCGATGAAGCAATAAATCGATACAAACAACATTTACAATCAGATAGCAGACAAAAAATAATTACTAAATCTAAGAGTCGCTTTAAACAGTTTTATTTTAAGCTAGCTCGAGAAATAAATATTGATCCTAAATCTATTTTCTATGCAAACCTTTTTGCTTGGGATTATAACAAACAAACACCTTTAAATAGACCTGATAATGAGTTTCAAGAAATAAAAAACATTTCCATAAAGCTATTGGCTACCCAAATTAATTATTTAAAACCAGATTTTATTATCTTTGCTACAGGCTTTTCTCGTATTGATACGATTATAAAAGAATTATGTAATCAATATTTAGGTGGTTATGAAACGTCAGCACCAGTAATACACCAAAAACTATGGGAATTTAGGGCTGCAAACGCAACATGCTTTCGTATCGCCCATCCAAGAGCAATGTATGGACATCAAGAATATCGAATTGAAGTTATCGAACGGATAAAAACAAAAATAGAAAAAGAAGGAGATCTAAAATTATAAGATAATCATGATTATTTAAATTTATAATGCCCCCTAATTATTGGCATTCATAATACACTCAATCTCTAACTTAACATCCGTGAAGTTCAGTGCCATAGTATAGAAATTCATGCTAAACATCTCTTATAGAGGATTTCCATGGCAGTCCCAACTTACGATAAATTTATTGAACCTGTCTTACGTTTTTTAACGCATCATCCTGAAGGTATCGCGGCGAAAGATGTTCACGAAAACGTCGCCAACATATTAGAATTAGATGATAATCAGTGTGCTGAACTCCTTTCAAGTGGTCAATTAGTCTATAAAAATCGTGCAGGCTGGGCTCATGATAGGTTAAAACGAGCTGGACTATCACAAAGTTTATCTAGAGGGAAATGGTGCCTAACAAAAGCTGGTTTTGAATGGATCAAAAATAATCCATTTCCTCTTACTAAAGAACAAATCGATCACTTAGCTTTTGATTTTGTTGATGTAAAACTTAACTCTAATCCTGATGTCGTGTTACTCGATCAAGATACACCTCACGTCCCGGACAATCCCCAACAAGTACGAAGCCCAGACGAACGTCTAAACGATGCATTAAAAGAAATTCGTGAATCTGTCGCCATTGATTTACTGGCAAATTTACTTCAAGTTTCCCCTACTCGATTCGAATTCATTGTATTAGATGTACTACATAAATTAGGTTATGGTAGCCATCGTGATGATTTACAACGTGTTGGTGGTACAGGTGACGGTGGTATTGATGGGATCATTTCGTTAGATAAACTTGGATTAGAGCGAATTTATGTACAAGCAAAACGCTGGCAAGGCACTGTTGGTCGCCCTGACTTACAAGCCTTTTATGGCGCTCTTGCTGGGCAAAAAGCTAAACGAGGTATTTTTATTACCACATCGGGTTATAGCGCTCAAGCCATTGATTTTGCCAAATCCGTGGAAGGATTAGTACTTATTGATGGTAATCGTTTAGTTAACTTGATGATGGATAACGAAATTGGTGTAAGCTCACAAGTGGTTAAACTTCCAAAGCTGGATATGGATTATTTTGAGTAATGACAATGGGTTGCAGACTTTTTTACGCCAATAGTGTTTAATATAAAAAAGCCTAATTTCGGTACTTGCTTTGCCATATTTACATTTACGCGCATTGCTCAATCACAAACAAATAATTAATTATTAGAGTAGGTTATGAATAAACAACAATTAGCCGCAAAGATTTGGGAATCGGCTAACCAAATGCGTTCTAAAATTGAAGCTAACGAATACAAAGATTACATACTTGGTTTTATCTTTTACAAATACCTAAGCGACCAACTAGTACAGTTTGTCACCAAAGAAGGGATGACAGCCGAAGATATCAAAAACCTCAATGAAGAAGACACCGATATCGTTCAATATGTGCAAAACAACTTAGGTTACTTTATTTCCTATAACAATCTTTTTTCTACATGGGTTGATCCAAAATTTGAATTTGATGAATCTAACGTGCGTGATGCGCTTTCTGCCTTCAACCGCTTAATTTCACCTACCTACAAAAAACTCTTTGAAGGTATTTTTACTACCTTAGAAACAGGTTTAAGCAAACTTGGGGAAAGTGCAGGTAAACGAACCAAAGCTATCAGTGATTTATTACACTTGATCAAAAGCATTCCAATGAATGCCAATCAAGGATATGACGTACTGGGTTATATTTATGAATATTTGATTGAAAAATTTGCCGCTAATGCGGGTAAAAAAGCGGGTGAGTTTTATACTCCACATGAAGTCTCTGTACTGATGTCAAATATTGTCGCTCATGCATTAAAAGATAAAGATAATATTGAAATTTATGACCCCACTTCTGGCTCCGGTTCTTTGCTAATCAATATCGGTGAAGCAGTTCAGAAATATGCTAAAAATAAAGATAGCATCACCTATTACGCCCAAGAATTAAAAGCGAACACTTACAACCTAACCCGTATGAACTTAATTATGCGCGGTATCAAAGCCAGTAATATTAAAACCCGTAATGGTGATACGCTAGAAGACGATTGGCCATATTTTGATGAAAACGATCCACAAGGCTCATACGAAACATTGTATGTCGATGCGGTGGTGTCTAATCCTCCCTATTCTCAAAATTGGGAACCCACAGATAAAGGTAACGATCCCCGCTATTCACGCTTTGGTCTCGCTCCCAAAACGAAAGCCGATTTTGCATTTTTACTGCACGATCTCTATCACTTAAAGCCTAAGGGGATTATGACCATCGTATTACCCCATGGGGTCTTATTTCGTGGTGGTGAAGAAGGTGAAATTCGCAAACAACTGATTGAACAAAATCACATTGATACCATTATCGGTTTACCCGCCAATATCTTTTTTGGTACGGGTATTCCTACCGTCATTTTGGTTCTTAAACAAAAACGTGAAAATACAGATGTATTAATCATCGATGCTTCCAAGCATTTTATAAAAGAAGGTAAAAACAATAAGTTACAAGCCAGTGATATCAAACGCATTACTGATGCAGTGATTAACCGTGAAAGTATTGATAAATTTTCACACGTGGTGAGTAAAGAAACGCTCCAAGATAACGGCTACAACCTGAATATTCCGCGCTATGTTGACTCTTCAGAAACGCCAGAAAGTTGGGATTTACATGCCACAATGCTAGGTGGTATTCCTAACAGTGAAATTGCAGCGCTACATCAGTATTGGCAAGCATTCCCACAATTACACCATGCGTTGTTTACTCCAAAATCAGAGGCTTATAGCGAGCTTGCGATTGAAAAATCAGCGGTTAATGCGTTTATTAGTCAACATGCTGAAGTATTAGCGTTTATCAAACACTACAATCAAGCTTTTAATGGTTTTGATGATCATCTAAACCACCAGCTAATACAAAACTACAAAGACGTTAATCGTAATCAGCAAGAAGAAGCACTCAGTGCTGAACTGTTTACTCGCTTAGCGCCGATTGCCTTAATCGACAAATACCAAGCTTATCAATTTCTTAATAACCAATGGCAGGTAATTAGCGCCGATTTAGAAATGATACAAACGGAAGACTTTAGTGCCACTAAAAAAGTCGATCCCAATATGGTGATAAAGAAAAAAAATGGCAAAGATATCGAAGTACAAGACGGTTGGAAGGGTCATATACTGCCGTTTGATTTAGTACAACAAACCTATTTAAGCGATGATTTACAGGCTCTGACGGCTCAAGAAACACGGTTAGCAGAAATCACCAGCGCCTTAGAAGAGATTTTTGAATCACTGACGGAAGAAGAAAAAGAGCAAGAGACAGTAAAAGAAAGTAAAGATGGCTTTGCGAATACGGAAGTGGGTAAAGCAGCTAAAGTCTTCTTAAAAGAGCAAAAAGAGACAAAAACCAAATTCGCGCCAGAGAGCTATGAAGCAAAAATCATTGAAGCAAGTAAGCTTATCGATAAAGAAAAAGCGCTGAAAAAAGCGGTAAAAGACGCAAGCATCGCGCTTCATTTAAAAACAAAGGCGACCCTCGAAGCGTTAAGTGATGAGCAAGTCAATACGCTGTTACACCTTAAATGGATTACCCCTCTGTGTAATGAGCTTTTAACTTTGCCAAATACCGTTATTACCCAACTAACCCATCAAGTGCAAGCATTAGCCGATAAATATGCCGTGACTTATTCACAAGTCGCCAATGAAATAAAAACCACTGAAAAAGAGTTGGCTGACATGATGGGCGAACTGACGGGTAATAAGTTTGATATGCAGGGATTAGATGAACTCGCTAGCTTATTAAAGGGTGAATAAGATGAGCGCAGATAAGAAAGTACCTGATATTCGCTTTAAGGGGTTTAGTGGGGAGTGGGCTAGTTTTAATTTAAGCCAGATTACTGAGGTCTATGATGGTACTCATCAAACACCAGCATATACTAAAAACGGGATAATGTTTCTTTCAGCAGAAAATATTAAGACGTTAACTTCAACTAAATTCATTTCAGAGGAAGCATTTAAGAATGAATTTAAGATATTCCCCAAAAAAAATGATGTACTTATGACTCGAATAGGCGATGTAGGTACTGCAAACGTTGTTGAAAATGATGATGATAAAGCTTATTACGTGACTCTAGCATTATTGAAATATAAGCAACTTAGTCCGTATTTTTTAAAAAACTCAATTGCCTCACCTTATGTACAAAAAAACATATGGCTGCGTACACTTCATATTGCATTTCCAAAAAAAATTAATATAAATGAAATTAAGCAGATTGCAGTTAGCTGCCCATCAGACAAGAAGGAATCTGATGGAATTGGTTTCTTCTTCCAAAAACTCGATAACCTAATCAACCAGCACCAACAAAAGTATGACAAACTCAGCAATATTAAAAAAGCCATGCTAGAAAAAATGTTTCCTAAACCAGGCGAAACAGTGCCAGAAATTCGCTTTAAAGGGTTTAGTGGGGCGTGGAAGATTGAACCATTTGGAGTTTGTTTTGCCAATATCCCTAACAATTCGCTTTCTAGAGCTAATCTGAACTATGAAAATGGAATAACAAAAAATATTCACTATGGCGATATATTAATTAAATTTGGTGAAATTCTGGATGCAACTAATGAGATTTTGCCTTTTATTACAAATGATGACATAGCCAATAAGTTAAAACATGCCACCTTGCGTGATGGTGATGTAATCATTGCAGATGCTGCTGAAGATAGTATGGTTGGAAAGTGTACCGAGTTATTTAATATAAATGGGCAGTCGATTGTTTCTGGATTGCATACGATTGCTGTTAGACCTACTTTATCTTTTGCTTCTAAATATCTTGGTTACTACTTAAATTCATCATCATACCATGATCAGCTTTTATCATTGATGCAGGGCACAAAAGTATTATCAATATCAAAAGCGACAATACAGACCACGAATGTTACATTTCCAAAGAGTTCAGAAGAACAAACCGCCATCGGCAATTATTTTCAAAAACTCGATACACTGATCGAACAACACCAACAACAGATCACTAAACTTAACAATATCAAGCAAGCTTGCTTAAGCAAAATGTTTATCTAGCAGGGAGTGCCATTATGACAACGTTTAAAACTGAAGCAGAATTCGAAAAGGCTTTTATTAACATTCTCACCCAAAAAGGGTGGGAGCCTGAAATACTGAAAAACAGAACCGAAGCGGATTTACTGCAAAATTGGGCAAATATTTTATTTGAGAATAATCGCCAGCGTGATCGCCTCAACGATGTGCCATTAACTGATGGCGAAATGCAACAGATTATTGAGCAAATAAAAGAGCTAAAAACGCCAATCAAATTAAACGGTTTAATTAATGGCAAAACTATCGCCATTAAGCGCGATAACCCTGACGATACCTTGCATCTTGGTAAAGAAATCAGCTTAAAAATTTACGATCGCCAAGAAATTGCCGCCGGCCAAAGTCGTTATCAAATTGCACAGCAACCTCAATTTGAACGGGGTAGCCCTTTGCGTAACGATAGGCGTGGTGATGTATTATTACTAATCAACGGCATGCCTGTCATTCATGTTGAGCTAAAACGCAGTGGTATTCCTGTTAGCCAAGCCGTCAATCAAATCGAAAAATACAGTGCAGAAGGTATATTTAGCGGACTGTTTTCACTGATCCAAGTATTTGTGGCAATGGAGCCAAACGAAACCAAATACTTTGCTAACCCAGGAATGGACGGTAAATTTAACCCCAACTATCAATTTAACTGGGCCGATTTTAATAACGAGCCGATGAATCATTGGAAAGATATCGCATCGACCTTGCTTTCTATTCCCATGGCACACCAATTAATTGGTTTTTACACTGTTGCCGATGATACTGACGGTATCCTTAAAGTGATGCGTAGTTATCAATATTACGCCGCCAATGCGATATCGGATAAAGTTGCTAAAACTCATTGGCACCAACTGGGTAGTGCAACAAATAATCCTGATCGCCTTGGTGGATATGTATGGCATACCACCGGTTCGGGTAAAACCATGACCAGCTTTAAATCAGCACAGTTGATTGCACAATCCAAAGATGCCGATAAAGTTATTTTTTTAATGGACAGAATTGAATTAGGAACTCAGTCGCTTGCCGAATATCGTAATTTTGCAGGAGATGGCGAAGACGTACAAGCCACTGAAAACACCTATGTTCTTATTACTAAATTAAAAAGCAATAATCCAGCTGATACCTTAATTGTGAGTTCCATTCAGAAAATGAGCAATATTTTTGAGGAAGTTGATGATGAGGGAACAGCCACAAATTCAGCAGATATTGAAACAATACGCGCCAAGCGCTTAGTGTTTATTATTGATGAAGCACACCGCTCGACAATGAGTGGTGGTAAAGAAAACAAAGAAGGCATGTTGGTAAGGGTTAAAAAAACATTTCCCAAAGCACTCTTTTTTGGTTTTACTGGCACACCGATTCATGAAGAAAATCAAGTTAATAACAATACTACTACTGATGTGTTTGGCAACGAGCTACATCGCTATAGCATTGCTGATGGAATACGCGATGGCAACGTACTGGGTTTTGACCCTTACAAAGTCCCTACGTTTAAAGACAGCGACATAAGAAAGGCTGTCGCATTAGAGCAAGCTAAAGCTAACTCCGTACAAGAGGTTATGGGTGAGCCGGCCAAAAAGAAAAAATTTAATTATTTTATGAATGATGTTCCTATGGCTGGCTACAAAGATGCCAAAGGTAAATATCATAAAGGGATTGAAGACTATATTCCTAAAAGCCAATATTTAACCGATGCCCATCAAGAAAAAGTGGTAAGTGACATATTGGATAAGTGGGATGTCCTTAGCCAAGGTAATAAATTCCATGCCATTTTAGCCACTAATAGTATCGCCGAAGCCATTGATTATTACCGTCGTTTAAAAAAAGCTAACCCTGAACTTAAAGTATCAGCCCTATTTGATCCCCATATTGATAATGACGGTAGTGGCAACCGAGGCCCTACATTTAAAGGTGATGGCTTAGAAGAAATTATGGCCGATTATAATGCTCGTTATGGCCAAGATTTTGATTTTGCTCGCCACGCTGCTTTTAAGAAAGATTTAGCTGCTCGTCTTGCACATAAAAAACCTTATGAACGCATTCATACCGAGCCAACAAAACAATTAGATTTATTGATTGTTGTAGATCAAATGCTTACAGGCTTTGATTCTAAATGGCTAAATACGTTATATTTAGATAAAGTCATTAAATATCAAAATATTATTCAAGCATTCTCACGCACTAATCGCTTATTTGGCCCTGATAAACCCCACGGTATCATTCGTTATTACCGCTACCCACATACCATGGAGCAACACATTAACGATGCCGTAAAACTCTACTCTGGTGACAAGCCGATTGGCCTATTTGTTGATAGATTAGAAAGCAATCTTAAATCCATAAATGCATTAACGGCGGATATTACAGAACTATTTGTCAACGCTGGCGTTAATGATTTTGAAAAATTACCTGATGATATCGAAGCTTGTGCCAAATTCGCTAAATTATTTAATACCTTTAACCAACATTTAGAAGCAGCCAAAGTACAAGGTTTACATTGGGATCAATTAGTCTATTCATTTATTGAAAACGATAAAGAACATGAAGTCACACTGTCCATAAATGAACAAACCTATTTAAGCCTCGTTCTTCGTTACAAAGAGCTAGTCAGTAAAGCGGATGGGAGTGGTTCTGATGGTGGAGATGTTCCTTTTGATATTAGCGGTTATTTAACTGAGATAGATACTGGAAAAATCGATGCGGACTATATGAACAGTCGCTTTGATAAATATTTAAAAGAACTTAATGATCCTCAAGACGTTGCAAGTATTGAAACCACATTAAACGAGCTGCATAAGTCATTTGCATCGCTGACACAAGGGGAACAGAAATATGCCAAGCTTTTCTTACATGACTTACAGCGTGGTGATGCGCAATTAATTGAAGGTCATACTTTTAGGGACTATATCAATACCTATAAAGATAACGCTGAAAACGCACAATTAAATGCCATCGTTAATACACTTGGTTTAGATAAAGGACTGCTTATTGCATTAATGTCTGATAACGTAAGCGAGAAAAACCTTAATAACTTTGGTCGCTTCGATGCCTTAAAAGATTCGGTAGATAAAACAAAAGCCAAAGCCTATTTTGATAAACAAGATGGTGTGGCACTCCCTCCGTTTAAGCTAAATATGCGTATTGAACAGTTTTTAAAACAGTTTATTTTCGCACAAGCGGATGATCTCTTAAGTGATGTTGTTGAGATAACAGACATTTAGATTAAAAATAAAAAACCTCTGCCCAATAAACTGGGATCAGTTCATAAAGGCTGAGGTTTTTTGTGGCGTAAAAGCTATTTAATGAAATGTATTGTAATAAATTTGAACAATAGATAATTGTGAGTTATTTATTCTTGCACAAGAAAAATAGCTTATGGCTTATATTCCTTTGTAGCCAATACACCATTTATTATTAATCACCTGCGATCTATCTTATCTTACAAAGACATAAACAATCATATGATATGAGTTAAATTATATCGACTCTAAAACTAGGGGGAAAACTTTATAAAACAGGGGATTTCAGGCATAAAAAAAGACGCTTTTAGCGTCTGATTTTTGGTGCGAATTCCGGACTCGCTTTTAACAGACAATGCATTGTTTTTGTTTGATATAAATTTAAAGATAATTTTTTGTATACTTAAATGTATACTAGGTGGTTTGAGGTTTGAAAACTGGATTAATTAGCACCATCCCCCCTCTTACATAAACTATTGTCATAATAGCATCTTTATCATTTTTATTGGATATTATTAAAATACTCCCCCTTACTCTTATCCATTGTAACCCTTAGTAATTGTTAAAAATAACTTGTCAATTGCTTAACACCGGTCAACAATAACATTTAACTTAAGTTCAATTTCGTTTAGGGACAGATATGACTATAGGATATTTTTTACGCGTTGGCGATAAAACAACATGTGGCGGCCAGATTTTAACTGGAGATAATACTTTTATATTTCATGGAAGATCTGCTGCACGTCAGGGCGATCTAGTTACCTGTGGAAAACATTCTGGGACATACAACATACTTGGTGGCGTTAGCAATGTATGGGGTAATGGTAGAATGATGGCAGGAACACTGGATAGCTTTAGTTCCTGCCCATGCAAAGCAGGACTAATAAACTCCATCACTGATTGCTATAGCAAAGAAGATGAGCCAGCCAAAGCAAGATCTTTCGTTGAAGCAGAACAAAAACAACTAATTGCGACACCGAAGCCACCATCAACCGTCAATAATGTTTTTAGCAATAATTTAAATATTCCCGTTATCACTAATCCAATTCCAATCAATGATTCACTCATCGAAAACCCCGTCAAAATATATGTGATGATAAATAACGAATGGATAGGCCATGTTGGGTTGGTTATTGGTGAAGGTGAAGGTTCTTTGTTATATGACCCTGCTGGCTCATATACTGGATGTTACAAAAGACAATGTGAAGATGGGGTAACTATACACCGGGGTTCAGGTGAATTCTTTGAATATCCAAATTATGATTGGAATGACTATTTAGCTTATCAGAGAGACGATGGTGAGGATATTGCCATAATTGAATTTGTTATCCCTGAAAAACAAGCAGAGCACTTACGTAATTTAGTCTTTGAATATGGTGGTGCTGGGATCATGGAATGTGCCAAACGTATTTATACTGTATTACATGAAAGTGGCGGAATTTTTAGTGAATTGAAAGAACCTTTTTGGTTGCGTTCGCCTTGGGAGCTAAAAAAACAGCTATTAGATATTTACTACCCTAGCCGAGGTGGAGTAATATCAGGTGCCTACTAAAATATCTTATATTTCATTATCTTTAAGCATTTTATTCTATTACCTTGAAATGGTTCATGAATTTTTTTTCAGACTTTATCCGAAGGCAATGAATACTGTACCTATATTTCAACATCAAAAATTATTGAGTCTCATTTTTACTATTTACCTTTTATCTATAGCCCCCTTATTCTTTTTTTGTATTAAAAATAAAATGAATAATGGTTATCGTTTTTTATTTTACATCGTTTTACCGTACATACTTTCTGTAATTGCTTGGTATATTAATATTTATATTGCTAATCCAAGTCAGTACTCCAGTAATGGTTCAACCACTGGGGTATTTGGTCACATATTCATGACTTCTTACGTAATACATGGTGTATTTTTAATTCCTATAGTTGCATATGCAGCTGATTTTTTACTTCGTAAAATATTGAAGTAAATTATATTTATTAAATATAGAACGATTAAATGATCATTAATTTAAAAAATTACATTCTTTTTTTTGTCATTCTTTTTCCTGCTTATTTAAACGCGACCCCAGCTAGTAAGCATCCAATGGATATTTATGCTTTAAATTTAAAAGAATCCATTCAAAGTCGGTTTTATGATATAGACCTTTATAAGGGAAAAGAGTGCGAAATTAAGATTACTCTCAACGAAGATGGAAAATTAATTTCAGCTATCCCTAATGAGAAAAATAGTAACAATGATAAAAAGCTTTGCATTAGAGGTATGGAACTAATTGAAAAAACACAATTTTCACCCACTCCAGAAGACGACTTAACATCGAATAAAAATGTGTTTAGTATTATCCTTCGCCCATAAAAATTGTGATGCTAGCTGAGTAGCTAGTATCCGTAACCTGCCCACTAATAAAGTTTTGCTTAAGTAAACTAGCTACAGCCAAAATGCTCATACATCTTTTCCTTCATCACCCACAGTGCCTTATTCAATTTAATATCACCATCAATGCCATTCACTAAACGTGTGCGAGCTCACTTACCTTTAGCGTTCAGACCAGGCAATCCCCCCTTGATTAAATTCTCCTGCAAACGTTGGTAGATGGTCCAAAGGTCGTCTTTTTATCCTCCCAGCGACGTGGCTGTAATACCTATTCTTCCGTAATAGGTTGATGCTCTTCACCATAACGATATATGAGTGCAGCTTGTGCCAAAGCATGTTGTGCTGGCGACGGGTAGGCGCTTAAATAATCCATTACATTATGTTTAAGTACGAGAATACGGTGAAAGGAATAAACAAAAATATTATCACCTTCTTTTATTATTGAATAAAGATATCTACTACACGTTAGGTCAATATAATGCGTTGTTAATCGTGTTCTCACTCATTGGTTTTCTAGAATTGTGATCGCCGATAAAGATCAGCTCATGATTACATGTAGGCGACAAGTGAAGATAGCTGAGGAGCATAGATAACTATGTGACTAGGATAGCTGAATGAAGCCAACACCCATGTAATTCGAAGTATGACGAGTATACATTCATTATCGAAGCGACGTCTATACTCAGTTATATACTCACTCGGAGGTTGATGTGGGTTGAGTTAAGTTGACATGCATTGACTGAAAACGAGGGAAAAGCCTTGTAAAACTGGGATTTCAGATACAAAAAAGACGTCCGTTGACGTCCATTGATGTTCTTATGGTGCCGAAGGCCGGACTCGAACCGGCACACCCGAAGGCGGTTGATTTTGAATCAACTGCGTCTACCAATTTCGCCACTCCGGCACTGAAGTGTTTGGAAAACCTGTCCATTATACTTGCGTAAAGAACCCCCGCAACAATTATTGTTAGTTTTCAGTTTGATTGGCGAAAAAAAGTGCATTTAAGGTTTTATTGCTATCATAAAACATGGCCGATAGGTTACATCGAGGTATCTATCGTTAATGCTTTAATCATGTTGTATCAATAAATCAATTATCTTGTTGTTTTTGTATCTAAGTTTATTTTTACCTTATTTATGCTTTTTCTTACCTTTTTTCTTTTAAAGATTACATCGTCATTAAATAAACTCATTAGAACTAACTTATTTAATCGATATATTATAATATATATAGCGATAAATAAAAAAAGGATCAAAACTTGGGTTAGTGTTTTGATCCGACAGTACTGCTAAACGAGGGCTTAGTTTTATTTTAATGACTATAAGTTGTTTTTATAGCGTCACTGCCCTTCTCTTCCCTGGTGTGAGGAAGAAAGTAATTATGTTTTATTAATATAATGTACTTCTTTATCTATACTACATTTTATTGATATAAAAGATTTATTACTTTAAATCAGGTACTACTATCTAATATAAAGGTATTTATTTACTACTATAACGAAGATACTACTCTTTAATATAATGGTGTTGAAATATTACAACTAATATATAAATTATTTATTATTAAAGAGGCCATTTTATAATATGCCTTCTTATTACTTCACTCTATTATTGCTGTGTTATCTTTGCGCTGTAACGCTTATATTTTCAGTCTCTCGACTTGATGAAGCTATAATAAGTTTAATTGTACAATCCCACAATCAGTAAATTATTACAAAATATGACACACCCTTATATTATTTTTATAAATATCTAACAAAAAATCAATCAAAGATAAAAATAAGAATAATAATCCATAAAAACGCAATAATAAAGATTGTAACACCATTCATTAACAATTTCTTGATATACACATCCTAACTTAATAATAAAGAAAAGCTAATAATTAGGTTAAAAACAGGGGAAATTATCGGAGATTGTAACTTAACGGTAATACTTACCTCATTTTTAGAGAAGAAATATGAGGTAAATGTCTTTTTATGATGCAATTTTTCTTCACTATCTTTTTCTTAGAGACAATTTGACACATTTAATGCCAACTTTTTGATAACTGTCTCTTGCACTGATAGACATTCTTATTTCTGATAATATAATCAAAATTTGGTTTAAATCGGATTAGAAGGCGGTGTTATGGGCATTGTTGGCTGGATTATAACAGGTATATTTGTTGGTATTATCTTAGGGGCCGTATTAAAAATGATAAAGAAAAAATAGCGCGATAAGAAAGGCACCAAATTAAAACATAAATCATTTTATGTTGATCGCATTCCTTTCACCTCACTGACTTCTGTTGAAAGTAAAAATGAAAAAACATTTTCTAAAATATCTTATGATCCCCGTCGCTTTACTGACATTGAATGCGTGTAGCCAACGTTCGTCATTACCACCAGCAACACAACCTTCTATGTTAAATCAACAGAACAGTGTGCCTGAATTAACACAATGGCCTACAGCATTAAGCCCTAATGCAAGCAATGCAAGTGCGCTGTTTAATAAATACGCATCACAAATTTATCAAAAGAGTCATCCTCAAGGCATGGTTATTGTTATGATCAATAACTCTCAGACCTTGAATCGTTCTTTTGGGACAACAACACCTGAAAGCCGTAATGCCCCCTCAATGAACTCACTGATCCGTATCGCATCTATCACAAAGCTGATGACGAGTGAAGTGATGTTAAAATTACAAGATGATGGAAAATTATTAGTCACAGATCCACTGCAAAAATATAGCTACTATGGTGTCAACATCCCCTTAGTCAGCGCTCAATCCCCTATCCGTCTTTATCATTTAGCAAGCCACACTAGTGGTTTTCCACGAGAACAACCCGGCGGAAAATGGGGAAGACCTGTTTTTATATGGCCAACACATGGCGACCGCTGGAACTGGCTGAAAAAAGCGACACTGACATCCACAGCAGGGAAGCAAGCGGCGTATTCAAACCTAGCTTACGATCTATTAGCAGATGCTTTAGTGAAAGCATCCGGCAAAAGTTATCCTCAACTTTTACAACAATATGTTACTCAACCTGCCGGTATGACCAATACCACGTTGACGCCGACGCCAGAACAATGTCAACGGCTACTCGTGGGATATAAACCCAGTCCATGTTCTAACACCCTTGCAGCAGCAGGAAGTGGAGGTGTGTACTCGACGCCTGCCGATATGCAACGTTGGATGCAAGGCTTTTTGACTTCTCATAATGCCATGCGAAAAGCAACGGCAAGCAAAGAGCAATCTGTCTACTTTCCTCGTAATCGACTCTCTTCAGTAGAAGGAATGGATGTTGCGGGTCGTGCTGATGGTTTAGGCTTAGGCTGGGTTTATATGGCTCCCGCCAATGGTATCCCGGCAATTTACCAAAAAACAGGCGGTGGCGGTGGATTTAATACTTATATGGCAACCATTCCTGAATTAAATATCGGTGTATTTGTGGTGATCACTCGCAAACCTAATGGCACTAAATTTAGTGAAGTGACTCAGGGGACTAATGCGCTTGTTCGAGCATTAGCAAAAGATTTTTATCAGTGATCGCAAACACTATAACGATAAAAAAAGCGCCTTATTTAAGGCGCTTTTTGTTTTTCTGGCTGAAGTAGATATTACCTAGCGATTACGTCTCATCAATAACCATAGACTCAATGTTAGGAATAATATTGCTGGTACTAATGCTGCAATCACGGCAGGTATGCCATAAACCAAACTTAATCGTCCTGAAACTTCATTGACGATATAAAACAGGAAACCAAAAGAGATCCCTGTTAGAACTCTTAATCCCATTGGTACAGTACGTAATGGGCCAAAGATAAATGACAGTGCCATTAACATCATTACCGCAACAGAGATTGGAGCAAAGATTTTTTTCCAGAAATTCAATTCATAGTTTGCTGATTCTTGCCCGCTCTGTTTTAGATATTTTACGTACTGATAGAGCCCACTGATCGATAATGCATCCGGATCTAATGCCACAACACTTAACTTTTCTGGCGTTAATCGTGTTGGCCATTCAAGTGATACCTGTTTTTTACCTGTGATTTTTTGTGGATCCGTCAAGTCTGACTGTTCGACTTGCTTCAACATCCACGTTTTTTTATTCACATCGTAAGTTGCACTTGATGCATAACGCACCGTTTCTAGTTTTCTATCATTATTAAAATCATAGAGCGTGATGCCTTGCATCTCATTTTGGCTCTTTATTCGATTGATATGAATAAATTGATTGCCATCTTTAGCCCACATACCACGGTTAGTAGAAACTAAAGAGTTACCCATGATTTTTTCAGCACGATAGTTACGTGCATATTGTTCACCTTGTGGTGCACCCCATTCACCAATAAGTACCGTTAACAGTACTAACGGAATAGCGGTTTTCATCACAGAGCCTGCAATTTGCAAACGGGTAAATCCCGATGCTTGCATCACCACTAACTCACTGCGCGTTGCTAATGCACCTAGTCCTAATAACGCCCCCAATAAGGCAGCCATAGGAAAGAAAATCTGCACATCTTTAAGGATATTTAAAATGGCGTAAATACCCGCATCCAGCGTGGTGAAATCGCCTTGCCCTACTTTACGAAGTTGATCGACAAATTTGATAATGCCAGATAGTGAAACCAGCAAAAACAGTGTCATCAAAATTGACTGTAAAATAGTACGCCCGATATATCTATCTAATACACCAAACATCAGGCAACTCCTTTCTTAAAGCGCGCACGGAATTTCCGCATAGGTAAGGTATCCCAAACATTCAATAAGATTGCCAAGGCGAGATAAACGCCATTAACACTCCACATTGCAATGAGGGGGTCCACTTTTCCTTTTTCACCATTAGAGTGCAATGAGCTTTGTAATAAAAAGAACACCAGATAAAGCAACATGGCAGGTAACATACTTAATACGCGACCTTGACGTGGATTTACCTCACTTAAAGGCACGACCATCACCGCCATAATGACAACAGAGAAAATCAAGGTTAAGCGCCAATGGAATTCAGCAATAGACTCTGTTTCATTAGAATGCCAAAGCTCAGACATTGTCTTTTGTTCTACGCGATTACTGCTAATGGTCGATTCACGGTGTCCAATAACAGCTTGGTAGTCATTAAAATCGGTAATACGAAAATCACGGAGTACTGCCGTACCTTCATAGCGAGTTCCCTCACTCAATACGACTATCTGATTCCCGTTAGGTAATTCTTTGGTATAGCCTTTATCTGCCACCACGACAGAAGGACGCTGATCTTGCGTTGGACGTAATTGTGCAAGGAACACATCTTGGAATTGGTTTCCTTTTACACTACCAAGATAAAGTACCATATTGCGGTCACTGGACATTTTAAATTGCCCTTCCATCAACGCAGCTAAACTTGGATTTGCTTTAGCATCCTCAAGGACTTGCTCTTGATGCACTGAAGACCAAGGAATAAGCCAAATGACATTTCCTGCGGCTAATGCGCTGGTCAGTAATGAGAGCAACAGTGCTGCTTGCACTAATGCTTTCTTACCTATTCCGCACGCATTCATGACGGTTATCTCACTTTCAACATAAAGTTTGCTGTAAGTCATCAGAAGCCCAAGAAAAAGGCTTAATGGAAGAATAAGCTGTGCCATCTCAGGAATTCCCAGCCACAGCAGAGAAATCACGAGGTTTGTAGGAATGTTACCTTCAACAGCAGCCCCTAAAATTTCAACCAATTTCTGGCTAAAAAAGATAAGCATCAAAATAAATAAGATGGCTATCTGACTTTTAAGGGTTTCCCGAGCTAAATATCGAATTATAATCACGCTAGTTATGCCTGTGAAAACTTGTCTTTTTGCAGGAAAATCGCTAACTTCGTTGTATATCTATCATTTGTGCATCTCAGTTAGACATTCTTGCAGCCCAAATGATATCAAAACATGCTATAAACAGGTTCCCAATAAGAACAAGCTTATAAGTTAGCTAAATTAGTTGTATTCAATTAATGCATTTAGCTTAACATAAAAAGTAAACTTTCTATGGGGTAGATTAATGCGGATCACTATTCTAAACGATACTTTCCGTTTTTGTCTTTAATATTCAGGAGAACGCATGGAGTTTAATGTAAAAAGCGGCAGCCCAGAGAAACAACGCAGCGCTTGTATTATCGTGGGGGTGTTTGAGCCTCGTCGTTTATCTCCGATCGCGGAGCAACTTGATAAAATCAGTGATGGCTATATCAGCGCCCTGTTACGCAGAGGTGAACTGGAAGGCAAAGTTGGACAATCACTGCTGTTACATCATGTACCTAATGTTCTCTCTGAGCGCGTTTTACTGATTGGTTGCGGTAAAGAGCGTGAATTGGATGAACGTCAGTATAAACAGATCATTCAAAAAACCATTAACACGCTCAATGAAACTGGCTCAATGGAAGCCGTATGCTTTCTGACTGAGTTACATGTTAAAGGTCGTAATAATTACTGGAAAGTACGTCAAGCGGTTGAGACTGCAAAAGACTGCCTCTATACCTTTGATCAACTGAAAAGCAATAAGACAGAATTACGCCGTCCATTACGTAAGATGGTCTTTAATGTACCTACTCGTCGTGAACTACCAAGTGGTGAGCGCGCAATTGCACACGGTTTAGCCATCGCATCAGGCATTAAAGCATGTAAAGATTTAGCTAACATGCCACCAAATATCTGTAATGCCGCTTATTTGGCATCTCAAGCTCGTCAATTAGCAGACTCATCTTCAAATGTCTCTACGCGTGTTATTGGCGAAGAGCAAATGAAAGAGCTAAATATGAATGCTTACCTTGCAGTAGGACAAGGCTCTCAAAATGAATCTTTGATGTCGATTATCGAATATAAAGGCAATAAAGATCCTGAAGCTCGTCCAATTGTGTTAGTAGGTAAAGGGCTGACATTTGACTCAGGGGGTATTTCCATCAAACCGGCTGACGGCATGGATGAGATGAAATACGACATGTGTGGTGCTGCAACGGTTTATGGTGTGATGCGTGTTGTTGCTGAACTCCAGTTACCAATCAATGTCATTGGTGTACTTGCGGGTTGTGAAAACATGCCAGGTGGAAAAGCATATCGCCCGGGTGATATTTTAACAACCATGTCAGGCCAAACCGTTGAAGTATTAAACACCGATGCTGAAGGTCGTTTAGTGCTATGTGACACGTTAACTTATGTTGAACGCTTTGAGCCTGAATTAGTTGTCGATATCGCTACATTAACTGGTGCTTGTATGGTGGCTTTAGGACATCACTACAGCGGATTAATGTCTAATCATAATCCATTAGCACATGAATTAATGAATGCATCAGAGCAAGCAGGTGACCGCGCTTGGCGTTTACCATTAGGTGAGGAGTTCTATGAACAAATCGAATCTAATTTTGCTGATTTAGCAAATACAGGGGGCCGTTTAGGTGGCGCAATTACAGCGGGTTGTTTCTTAGCTCGTTTTGCGACTAAATATAACTGGGCTCACCTAGATATTGCAGGTACAGCATGGCGTTCTGGTAAAGCAAAAGGCGCAACAGGCCGTCCTGTTTCTTTATTATCTCAGTTCTTACTTAATCGCGCGGGTTTGAATAGCGACGAGTAATACCGCATAATTATCAGGGTTAAGGTATTACCCTATTATTATGGTAAATAGAGCAGACTCCAAGAAGGGTATTGCAACGCAATACCCTTCTGTTATCGGGATATCATGAAAAACGCCACGTTTTATTTAATGGAACAACCATCAATACACGATGATTTACAGGCTCATGAGTGGCTTGCCTGTCAACTTACCGCTGAACATTGGCGATTAGGCAAACGTATTTTGTTGGTTTGTGAGTCTCAAGCTCAAGCTGAATTGCTTGATGAGGCATTATGGGCAAGAGAACCACATCAGTTTGTTCCTCATAATCTTGCAGGTGAAGGTCCTCGTTATGGTTCTCCTGTTGAATTATGCTGGCCTGGAAAACGTGGTAATGCACCTCGTGATCTCTTGATTAATTTACAATCTCAATTCGTAGACTTTGCCACAGCTTTCCATGAAGTGATAGACTTTGTGCCTATCGATGAACAATTAAAACAGTTGGCGCGTGAACGATATAAAATTTATCGTAGCGTCGGCTTTACTTTGACAATGGCTACGCCGCCAACCTATTGAATACGTAAAGAATATGGAAAATAAATCCGCACCGAAAGAGCCATCGCTCGACACAACATATAATCCAACAGAAATTGAACAACCTCTGTATCAGCATTGGGAAAAAAATGGCTATTTCAAAGCCAATGGCGATACAACGAAAGAAAGCTTCTGTATCGTGATCCCACCGCCAAACGTCACAGGTAGCCTACATATGGGTCATGCTTTCCAGCAGACCATTATGGATACCATGATCCGTTATCAGCGCATGCAAGGCAAAAACACCTTATGGCAGTCAGGTACTGACCATGCAGGTATCGCAACGCAAATGGTTGTTGAACGTAAAATTGCCGCTGAAGAAGGTAAAAATCGTCATGACTATGGTCGTGATGCATTTATCGATAAAATTTGGGAATGGAAAGCCGAATCAGGCGGTAACATCTCTAACCAAATGCGTCGTTTAGGTAACTCTGTTGATTGGGAACGTGAGCGCTTCACAATGGATGAAGGGTTATCTAAAGCTGTTAAAGAAGCTTTTGTCCGCTTACATAAAGAAGATCTTATCTACCGTGGCAAACGCCTTGTAAACTGGGATCCTAAGTTACACACCGCGATTTCTGATCTTGAAGTCGAAAACCGTGAAGTTAAAGGATCGATGTGGCATCTGCGTTATCCTTTAGCCGATGGGGCAAAAACAGCGGAAGGTAAAGATTACCTGATTGTTGCAACAACACGTCCTGAAACTATGTTAGGTGATACTGGTGTTGCTGTTAACCCAGAAGATCCTCGTTATAAAGATTTAATTGGTAAAGAAATTATTCTGCCAATCGTTAACCGTCGTATCCCTATTTTAGCGGACGAACACGCTGATATGGAAAAAGGTACAGGTTGCGTAAAAATCACTCCAGCTCATGACTTTAATGACTATGAAGTTGGACGTCGTCATCAATTACCAATGATTAATATCATGGATTTTGACGGCAATATCCGTGTAAGTGCAGAAGTATTAGATACTAATGGTGTTGAGTCTGATATTTACAGCACTGAAATTCCAGCAGCCTACCAAGGTATGGAACGCTTTGCTGCCCGTAAAGCAATAGTCGCTGAATTTGAACGTCTAGGTTTACTAGAAGAGATCAAACCTCACGATTTAACTGTACCTTACGGCGACCGTGGTGGCGTAGTTATCGAGCCTTTATTAACAGACCAATGGTATGTTCGTGCGGCACCTTTAGCGAAACCAGCCGTTGAAGCAGTTAAAAATGGCGATATCCAATTTGTACCAAAACAGTACGAAAACATGTACTTCTCATGGATGAACGATATCCAAGATTGGTGTATTTCTCGTCAACTGTGGTGGGGTCACCGTATCCCTGCGTGGTATGACAACCAAGGCAACGTTTATGTTGGTCGTGACGAAGAAGAAGTTCGTCGTGAAAACAATATCGCAGCTGATGTCGCATTACGCCAAGATGAGGACGTACTGGATACATGGTTCTCATCTGCACTATGGACATTCTCAACATTAGGCTGGCCTGAAAATACTGAAGCACTGAAAACATTCCATCCAACGAATGTCTTAGTCAGTGGATTCGATATTATATTCTTCTGGATCGCTCGCATGATCATGATGACCATGCACTTTATCAAAGATGAGGACGGTAAACCGCAAGTTCCATTTAATACGGTTTATATGACAGGCCTTATTCGTGATGAAGAAGGCCAGAAGATGTCAAAATCCAAAGGTAACGTACTTGACCCTCTGGATATGATCGACGGTATTTCATTAGAGAACCTGTTAGAAAAACGTACTGGTAATATGATGCAGCCACAAATGGCTGAAAAAATTGCTAAACGTACTCGCAAAGAGTTCCCAGAAGGAATTGAAGCACATGGTACAGATGCCCTGCGCTTTACCTTAGCGGCATTAGCATCAACAGGTCGCGATATTAATTGGGATATGAAACGTCTATCTGGTTACCGTAACTTCTGTAACAAGTTATGGAACGCAAGTCGCTTTGTTCTGATGAATACAGAAGAGCAAGATTGTGGTTACCAAGGTGGCGAAATGACATTCTCACTCGCTGACCGTTGGATCTTAGCTGAATTTAACAATACCGTTAAAGCCTATCGAGAAGCGTTAGACAACTATCGTTTCGATATCGCTGCCGGTATTTTATATGAGTTCACTTGGAACCAATTCTGTGACTGGTATCTTGAGCTATCTAAACCTGCGGTACACAAAGGTAATGATGCACAAAAACGCGCAGCACGTCATACACTGATTGAGGTGTTAGAAGGCTTACTACGTCTTGCTCATCCAATTATTCCATTTATCACAGAGACCATCTGGCAACGAGTGAAGGAAGTGAAAGGCATTGAAGGTGAAACCATCATGCTACAAGCTTTCCCTGAGTTCGATGCTTCACTGGTAGATGAACAAGCACTTAACGATCTTGAGTGGATCAAAGAAGTGATTGTTGCCGTTCGTAACATCCGTGCTGAAATGAATATTGCACCAGGTAAACCACTTGATGTTATCTTACGTGGCGCTGATGACAATGCTAAACGCCGTGTTAGTGACAATATTGGTTTCTTAAAAGCTATGGGTCGTTTGGCTGATATTCGTCCATTAGCAGAAGGTGAAGAAGCACCATTATCAGTGACTAAACTGGTTAGCGGTGCAGAATTGCTGATCCCAATGGCCGGCTTTATCGATAAAGATGCTGAACTTGCACGTTTAGATAAAGAAATTGAAAAAGTAGAGAAAGATATCACAACTTTAGACAGCAAATTATCTAACGATGGTTTTGTCAGCCGTGCGCCAGAAACAGTTGTAGCTAAAGAGCGTGAACGCTTAGCAACATGCTTAAGTGCAAAAGAGAAGCTGATCGCGCAGAAAGTCTCTATCGCCTCTTTATAAGCACTATCGCTTTAAAGACACAGAGATTAATAATGAAAACCCGCGTTTTATCGCGGGTTTTTACTTAGCTTCTTTCAGTCAAAAAATAAAACCATTTTTCACTTTATTTCTTATTATTCTCGGTTCTATTCTCGTCAATATGTATTTCTATTACTTATTTTCTCTTAAATTTAATCATCCACTAAAATATAACGCTAGAAATAAAGAGAGTAAGTAAGCAAAGAAAAAAGGTTTACGGTTTACAAACACGCTTAATCAATTAAGATAGTTTTTGTAGCCATCCGTGCTACTTTCAATGAAGAAGTTCCTTTCCGGTGCTCTCTCAATAAATAATCAAAAAATATTTTACTAATAAGTGAAACGATGAGTGCAACTATGACTGCAATCCAAACTATAACCCCAAATATTGTTATCCGAGCTATTGAAGAAAAAGACAACGCAGGTATTGCACGCGTTATTCGTGAAGTCTCAGCAGAACATGGTTTAACTGCCGATAAAGGCTTTGCTGTTGCCGATCCTATTTTAGATACCCTCTATGAAGTTTATCATCAACCACGCAGTGCTTACTGGGTTGTAGAAATGGATGGAGAAGTTGTTGGCGGTGGCGGTGTCGCACCACTGGCTGGTGGTGATGGCAATACTTGTGAATTACAAAAAATGTACCTTTCATCCAAACTACGAGGCAAAGGTATTGCGAAAAGAATCGTTTTACAATCTCTTGAATTTGGTAAAGAACAAGGCTTTAGCCGTTGCTATTTAGAAACCACAGATATCTTAAAAGCGGCTGTCGGTTTATACGAAAAACTAGGATTCGAATTTATTGATGAAGCATTAGGTAACACTGGACATAGTGATTGTGAGATCCGTATGGTGAAGCCACTTTAAGCGTTCTTGCTGTTCCCTACGTCATACAATAAATAAAATAAGTTCTACTTTACCCGCATTTCTTATGCGGGTTTTTATTAGCCCTAATAGCATCTATTAACACAAATCCTATTTATTAGAATGATATAAATACAGTATATTCTTATGCTTATTTTCATAATTAATTTCTTAATTAACTATTATCAAAAAATTATTAATGAAAGTCTTATCTTAAATATTATTAAAACTCACAAGTTTAAATTTTTTTTCATTTCACTCTAGATAATTATATTTCCCCTCTTAAATAAAATATTATTTATCTTGTTTTATATTTAAAAAAAAAGATTTTTTTATATTGCTATTTATAGCTAATTTAATATCTTTATACGGATAAAGTCATGTATTGGCTTTTATAACTCTAAAATTTAAAAGGAATTTTTCCATGAAAAACTTTGTTAAAATTGCACTTATTGCTTCTGTGATTACTGTAATGACTGGCTGTACTGGTAGCGTATACAATAAAGAAAAAGACTGTAACTATGACTACTTACTGCACCCAGCAGTTTCTGTTTCTAAAATTATTGGTGGTTGTGGCGACACAAACAAATAAGATTTAAGAAACAATCATATTAATAAACTACATTCTGACTTATTGTTGCTAAGAAAGAATGTGGTTTTTTTCTATTTACTAGAAAAATAATAATTAAATTTATTCAATTAAAATATCGTCACTCAATTGTTCAAATATAACCTATTTATTGTTTCTATTTTCCTTATTACATGTATTACATGTCTTTTATTTTTATCCGCTCAAGTTATTCATTTTTTTTGAATACCATCAACAAAATCCCCCTATTTTGTTCATCTCGCGAACACTTTATGATCAGCTTCATTAAGAAATCGCAATAATCTGTATTACCTCCTTCTGTGTCTTGGTTATTGCGGTTTCTTTCCTTAACTTGGAGAACAATCATGACTATCAGACAGATTAATCATATTTATTCGGCGCCAAATTCACACTGGGTAGGCAATGGCTTTCCAGTCAGCACCTTATTTTCCTATCAGGAAAACGGTGAGAAACATAGCCCGTTTCTGCTGATGGATTATGCTGAACCAACACTGTTTAAACCTGTTACCAATGCCCGTGGTGTAGGTGCGCATCCTCATCGTGGGTTTGAAACCGTGACAATCGCTTATCAAGGTGAGGTTTCTCATCATGACTCTAAAGGTCACGCAGGAACCATTACCGCAGGCGATGTGCAATGGATGACTGCTGCTTCTGGTATTTTGCATAAAGAGTATCACTCTGAAAAAATGACCAAAGAAGGTGGCGTATTAGAAATGGTGCAACTTTGGGTGAACCTGCCAACAGCGTACAAAATGACAGAGCCTCGTTATCAGGCACTGAAAGCAGAGGACATCCCCCATGTTGAATTACCTAATAACCAAGACTATGTCAGAGTCATTGCCGGTGATTACGCCAATACACAAGGAGTGGCAATGACCTACTCACCGCTAAATGTGTGGGATCTGCGTTTAAATCGCGCGGGTGTTTCACATCACAGTATTCCTGAAGGTCATAATGCAATGCTGTTTGTGGTAAAAGGTGCTGTACATATCAATGACAGTGAAATTGCGCGCCAACACGATATGGTGATGTTAGATAATCATGGCGATACGTTGATATTAGAATCAATGGGTGACACCATTGTTTTAATTCTAACAGGTGAACCAATTAATGAACCTATTGCAGGTCAGGGACCTTTTGTGATGAACACGCAAGAAGAGCTACAACAAGCTTTTTATGATTATGACACTGGTAAATTTGGTGTCATGAATTAATGACATTACTTTAAAAACAATAACACCAGTCACAAAGCGATAATTTTGTGGCTGGTGTTATATTGCACTGACAAATCAGGTACAAAAGGACAACATTTAGCAAAAATTAATGTAAACGTGATGACTTATCAGACTCTTCTTCGTCGTCTTCACCTTCTTCATCATCATACTCTGCGTCAGGATCTTCAAAATAAGTCCCCCAACCATCGTAATAGACACCCATTTTTTCAGCTAAATTCATTAATTGCTCAACTTGTGCATCAATAAGTTCAGCATTCAAACCACTCTCACTCACCGCATCAAAGCAAACTAAGATCTCACCAGATTCAACTTCAATTTCCTCAGGTTCCGTTACTTCGTAACCTAATTTAAAGACTTCAACCGCTGCTTTTTCTAGTGTTTCAAAATTTTCACAAGAGATATGGTGCTCAATGGTATACAGTGCATCAGGATCACTGCCATCTTCCAGTAATTCTTCAATAATAAGACGTGTTTCTTCACGTTGTTCTGCTAACTCTTTGCTGTCCGCCATAATCATGCTCCGCAATAGTCTGAAAAGGTATCTTGTTCATTCTCCCACAGGCAGGATCAACACTCCATACTTAATATGATGCCCTTATCGCATACTGTTTAAATTAAAAGTTTTCCTTTAGGGGTTGATGATGAATATTTATTGATATAAATTGAATATAAATTCAATAATAGGATATCACTCTATGAACCCTTTTTATCAAAAATCATTTTTACGCTTACTTGATTTTTCACCTGCAGAAATTCAGCAACTACTGGCATTGTCAGCACAATTGAAAAAAGCCAAAAAATCAGGCCAAGAGACTCAGTATCTTACTGGAAAAAATATCGCACTGATTTTTGAAAAAGACTCAACACGTACCCGTTGTGCATTTGAAGTTGCTGCATTTGATCAAGGCGCAAGAGTGACTTATTTAGGGGGCGGAAGCCAAATTGGGCATAAAGAATCGATAAAAGATACCGCTCGAGTATTAGGACGTATGTATGATGGTATTCAGTACAGGGGTTACGGACAAAAAACGGTAGATGCACTTGCACAATATTCAGGTGTACCTGTTTGGAATGGTTTAACTAATGAATTTCACCCAACACAGTTATTAGCAGATTTATTAACTATCACTGAGCACCAAACTAAACCTTTATCACAAACAGTCTTTGCTTACCTTGGTGACGCACGTAATAATATGGGAAATACCATGCTAGAAGCGGCAGCATTAACTGGTATGGATTTACGTTTAGTTGCCCCCAAAGCATGTTGGCCTGAAGCAAAATTAATTGCTCAATGCCAAGACATTACCAAGAAAAATGGTGGAAATATCACACTCACTGAAAATGTAGCAGAAGGAGTTAAAAAAGCTGATTTTCTTTACACCGATGTGTGGGTTTCTATGGGCGAACCGAAAGAAGTTTGGAAAGAGCGGATTGCTTTACTTAAGCCTTATCAGGTCAATATGGATGTTATAAAATTAACTGGGAATCCAGACGTTAAATTCCTTCACTGTTTACCCGCTTTTCATGACGAAGAGACAACAATGGGTAAAGCATTAGCTGAAGAATTTAACCTATATGGTGGCTTTGAAGTCACTGATGAGGTTTTTGAATCAAAACACAGCATTGTGTTTGATGAAGCAGAAAATCGTCTCCACACCATCAAAGCGGTAATGGTCGCGACCCTTGCAAATCCGTTCTAAAATACATATTCATGCAAAACACCTCTTTTTTATTGATAAAAAAATAGGTGTTTTTTTCGTTTTATCTCAAGCTTATTGATTTTTAAATTAAAAAAATTTTTTTAGCAAAAAACAAAAGCAAACGCTTGCGCACAACTTTAAGATGCGTATAATGCGCCACAATTTGTCAGGAGGAAAGATGAAACAGCGCCTATTCCAATTCGTAACAAAAACAAGCACCTTAACTGGTCGCAAGCGCATTCTCTTTTTTCCAATAGTCCTATTTTTTAAAACCCCTCTTATTGAGGGGTTTTTTTTGGCCTATAGAAAACCATCTATTGCACAATTCATCGCAAAGGAGAACTCTAATGACTAATCCGCTCTACCAAAAGCATATTATCTCCATCAATGATCTGGACAGGGAAGATTTGGAGTCTGTTCTTCACGTTGCTAATAAACTAAAACAGCAACCTAATAACGAATTGTTAAAAGACAAAGTGATTGCGAGTTGCTTTTTTGAAGCATCAACACGGACTCGCTTATCATTTGAGACAGCAATCAACCGCCTCGGCGCATCCGTTGTTGGTTTTTCTGATGGAAGCAACACGTCACTGGGTAAGAAAGGTGAAACATTAGCGGATACTATTTCGGTTCTTCGCACTTATGCCGATGCTATTGTGATTCGCCATCCTCAAGAAGGTGCTGCGCGTTTAGCTTCTGAATTTGCTGGCGATATTCCGGTACTCAATGCAGGTGATGGCGCAAACCAACATCCAACACAGACTTTACTTGATTTATTTACTATTCAAGAGACACAAGGTCGTTTAGATAATCTCAATATCGCGATGGTCGGTGACTTAAAATATGGCCGAACAGTGCATTCGCTGGCACAAGCATTAGCGAAATTTAAAGGCAATCATCTCTATTTTATCGCCCCTAAAGTACTCGCCATGCCAGAGCATATTCTTCACTTACTGGAAGAAAATGGTGTTGAATATAGCCAGCATGAAACAGTAGATGAAGTCATGCCAGAGCTAGACATTCTCTATATGACACGCGTACAAAAAGAGCGTTTAGATCCCTCTGAATACGCGAATGTTAAAGCACAATTTATCTTAACCACTGCAGATCTGGTGAATGTGAAAGAGAACCTCAAAATCCTACATCCACTGCCACGTATTGATGAAATTACGACCGATGTAGATAAAACACCTTACGCTTATTATTTTCAACAAGCAGGCAATGGTATCTACGCACGTCAGGCATTACTTGCCTTAGTTCTGAATAAAAACTTAGTTCTTTAATAAGGAGCACACCATGACACATGATCACAAACTAAAAGTTGAAGCTATCAAACGTGGGACTGTTATTGATCATATTCCAGCGCAGGTGGGCTTTAAAATTCTTTCACTGTTTCGCTTAACAGAAACGGACGAAAGAATCACCGTTGGTTTTAATTTGCCTTCAGAAAATTTAGGTAAGAAAGACTTAATTAAAATCGAAAATGTCTTTTTAACCTCTGAGCAAGCAAACCGTTTAGCAATGTATGCACCTCAAGCAACGGTCAATATTATCGATGATTATCAAGTCGTTAATAAGATGGCATTAAGCTTGCCTGAACTACTTGAAGATGTGGTGCCTTGTCCTAATAGCAACTGTATTAGCCATAACGAGCCAGTACAAAGCAGTTTCCGAGTCAAAAAACTGGCCTCAGATGTTGTATTAACCTGCAAATACTGTGAAAAAGAGTTCGAGCGCCACGCGGTTATTCGTTAATTCTTTTAACTATCTGCTCGCAAGGGCAGATAGTTTTTTATAAAAAAAGAATAATTATCTCTTAAAAGCCCCAAGACTATTTTTACTAAAAATAGAATTAGTCTATTTCCTCTTTTTTATAAAAAATATTACTACGATCTCACTATTTTTATGGACTAAAAGCAGCGTCAATACGCCGTATAACTCTACATTCATTTTCTTTTTATCGATAGAGACTTTATGATAAAGCCTGATATCTGTCATATTGCTAACCTAAAGCACTGGCTATAATAGCGCCACACTAATCGAATGTTAGCGTTAATCTTATAAAAACAGGAGCTCTACATGTCTTACGAAATTAATACCGATAAAGCCCCAGCAGCGATCGGCCCTTATGTACAAGGTGTTGATTTAGGCAATTTAGTGATCACTTCAGGTCAATTACCTGTTGATCCTGCAACTGGTGAGTTTGTTTCTGATAATGCAGCAGAACAAGCTCGTCAATCTTTAGAAAACGTAAAAGCAATCATTGAAAAAGCAGGTTTAACGGTTGCTAATATCATCAAAACCACTGTTTTCGTAAAAGATTTAAATGACTTCGGTACAATCAATGCTGCTTATGAAGCATTCTTCAAAGAGCATAACGCTGCATTCCCTGCCCGCTCTTGTGTTGAGGTTGCTCGTTTACCAAAAGATGCAAAAGTAGAAATCGAAGTTATCGCTATCCGTTAATTTCGTCTCAATAGCAAGCCATAAAAAAGCAAAGGTCTCTTTATGAGCACTTTGCTTTTTTTATGTTCTCACTTTTTGATGAATAATTTATCACTTCTGTTTTTGGCACATATTTACAATTCTACCAATCCCTCTTGATGCCTGATGTAGCAAAAATACCTTGATGTAGATCAGTTTTAATGAAGATTATTTCCCTTTCAATTACTATATATTGTGCTTTAATACATACCGATATACAACATATAGTAATTATACACATCTTATCCACAATAAGCCTGAATGCTGTGCCATCACCTGTTTTTATGGGATTTGAGCCTGTGGATAAATAGTTAAGGAGCAAGATTGTGAAAACCATAGTGATAAAACGAGACGGATGTAAAGTCTCTTTTGACCAAACCCGCATCAGTGATGCTATCAAAAGAGCCGCCGTAGCTTGTGAGATCACTGATGATGATTATTGCGTATCTGTCGCTCAATCTGTTTCACAATCTCTCGCAGGACGTTCGAATGTCGATATCCGTGAGATCCAAGACGCCGTAGAAAATCAGCTGATGGCTGGCAAACATAAAGATGTTGCCAGAGCCTATATTGAATACCGTCATGACCGAGATGTTGCTCGTGAGCAACGTGGAAGACTAACTCAGGAAATCCGAGGTCTTATCGAACAAAGTGATGTCTCTATTCTTCATGAGAATGCGAATAAAGACAGTAAGGTTATCCCTACCCAGCGTGATTTACTTGCGGGTATTGTGGCTAAACATTACGCAAAATTACATATCCTGCCAAGAGATGTGGTACTCGCTCATGAGCGTGGCGAAATTCATTATCATGATCTCGATTACTCACCGTTTTTCCCTATGTTTAACTGTATGCTAATTGACCTTAAGGGCATGTTAAACAATGGCTTTAAAATGGGAAATGCGGAAATAGAACCCCCAAAATCTATTTCAACAGCAACAGCAGTAACTGCACAAATTATTGCACAAGTGGCAAGCCATATTTATGGCGGTACAACGATAAATCGTATCGATGAAGTATTGGCGCCGTTTGTAAAATCAAGTTATGACAAACACTATAAAGTCGCGCAAGAATGGCAAATTGCTGATAAAGAAGCTTATGCTAATGCGCGCACAGAAAAAGAGTGTTACGACGCATTCCAATCTTTAGAGTATGAAGTTAATACACTGCATACCGCTAATGGGCAAACACCATTTGTCACTTTTGGTTTTGGCCTTGGCACCTCAAAAGAAGCACGTTTAATTCAACGTTCTATTCTTGAAAATCGTATGGCTGGCTTAGGAAAAAACCGCAAAACGGCGGTTTTCCCCAAACTCGTTTTTGCCATTAAAGATGGTTTAAACCATAAATTTGGTGATCCTAATTACGATATCAAACAACTTGCTCTTGAATGTGCAAGTAAACGCATGTATCCCGATATCTTAAATTACGATCAAGTCGTTAAAGTAACGGGGTCATTTAAAACACCAATGGGTTGTCGTAGCTTCTTAGGTGTTTACGAAGAAAATGGTGAGATGATCCATGAAGGTCGTAATAATCTGGGTGTTATCAGCCTAAACTTACCGCGTATTGCTATTGAGGCACAAGGTGATGAAGCCACATTCTGGTCACTACTTGACTCTCGCCTTGAATTAGCGAAAAAAGCACTGATGACACGTATTGCTCGTTTAGAAAACGTCAAAGCGCGTGTTGCTCCAATCCTTTATATGGAAGGTGCTTGTGGTGTTCGTTTAAAAGCAGATGATAATGTAGCTGAAATCTTTAAACATGGCAGAGCATCAATCTCATTAGGTTATATCGGTGTCCATGAAACCATTAATGCACTATTTGGCACTCAAACTCACGTTTTTGACGACGAGACCTTAAGAGAAAAAGCCGTGGCGATTATCAATCGTCTACGTGAAGCAACAGATCAGTGGAAAGCAGAGACTGGTTATGGCTTTAGCCTCTACAGCACACCAAGTGAAAACTTATGTGATCGCTTCTGTCGTTTAGATGCAGCAGAGTTTGGCATTATTCCTGGTGTTACAGATAAAGGTTATTACACCAATAGCTTCCACTTAGATGTTGAAAAGAAAGTAAACCCATACGATAAATTAGACTTTGAAGCGCCTTATCCTCCTTTAGCTAATGGCGGTTTTATCTGTTATGGCGAATATCCTAACCTACAGCATAACCTCAAAGCGTTAGAAGATGTGTGGGATTACAGCTATACCCGAGTTCCTTATTACGGGACAAACACGCCGATTGATGAGTGTTATGACTGTGGTTATACCGGTGAATTCTCTTGTACTAGCAAAGGGTTTACTTGCCCACGTTGTGGTAATCACAATCCAGCGAGAGTTTCTGTTATTCGCCGTGTATGTGGATATTTAGGTAGCCCAGATTCACGTCCATTTAATGCGGGTAAGCAAGAAGAAGTTAAGCGTCGTGTGAAACATCTGGCAAATGGTCAGTTAGGTTAACCGTGTGAATTACCATCAATATTATCCTGTTGATGTTGTCAATGGTCCAGGTACTCGTTGCACCCTGTTTGTTTCAGGGTGCATACATCAATGCCGAGGCTGTTATAACAAATCAACGTGGTCATTAACGTCAGGCAAGCCATTTACACAAGAGATGGAAGATCAGATTATTGCCGATCTTCAAGACAGTCGAATCAAACGACAAGGATTATCACTTTCAGGGGGAGATCCCCTACACCCTCAAAATCTTTCTGCTATATTAAAATTGGTACTACGTATTAAAACGCAATGCCCTGAAAAAGATATTTGGGTTTGGACAGGCTACCTACTGGCTGATTTAACCCCAGAACAGCAAGAAGTCGTTAACCATATTGACGTACTGATTGATGGCAAGTTCGTCCAAGAACTTTATGATCCCGCATTACTGTGGCGCGGTAGTAGTAATCAGGTGATCCATAAATTGAAGTAATACACATTGAATTAACTGGAGGATGTATGCCTTTAAGTGATAATAAATATGTAAGCTTTTCTGAAGATCATGAACTGAACTACCATTTAAAAAAATGGGGTAAGAAGCAGTCTAAAGCGAATCGAGAACAACTCGTGAAGCTAGGCACTGAATTGAAAAAGAAACTCGGTGCTAAACATCTTCAACACACTGAAATAGATGCAGAGATAGAAAAAAATCTTTCATCATTTGAGTAACCCCTAAAGGCCCCTAATTGTTATCTAACGATTAGGGGTCACTTCACTATTAAGCCACCCGTTTAATCACACCTGTTATCAAATGCGAATCATTTTCAAAAAAGATAGTCAAAGTGATTAGTTTTGTTTTATTATTAACACTCTTAATTATTCTTTTTACGATGATATTTGATATGAAATTAGCCCTCTTCTCTGTATTTTCAATGATTTTACTTTCTGGTTGCAGCACTACTTGGGAACCCAAAGGTGCATCAGATTACACATTACAGGAAGCTAAAATGCTTTGTGAGTTTGATGCGAATACTCGCTACCCTATTCGCAAAGAAGTGCTACAACGTACCGTTTATCGTGATGTACAAAAGACATGTCGCAAAGATGATAAAGACCACTGTGGTGATAAAAAAACCTACACTGAACGTGTACCGATGACAGAAAGCTATGTTGAAGACATTAATCAAGAAGACAGAAAAAGCTTCTACACTTCTTGCATGTCTTTAAAAGGGTGGGAACAAAAAAATCATTATTTTTGGGAATAGCTGAAAGTTAAGAAAAAACGCGTTTAATTACGTTGCCAATAGAGCTTAGAACCAAAACCTAATTGATTATTCACCATCTTAATTTCTTGCAATTGTAGCGCCCATAAAGGTACATGAATGGCGGCTAATGCGACAGGAAAACGTAAACAATAATGTTTTCTTGCGTTGATGTCGTCCTTACCTGTTAGTAAAGAAACCGTGCCAGTAAATTGGATCCCTTGTAAATTTGAGACAACCATTTCTTGCGTGCTAATACTTCCTGCAACTAATAAATTTTCCTGCATCATTTGAGCATGCCGTGTTTTCTTTTCAGAAAGAAAAACAAGCCTCATCTGATTTTCATCAAACCAATAAAAACAATTAGCACACCAAACATCACTCAATGAACGTGTTGTGCATAAGGTAAATACGTGGTTATCACGTATGTATTGTTTAATTATTTTGATCGAGTCTGAAGGAGACATAATATACCTGTATAGATACACAAAGAGACGCTGTTTAGTTGATAATTATATCACCAAAACCAGCGTCTTTCCGAGTGTCTCTTATTACAGGTTATTTATCTGAAATAGTTAATATTAACGATAAATTTCAGCATCTACTGTGAGGTAATTATCACCTGTTGCACCGACAACTTTAAAGCTTTTTGCACCTTCATCTTTTGCGATTTGGGCAATCTTAGCGGTTAAACCATCTAAAGTATCACTACCTGTGATTGTGATATACTCACCATTCATCGAAGAACTTTTTGATACACTATCAGATGCGATTGAACCGAATGAAATAGCACTTAAAGCTAATGTGGCAGCGATTAATGTAGATTTTTTCATAATAAACTCCAAATATATTCTAATTTTGCTAAGTATCGCGGAGTGTCTCTCTGTGATGCAGATCATATTATGCGCTTTAGTTTAACTTTAAAATTAGCAATAATTGCTGTTCATTTTCAAAAAATTTGAATATTATTTTTTAAATAATAGAATCTACTGTCACAAATATTTCACAACATATTGATATATCTAATAGATTTCATTTTGATAAAACGATAAATTACTCACTTAAAAAATTAAGAAATATTATTTATCAAAAGAAAAAGTAGCACAAAAAGGAAAAAATGATGACAGAGACAATGTGGTCACTCTATATAGTTAGAAATCGTCTCGGTTCTCTTTATACAGGGATCACAACAAATGTTGAGCGGCGTTTTCAACAACATCAGAATGGAACTGGTGCTAAAGCCCTGAAAGGGAAAGGCCCTTTATTACTAGAGTTTTATTGTCAGGTAGGGAATAGACAACGTGCTTCTCAACTAGAATACCAATTAAAGCAGTTGAAAAAGATGCAAAAAGAAAAGCTGATCATTGACCAGCCTTCAGACATTGCATTGTATTTAAGACAAGATAAATAAATTTAGTTAAAACTGGTCAAACAATGGTGAATAATTGACTAAACCATGAATGTCATCAACATTGCCATTTTCTAACGCATAAAGCTGAAAAGCTTCTTCTATATCCGGCCATTTACAATGTAAGCCCTGTGATTTAGCTGGAATAAAACCTGATTTTTGGTAGTACTCAGGATCACCCAACACCACAACAGCACCGTAACCAAATTCATTTAGACTATCTAATCCTTCATTTATCAGTTGACGTCCAATACCTTGGTTTTGGAAATCAGGCGCAACAGCAAGTGGTGCAAGCCCTACCCACTGACAATCTTTTCCATCAATATCAACAGGTGTAAAACCGATATAGCCAATCAATTGGCCCTCATCGCTAATTGCCACCATGCCTAATGTTAATAACCCTTCTTCACGTAAGTGTCCGACTAAATCTGCTTCAGCACTTGTCGGAAACGCTTGGCGTAAAAGGCTATCAATTGCAGGAATATCAACGGGAATTTCAACACGTATTAGCATGAAGTTGAGCTCAGTTCATGGCTGTGTAGCGTGTCTTCTTTTTCTTCTTGAAGCCCACTTTTTACAAACTCAGCCAGTTGTAATAAACCAAAACGCAACACAGATGGCATTGAGTCTAATTCAATTGCATCCATCAGGTTCTTAACATATAACCCGAGTTCTGTATCACCCTCAATTTGTAGACGACGTTGGAAAAATAAGGTGTCGGGATCTTCTTTGCGTGCAGCAATTAAAATAAGATCATTAGCGTTTCCACTAAAGCTGACATCTTCTTTTTCTAAGCGACTGACCACTAATTTATCATCACGAACACTGATAAACCACTGTAAATGTAAGTCTCTTATCTCAACTTTTAGCCACTTATCTTCTAAGAAGTGTAAATCGCCTTCGGCTAATGATTCACGAAACTGCCAACTTAAAAACTGTTCTAAGATATCGCGTTGCAAAGCAAATGGAGTAACTTGTAAAGGGTAACGTAAAAAACGAGGCCCCTCTTTAACCAAATGGGTACGAATTTTGTTAAACACGTTCGGACTCCTATAAATAAAATTATGGGCTATTGTGCCAGATATAGACAGTTATTCTGCGATCCTATATCAATATTCAGTTAATCCGTTGTTCACATTTTGAGTTCTTTGATTTTACTTAAGCAAAAAACAGAGTTCTCTGCCCTAAATCAAAACCTTTTTTTATCTTGCTCATTACAATTTCTGATCATTCTTAATTTCTAAAGGGAAGTGAAGATGGAATTGCTGTGCCCTGCAGGTAATTTACCTGCCTTAAAAGCGGCCATAGATAATGGTGCAGATGCGGTTTATATCGGCTTAAAAGATGATACTAATGCAAGACATTTTGCTGGTTTAAATTTCACAGAAAAGAAGTTACAAGAAGCGGTTAATTATGTTCATCGCCACCAGCGAAAATTGCATATTGCAATAAACACCTTTGCTCATCCTGATGGATTTGAACGCTGGCAAAAAGCCGTTGATATGGCAGCATCTTTAGGTGCGGATGCGCTTATCTTGGCAGATATCGCCATGTTAGAGTACGCTGCAGAGCGTTATCCTCATATTGAACGTCATGTTTCAGTACAAGCCTCAGCAACCAATACACAAGCTATTGAGTTTTATCAACGTAATTTCGATGTGGCTCGTATTGTTCTTCCTCGTGTTCTGTCTCTTCATCAAGTCAAACAATTAGCGCAAACGAGTCCAGTACCTTTAGAAGTTTTTGCCTTTGGTAGCTTATGTATTATGGCTGAAGGTCGATGCTATCTTTCTTCTTATTTAACAGGTGAATCTCCTAATACCGTTGGTGCGTGTTCTCCTGCTCGTTTTGTACGTTGGCAGCAGACACCACAAGGTATGGAATCTCGTCTTAATGATGTACTTATCGACCGCTATTCACCCAATGAAAATGCAGGTTACCCAACATTATGCAAGGGGCGCTATTTTGTTGATAACCACTGTTATCATGCATTAGAAGAGCCAACAAGTCTCAATACACTGTCTCTATTACCTGAACTCATGGCGATGAATATTGCATCAGTCAAAATTGAAGGCCGTCAACGTAGCCCAGCTTATGTAACAGAGGTCGCAAGAGTTTGGCGCGCTGCAATTGATCAATGCAAGAAAGATCCTCAAGGTTTTAGTACCAACCCACGTTGGATGAATGCATTAGGAAAAATATCAGAAGGAACGCAAACAACTTTAGGTGCTTATCACCGCAAATGGCAATAATAAGGATATAAAAATGAAATATGCATTAGGTTCTGTACTTTATTATTGGCAAAAAGAGACACTTGAAGCGTTCTATGAAAAAGCAACACAGTGTGATGCTGATATTATCTATTTAGGTGAAACAGTTTGTAGTAAGCGCAGAGAAATCAAGCCTCAAGATTGGATAAGTCTAGCCAAAGAAGTCGCTAAAAGCGGTAAACAAGTAGTTCTTTCTACCTTAGCGTTATTACAAGCACCTTCTGAATTAAAAGAAATTGCTAAGTTAGTTGATAACGGTGAATTTTTAGTTGAAGCACATGATTTTGGCGTGATCAATATGCTTTATGAGCGCCATCTTCCTTTTGTCGCAGGTCACGGATTAAATTGCTACAACGCTTATGCACTACGTTTATTGTATAAGCAAGGCATGATACGTTGGTGTATGCCTGTTGAGCTTTCTCGTGAGTGGTTAAATAATCTTTTAAATCAATGTGAAGAATTAGGCATTCGCAATAAATTTGAAGTTGAAGTATTGGCTTATGGACATCTTCCTTTAGCCTATTCTGCTCGTTGTTTTACTGCCCGTTCTGAAAATCGTTCTAAAGATGATTGTGAAACCTGCTGTCAAAAATACCCTCAAGGTCGTGAAGTATTATCACAAGAGAACCAACAAGTATTTGTGCTCAATGGTATTCAAACACAAAGTGGCTACTGTTATAACTTGGGTAACGATCAAACATCAATGACAGGGTTAGTAGACATTATTCGCCTTTCGCCTGAATCTGATGCAATTTTTGATACCTTGAAACAATTTCGCCAAAATGAACAAGGTCAACAGCCACTGATAACCGTTCATCACCATGACTGTAATGGCTATTGGCGTAAGCTAGCTGGATTGGAATTGGTAGAGTAAAAATATTTTAGCAAATCATAATGTAATGAAATAGAAAGCCCATCAGGGCTTTTTATTTTGACTCACCACGATAATGTAACCATTGCTTAAGTTGGTGTGTAATATGTCTTAACTCACCATTACGCAACATCCCCACCAGCACACCTAACACGGTGTAAATCACGCCTAAAACTAACATCATCACGATATCACCCAATATACTTTGGAATGATAATCCCATTTGATTTATGCCTGCCATAGCATTTACTGCCCATGTAGAAGGTAATGCAGATGAAATGGCAAATACCCAGTCAGGCATTGCTTGTAATGGCCAGATCGTGCCAGAAATATAGAACACGGGTGTGGTGACAAATGCTAGGGTCAGATAAATCATCTCAACACTGCGTAAGCATTCTGTAATTAGCTTACCAAGACCTAATACTGCCAATAGGAATGGGAAAGTGAGCATCCATATTTGGTAAAGCGGAGCCTCTTGTCGATAACCTAATACCCAAGGCCATAATGCAAAGAAGACGGCAGATAAAAATAACCAGATAGGAATAAGTGCCGATAACGCCCCTAAATAAACCGCTAATGGTGGCTTTCCTTTTGGTGTACTTCTCACGGCAATACTGACACGCACACAGGCAATTAAAAGGGAATGTTGTAATAACATCACTAATAAGCCTGGGAAAATAATCGCAGCAAAACTTACTCCGGGGTTATACATCGCAATGGTTTCACCCTGAATAGGCTTTAATAGGATTTTTGATTGCTCAACACTAAAGCCTGCATTTTGTAAAATGCGCCCATTGTAAGAGTCTAATAACTGTTGATAAGCCAACATTAATTCCTGCTGAATTTGCCCGCTGGCAAGACGGTTTGTTGCATCACCAAAAACCGGCACGGTGACATCTTTACCATTGAGTAATTTCTTTTCAAAATCAGTCGGAATAATAATAATGGCAAAAAGCTCACGCATAATCATATCGTGTCGAGCTTCATCCAAATTATCGTAGTTCTTAATGCTTAATTTAGGTGTCGAGTTTAATGCTCGGATCAGTGAATAACTTGCGGGGCTATGATCTTGATTAATCACTGCTACAGGTAAATCCCATAAAACAGGTTTAGCATATACCAAACTCATAATGCATAGGGAAACGATAAGTAACATCCACATGGGTTTTTCTAACATACCCAATAGAACACGCTTAAAGGTTTGGAAGTACATCTGCATCATGCCACACCTACCTGTAATTCCAACCGTTTAAAAATACGTTTGCGAACTAATAAGGCGATAGCAAAAGGATAAATCAGCAAGAGTGAACAAACATATAAAATACCTTGTAGTGATACTTCTCTTAAGAAGATATCAAACATCGCATTTAAGGCGTGGGTTAATGGCTCTAAGTTAGAGATGATCCTTGCAGGTAAGATCATCGAAAGTTCAGGTACAGCCATGCCTGAAAATGCCAATGCTATACTCACCAACATACCTATCATACTGTATGCCGTTATCGCACTATTGGTAAATGCAAAAAGTAGCAACCCCACACTTTGAGCTGCAATAATATAGAAGAATCCCACTAACACCATATAGAGCGGATTACCATTCACTTTCGCCCCCGAAAAATGCACTAATGCTGCTAATTCAACAATTAATAAGGTTAAGAAAAACAGCGTGTAAGGCGTGAGCTTACCAATAAGTGCAAATGTGAAGGGCTTAATATTCAATAGCATATTACCGCGCGACAATGAATAAATCGTACAGGTCACGACAAATAGTTGGAGCATATGGATCGTAGCCGCAAATTGCTGATAATAAATATAACTACCACTGGCATTAAACAAACTGTCATAAGAGAAGGTCACTTTTGCCAATGGGGGAACAGGTTTATTCATTTCTTGCGCTAAAACCGTGCGATATTGCGCATTAAGTTCTGCAATTAGTCCACTAAAATCCTGTATTGCATAGCTCCCTGCAGCATAATACAACCCGTTGTAATACATACGTGTAGTAGGTTGTTTTCCTGCTAATACCTTACTTTCAAAGTGTCGAGGAATAGTGAGTATTGCGTAATCTTTTGCGCTACCAAGCCGTTCCATTGCGGTACGAGGATTACCATCTAGCGTATTTAATTGCGCATGAGAGCCTGCATTTAAGTCTCTAACCAGTGTTCGCGATAATGGGCTATTATCATTATTGATCACTGAAACTGGCAAATTCAGCAATGTACCTTCAGAAAAGTTAGCACTAATTAACGTGAACAACATTAATGGAAATAACCAGCTTAGCCAGTGAAAAACCGGGCTACGAACTGCCATATGAGTTTCTCGTGAAAATGCGCTACTAAAGCCACGCCAAGCTGCCTTTACTCTCATTATTTATCCTTATTTATCCCAACGCCATAATGCACTCATGCCAGGGCGAAGCCCTTCAATTGGCGTCACAGGATACAGTCGGATCTCAAACGTTTTTAAATCGAAATCACCCGTTGCTCTTGTCGCTCTTTTGGTTGCGTAGTCACCCATTGGAGCGATATAACGAATTTCAGCTTCTACCTCTTTATTACCTAATGCAGGAACCGTGATCGTAATGCGATCACCTTTGCGAATATCCGCTAAAATATCTTCACGAAGGTTATAAACAAAATAGGCTTCAGGAATACGAATAAGGGTAGCGAGCGGACTATTGGCATTAAAAAGTTCACCTATTTCCGCAGGAATAGGACCAACTTCACCATCAACAGGGGCTTTCACCTGTAAGTCATCTTGCTGAATTTTTAGTTCAATTAATTGTTGTTCAGCTTGTTGTACTGCTGCCATATATTTATGGCGTAACTCAATGCGATCGCCATTTTTGGCTTCATCTAATTCGGCTTGCGCCGCTCTTACACGTTGTGAAGCAACGTCACGGCTACGACGCGCATTATCCAATTCTGTTGCAGAAACATAGCCTTTATTGGCAACGGCACTAATGCGCTGATAGTCTCTTGCTGAATTTGCTGCTTCTACTTTAGCTTGAGATAGCACCGCTTCTAGATTACGAATGCTCTCTTCTCTTGTGCCATGTAATGACAAATCTAATTGAGCTTGAGATTGTGCTTTAGCAGCCTCAAGTGCTGCAACTTGTGCGTTAAGTTCGGGGCTTTCTAATGTGATCATCAATTGCCCTTTTTTGACATCATCACCTCGCTCTATATGACGTTCTATAACACGACCTTTTGCTTTAGAGGCAACAATCACTTCTGGCGCATCGACTTCTCCTTGCAATAATAAATATTGATTATGCGCGCGGAAAAGTACGGCTAATGCAATTAGTATTAGCATTAATAAAATAAGATAAATGGCTCTTTTTTTCATATAACGATTAGACCTTAATAGTGAAGTAGAACACTCACTGACAGAGTTATATTACACAATAACTCAGAATTTCTTTAAGAATTTTGTGCGCCAGATCACTGACGCAAAGGAATATTTTCTTTGATAGTGCGATTAAGTTATTCTTATATCAAACTTTATCGTCTAATTAATATCCCCGTTTTATCTGAACTTTTTATATATATCAGATAGAAAAGAGAACGGTACTCAATACTTATGTATGAATTTGATCTTATTTTGCTGTTATTACAGCAAATGTGCGTTTATTTAATTATTGCTTGGTTTTTAAGTAAAACACCTCTATTTACGCCACTTTTACAGGTCACGATAAAACTACCACATAAATTGATGTGCTACGTCATATTCTCTATTTTCTGCATTATGGGTACCTATTTTGGACTACATATTAATGATTCTATTGCTAATACGCGTGCTATTGGCTCTGTCTTAGGTGGATTGCTAGGAGGCCCTTACGTCGGTTTTCTTGTGGGTTTTACAGGAGGCTTACACCGCTATTCACTAGGTGGTATGACTGCATTTAGCTGTATGGTATCGACTATTGCAGAGGGATTAATTGGTGGGTTAGTTCATCGTTATTACGTAAAACATGGGCAGATGCATCGAATATTTAACCCATGGACGGCAGCAACAGTGACCTTCTTTGCTGAAATAATACAGATGAGCATCATCTTATTATTGGCACGTCCGTTTAATGAAGCACTTTCTTTAGTTAAAGATATTGCTGCCCCTATGATCGTAGCTAATACCATTGGCGCTGCAATGTTTATTCGAATATTACAAGATAGACGCGCTATATTTGAAAAATATACCAGTGCATTCTCAACACAAGCATTAAAAATCGCTGTCTGTACTGAAGGTATTTTGCGTAAAGGATTTAACCAAGATAACAGTACCCGTGTAGCAAAAGTCATTTATCAGGAATTAAGAGTCAGTGCGGTTGCTATTACAGATAGAGAAAAGCTGCTGGCTTTTATTGGTATTGGCGCTGATCACCATTTACCAGGAACCCCTATTTCATCCATTCAATCCAAACAAGCCATTAATAATAATGAAGTAGTCTATGCTGATGGCAATGAAACGCCCTATCGTTGCACCCTTTCTCCCCATTGCAAACTAGGCTCAACCTTAGTTATTCCACTAAGAGGTGAAAATAACCAAGTCATTGGCACAATTAAACTTTATGAGGCTAAAAATCGCCTATTTAGTTCTATTAATCGCACCTTAGGTGAAGGTATCGCAAGTCTATTATCTGCACAAATTTTGGCAGGACAATATGAGCGAAATAAGCAATCTCTTTTAGAATCTGAGATTAAACTCTTACATGCTCAAGTTAATCCTCACTTTCTTTTTAATGCACTTAATACATTACAAGCGGTTATTCGACGTGATAGCGAACAAGCAAAGCAATTAGTGCAATTTCTCTCTACTTTCTTCCGTAAGAATTTAAAAAGACCCGAGGCAGTGGTGACATTAAGTGACGAAATTGAACATGTGAATGCGTATTTACAAATCGAAAAAGCGCGTTTTCAGGAACGGTTACAGATTGATATTCAAATACCCGAAAACTTAGCTAATGCACGCTTACCAGCATTTTCTCTTCAACCCATGGTCGAGAATGCAATTAAACATGGAACATCACAGTTATTGGACACAGGAAAGATTACAATTAGAGCATATCAAGAGCATCATTTAATCATTATCGAAATTTGTGATAATGCCGGACTTTACCGTCATCAATGCCCATCGCATCAATTAGGTTTAGGCATGAGACTAGTGGATAAACGATTAAAATTACGCTATGGCGAGCTTTATGGTGTTTTAGTTGAATGCCAAGCCGATAAATATACAAAGGTGAAAATTTGCTTACCTCTGGAAAAAAGCATGGATAAAGTTACATAACAATGAATATATTAATCGTTGATGATGAGCCGTTGGCTCGTGAAAATGTACGTTGTTTACTTGAAACTGAAAAGGATATTCATATTGTTGGTGAATGCAGTAATGCGATTGAAGCTATAGGAGAAATACATCGTAAAAAGCCTGATGTTGTTTTTCTGGATATTCAAATGCCTCGTATTACTGGCCTTGAAATGGTCACAATGCTTGATCCTGAACATCGCCCTTATATTGTCTTTTTAACTGCATTTGAAGAGTATGCAATTCAGGCTTTTGAAGAGCACGCTTTTGATTATTTACTCAAGCCATTAGAGCAAGAGCGATTAACGAAAACATTAAATCGTTTACGCCAAGGTAAGAAACAGAATATTGATCTCTTAACACCGCCTGAAGAGCGTTTAAAGTGCATTCCATGTACAGGTCATAGCCGTATTTGGTTAATGCCCATTGATGAGGCTGTATTTGCAACATCAAGACTCAGTGGTGTTTATGTTACCAATAATCAAGGCCAGGAAGGCTTTACTGAATTAACACTACGTACATTAGAAACACGTACACAATTAGTTCGTTGCCATCGCCAATATTTAGTGAATATGGATTATGTTAATGAGATTATTTTTGGTGATAATGGGCAGGCAGAATTGATATTACACAATAATAGCCAAATTCCTGTTAGTCGCCGATATCTAAAACCATTAAAAGAAGCGATTGGTTTAAGCTAATTAATAACGCTCTGTAATAAATGGGTATTTAGATAATCATAAGTATTGTTCTAAATACTCATTAAAAACTTGCTGATACTGCTTACGATCAAAAATAAGCTGTTCAATAGGCGTAATTCCATGTTCATCAAGTTCTAGTGCGTCTTCTTTATCTAACCCATCTTCATAAGCAATATTATTCCACTTCACCTGATCTTCTGTAATTTCTAAATCACAAGCGATCACAGAGCAATAATCGCTACCACAATGACAGCGGTACAACACCAATCGATTATTATCTAATTGAGTATAAACAGGTTTATTTCCTAAATATTGCTCTATTTTACTGCGAATAATTTTATGACGGTCATAATTCGGGAAACGAGCTTTATCAACAACGAAAAAATCCAAGTCAAAATCTGAAAAGCGTAAATCTGTTTGTTTCTCAAACCCCAACCATTTATCCAATGCTATACCATCAATATAAAAATTGAAGTCTGTACGTTGAGTATCAGCATCTTGCTGAATACAACGTAATTCTAATTGATTGGTTTGCATGAACTTTCCTATGATTAATGGAAGTCGGTCGTGACAAATTTTATATCATTAAAATAAGTATAAAAAAACCAGCCAACTTTCGTTGACTGGTTTTATTTTTGTCATCAACTTAATTTAAAATTAAGTTAATTACCAACTCTTATTGGTTATGAGTGCTGCTACGACGGCGAGGTGTGCCTTCGTTATTGCGACCACGGAAGTTACCACGTTCACCACCACGATCGTTATTACCACGACGTTGTGGTTGATCACCGTTACTAAAACGACGACCACCTTGTGGCTGACCATCACGACGACTGTTATTACGACGCTCACGGAAAGGCTGAGATTGTGCATCACCCACTAATTGCATATTCAGTGGTTTGTTCATAATACGCGTACGTGTGAAATGGCTTAATAAATCTGTTGGCATACCTTTTGGTAATTCGATGGTTGAGTGAGAACCATACAGCTTGATATTACCAATGTAACGGCTGCTGATATCGCCTTCGTTAGCAATCGCACCAACAATATGACGAACTTCAACACCATCATCACGACCCACTTCAATACGGTATAAATCCATTTCGCCAGCATCACGACGTTCACGACGAGGAGAACGCTCGCGATCGTTATCACGGCGACGATCGTCACGATCGTTAAATTCACGACGAGGACGACGAACGGGATCAGGTGGCAGAATAAGTGCGCGCTCACCTTGAGCCATCTTCAGCAATACCGCAGCCAGTGTTTCCATATCCAGCGCTTCTTCACCTTGTGGAGCTAATTTAGGTAACAGAGCACGATACTGGTCAAGGTTGCTAGTTTCTAATTGTTGCGCAATTTGCTGTGCAAATTTTTCCTGACGACGTTGGCTGATAAGTTCTGCATTTGGCAGCTCTACTTCAGGAATAGTCATCTTCATTGTACGTTCGATATTGCGCAGTAAACGACGCTCACGGTTATCAACGAATAAAATTGCACGGCCAGCACGACCTGCACGACCTGTACGGCCAATACGGTGAACGTAAGATTCTGAATCCATTGGGATATCATAGTTCACAACAAGGCTGATACGGTCAACGTCAAGACCACGAGCAGCAACGTCAGTCGCGATTAAAATGTCTAAACGACCATTTTTCAGACGTTCTAATGTTTGCTCACGCAGTGATTGGTTCATATCACCATTTAACGCTGCGCTGTTATAACCATTACGCTCTAAAGCTTCAGCTACTTCTAATGTTGCGTTTTTAGTACGAACGAAAATAATTGCCGCATCAAAATCTTCTGCTTCTAAGAAACGAATTAACGCTTCATTTTTACGCGCGCCAAATGTCATCCAATAGCTTTGGCTAATGTCTGGACGTGTTGTTACGCTACTTTGGATGCGAACTTCTTTCGGATCGTTCATAAAACGACGAGTAATTCGACGAATAGCTTCTGGCATTGTTGCAGAGAACAGTGCAGTTTGGTGTTCTGCTGGGATCTTACTTAAAATGTTTTCAACATCTTCAATAAAGCCCATACGTAACATTTCATCAGCTTCATCTAAGACTAAACCTTTTAATTTAGATAAGTCTAATGTGCCACGGTTTAAATGGTCTAATAAACGACCTGGTGTACCTACAACCACTTGTGGCCCTTGACGTAACGCACGTAATTGAACGTCGTAACGCTGACCACCATACAGAGCAACAACATTTACTTTTGGTAAATGCTTAGAAAAATCTTCAATTGCTTCAGCAACCTGAACCGCAAGTTCACGAGTTGGTGCTAAAACTAAAATTTGTGGTGCTTTTAATGATTCATCAAGATTATGTAATAACGGCAGGCTAAATGCGGCAGTTTTACCACTACCCGTCTGTGCCATACCTAAAACATCATTACCGTTTAAAAGGAAAGGAATACATTGTTGCTGAATTGGAGAAGGCTTCTCGTAGCCTAAGTCATTCAGTGCAGTCAAAATAGGTGCTGATAAACCTAGATCAGCAAAAGTCATATCGGTTTCAGTAGTCATGTCACTGTGCCTCATTCATTATGGCAGCCAGTTGACATAACATACCGCATGGTTTGTCGGTCTTTATCATCTAAAATGTGAACTGGCTCAAATTATATTATTAAACGAACAAACAAGCCCTCATCCTGTGTAGATGATGGCTTTCAAACTGATCAGAGAAATGTTCGTCAGCTATTGCTGGTCCGATTCCGCTAGGTCTTCTTGTTGGCCTAACAGTGCTAATTCCAACAATGCGTAGCGGTGCTCAACAAAGTTATGTGCGTTGTTGGCAACCGTCAGCTTGAATAACGCTTCTGCGCTATCCGTATCCCCCAGACTTAGGTAATACTTACCTAAATAGAAGTTAGTTTCACTAAGATGCTCAGCGAGCGAAGTGTTATCGGTTGAAGCCTCATTTAGTTTCAACATTAATGTTTTCTCATTAATGTCGCCTAAATAAAACTCAACTATATTCCATCCCCATTGTCCCGTTTTATCCGCCTGCTGGTATCGCTGTTTTAGCTGTTGTTTAGCCAAATCAGTGTTTATCTCTTTTTCTACAAGATATAACCAAAGCGAACGAATGGGATCATTTGGATCGACCTGATAAAACGCCTGCAGATCATCCTGCGCCAATTTCAATCGGCCACCGTAGTACGAAGCGATACCACGATTAAAACGCGCATTATTGTAAGTTGGATCAAGCTCTAAAACAGAATCAAACGCTTCATAAGCAGCATCATAATTCGCTGCTTGCGTAAAATAGATACCTAGAAAATTAAAAATTTCTAGCATATCTGGTCGTATTGATAGCGCCATTGAAAAATCATTACGCGCTAAAGCTCGTAAACCGAGGCTATCATACAGCACACCACGCTCATATAAAAGCTGTGCGTATTCATCTTCGGTTAATGAGCGGCTCGCTAGGATTTGTTCTATACGAGCCAATATCACTTCTTGTTGTAAAGAAGGCTGCAATGGTGTGGCAAAAATCGCATTCTGACGCCACTCTGGACTAGTGCTGCATCCGGAAATAAAGATGAAAACAGCAATAGAACAACCGCGCAGAAATGTTTTCATTTCTCACTCCCAAAGTCAGACCTTTCAACAAAAAGCGTTCTAGACGTCCTACTTGTCAATCATAATAAGTCTCTACCGATACCCATGTCTAGATATCGGTAGTAGAGTATCATTAATTAGCAGAATCTTCAGAAGAAGTTTCTGTTGCTTCCTGCTGATTAGCTTGAGCTTCTTTCATGCTTAAGCGAATACGGCCTTGACGGTCAATTTCCAGTACTTTAACTGGCACTTCTTGACCCATTTCCAAGTAGTCACTCACCTTCTCAACGCGTTTGTCTGCGATTTGAGAAATATGAACCAGACCTTCTTTACCGCCACCGATAGCAACGAATGCACCGAAATCTACGATACGAGTTACTTTACCGTTGTAGATACGACCCACTTCAACTTCTGCCGTGATCTCTTCGATACGAGCGATAGCTTGTTTTGCTTGATCACCACTTGTTGCAGCAATCTTCACTGTACCATCATCTTCGATTTCGATAGTTGTACCAGTTTCTTCCGTTAATGCACGGATAACAGAACCGCCTTTACCGATAACGTCTTTGATCTTGTCTGGATTAATTTTGATTGTATGAATGCGCGGTGCGAATTCAGAAATATCAGCACGAGGTTTGCTAATTGCATCTTCCATTACGCCTAAAATATGTAGACGTGCGCTTTTCGCTTGGTTTAATGCAACCTGCATGATTTCGCGAGTGATACCTTCAATTTTGATATCCATCTGTAATGCGCTGACACCGTTACGGCTACCAGCAACTTTAAAGTCCATATCGCCTAAATGGTCTTCATCACCCAGGATATCGGAAAGAACAACAAAGTTGTCGCCTTCTTTGACTAGACCCATTGCAATACCTGCAACAGATTCTTTAATTGGCACACCTGCATCCATCAGCGCTAAAGAAGCACCACAAACAGATGCCATTGAAGATGAACCATTTGATTCAGTGATTTCAGAAACCACACGAACAGTATATGGGAATTCTTCAATTGTTGGCATTACAGCTAACACACCACGTTTTGCTAAACGGCCATGGCCGATTTCACGACGTTTTGGTGAACCCATCATGCCTGTTTCACCAACAGAGTATGGAGGGAAGTTATAATGCAGTAAGAATGTATCAGTGTGCTCACCCATGATGTCATCAATGGTTTGAGCATCACGTGCAGTACCTAATGTTGCCGTTACCAGAGCCTGAGTTTCACCACGAGTAAATAGTGCTGAACCGTGAGTACGTGGTAATAAACCAGTGCGAATATCTAATGCACGTACCATGTCTTTTTCACGGCCATCAATACGTGGTTCACCAGCTAATACGCGAGCACGAACGATGTTTTTCTCAAGACCTGAGAAGATTTCACTGATTTCGGCTTCATCTAAAGTTTCATCTTCAGCGACTAGCGTCGCAATAACTTCATCACGGATAGCTTCGATTTGTTCATAGCGTTCTTGTTTTTCAGTGATACGATATGCATCACCAATACGAGCTTGAGCTAATTGTGCAATACGGTCATGTAAAGTTTGGTTGATAGCTTCTGGCGCCCAATCCCATTTCTCTTTACCCACTTCTGCAACTAATGCATTAATGTTTTCGATAACAACTTGTTGTTGATCATGACCAAATACAACTGCACCTAACATTTCTTCTTCTGATAGTAAATCAGCTTCTGATTCTACCATCAGGACTGCGCCTGCCGTACCGGCAACCACTAAGTCTAATTTACTGACTTTCAGCTCATCAACAGTTGGGTTTAAAACATATTGTCCATCGATAAAACCAACACGAGCACCACCAATAGGGCCATTGAATGGAACACCTGACAGCGCTAATACCGCAGAAGCACCAATCATTGCAACGATATCTGGGTTAACTTGTGGGTTAACTGAAACAACAGTAGCAACGATCTGAATTTCGTTTAAAAAACCTTCTGGGAATAATGGGCGTAAAGGACGGTCAATTAAACGTGCAATTAACGTTTCGCCTTCACCAGGACGGCCTTCACGACGGAAGAAGCTACCAGGGATACGGCCAGCAGCGTATGAACGCTCTTGATAGTTAACTGTTAATGGGAAGAAATCTTGTCCAGCTTTAACTTTTTTCTTTGCAACAACAGTGACAAAAACAGCGGTGCCGTCCATGTCAACCATAACAGCAGCTGTTGCTTGACGAGCCATCATGCCTGTTTCTAATGAAACAGTATGTTGACCGTATTGAAATTTACGAACTGTAGGATTCAGCAAAATAATATCCTTTATCTTATTGTCGCCAGATGTTTAGCGACGATGAATGATCTTTTCTCCGCTACGTCCCCTCGCGACTAATGAAAATATTAACCACTTAGTGAGAAATACTTTCATTAGCCGCGCGAATTGTCGTAACTAGAGAGACTAAATAACAATCACCACATTAAAACATAACGACTAATATTAAAAATAGCACTTTCTAGTAGAAAAGGGGCCAACAGGCCCCTTTCCAGTGAAACTCTCTTGATTAGCGACGCAGACCTAAACGTTCAATCAGTGCAGAGTAACGAGCAACATCTTTACGTTTCAGGTAGTCCAGCAGATTACGACGGCTGGAAACTTTACGCAGCAGACCACGACGGCTGTGGTGATCTTTTTTGTGCTCTGAAAAGTGACCTTGCAGGTGGTTGATTTCTGCAGTCAGCAGTGCAATCTGAACTTCGCTTGAGCCAGTATCGTTAGCATCACGACCAAATTCAGCAACGATTTGTGCTTTCGCTTCAGTACTTAGAGACATAATAAACTCCAAATTAAGTAAAATTTTCAGATAGCCAATCTCTAATTCAGCTATCCAACTCAGCCACCTAAACAGATAGCCGCATTATTCTACGCTTCAAACACCTTTAGCGCAAGATTGCTATTAAGTGTTATCTTGTGCGCTATAGTCTACAACAACTCTTTTCGGTGCAACTAAGCCATCTTTGATGATAGCAAGGCCAATGAATTTTTTTTCATCACCCTCAGTTACTCTTACCCATTCACCTTCACTGATGTCATGATTCACACGAACAGGTTGTCCCAACTTAAGATAACCCGCAATAATCGTGGTCAGATTCACAACAGGAAAATGTGCAACTGCAGTATCCATAGGCAATAACAGCGCATCAAGCGCCAAGAAAGGATCTTCTTGTGCAGTTTGAGCCTTCTCTATCATCGCGCTTAATTGCTCTAACGTTACCATTCGCTCTTTAGGATAATCTGCAACTTCTAGTCGACGTAAGAAAATAACGTGAGCACCACATTGTAATTTCTCACCAAGATCATCAATAATTGTTCGAATGTAAGTACCTTTAGAACAATGGATCTCCAGCTCTAATTCATCACCTTCCCAGCGAATAAACTGAAGTTCATAAACGGTAATCGGTCTTGCTTCACGCTCAACTTCAATACCTTGTCGGGCATATTCATAAAGCGGTTTACCTTGATGTTTTAAGGCGGAGTACATTGAAGGGACTTGCAATGTTTCGCCACGAAAACTATCCAAGGCATCATCTAAAGCTTTCTGTGTAAATTGCACAGGGCGCTCTTGAATAACCTCGCCATGCGCATCAGAAGTATCGGTTCGTTGCCCTAAACGGGCAATAACACGATAACGCTTATCAGAATCCAGTAGAAACTGTGAAAATTTCGTTGCTTCACCTAAACAAATAGGGAGCATACCTGTTGCTAAAGGATCCAGTGCCCCTGTATGCCCAGCCTTACTGGCATTAAACATACGGCGGACTTTTTGGAGTGCATCGTTAGATGAAATATCTTGGGGTTTATCGAGTAGCAATACGCCGTTAATCTCACGCCCCTTACGACGACGCCCCATTATTTGTCCTCTTTATGACGACGCTCTTCATCGCTTTTAACGACGTTAGAAACTAAGTTAGACATACGCATACCTTCAACTAATGAGTTGTCATAAGCAAATGTCAGCTCAGGCACAATGCGTAAACGCATCGCTTTGCCTAATAAAGAACGAATAAAACCAGCGGCTTCATTAAGTGCAGTTAAACCCTCTGCAACCATTTCTTCTTCGCTTTTTTCACCACCAGATAAGTTTAAAAAGGTGACAAACACTTTGGCATAAGCCAAATCACGAGAAATTTCAACGCCAGAAACCGTGGCCATTCCAATGCGTGGATCTTTGACTTCACGTTGTAAAATGATGGCGATTTCTTTTTGCATTTCCTGAGAAACGCGCTGACTACGGCTAAAATCTCTTGCCATTTTATCTCTCCCTGACAATAGGGTATCGCCCTGCTTGTCATTATTAATTCAAATCTAAAATCAATGATATCTAAAGAGTATACATGAAGTGGTATTTAACAACCGCTTTCTCTGATTTCTTTCTTTAGAAATAAAATGTTTCTTTGGTGCTATTTTACCCTGTTATTTCACTTTCATAAATTACTGAAAGGCAATCTATTTCGGTTATATTGAAAAATGGAGAGAAAATAAGAGGAGAATACAACAAAGAAAGGAATAAGAAGGGAGCCCTTGAGCTCCCTTTTAAAACAAGACGTACTAAATTAATCAATAGAACGTTTGATTTCGATAACTTGGAAGACTTCAATCATGTCGCCAACACGGACATCGTTGTAGTTTTTCACACCGATACCACATTCCATGCCATTACGCACTTCGTTGACGTCATCTTTAAAGCGACGTAGTGACTCAAGTTCGCCTTCATAGATAACCACGTTATCACGTAGAACACGAATTGGGTTATTACGTTTGATGTTACCTTCAACCACCATACAGCCCGCAATCGCACCGAATTTAGGTGATTTAAACACATCACGGACTTCTGCAAGACCCATGATTTCTTGTTTATATTCAGGTGCCAACATGCCGCTCATTGCCAGTTTGATTTCGTCAATCAGACTATAAATAACGGAGTAGTAACGTAAATCAACACTTTCTTGTTCAATGATACGGCGAGCAGATGCATCAGCACGAACGTTGAAACCAAGAATGATTGCGTTAGAAGCGGCCGCTAATGTTGCGTCAGTTTCGGTGATACCACCTACACCTGAACCGATGATTTTCAGTTTAACTTCATTAGTAGAAAGTTTAACTAATGCATCAGTAATCGCTTCACAAGTACCTTGAACGTCAGTTTTCAGAACGATATTCAGTTCAGAAGTTTTACCTTCTTCCATGTTAGCAAACATGTTTTCCAGTTTAGATTTCTGCTGACGAGCCAGTTTAACATCGCGGAATTTACCTTGACGGTATAATGCAACTTCACGCGCTTTCTTCTCATCACGAACAACCGTTGCTTCATCACCCGCAGAAGGAACATTAGACAGACCTAAAATCTCAACTGGCATTGATGGGCCAGCAGATTGAACGTCTTGACCTAATTCGTTACGCATTGCACGAATACGACCATATTCGAAACCACACAGAACGATGTCACCTTTATTTAGCGTACCTTCACGGACAAGAATAGTTGCAACTGGACCACGACCTTTATCAAGGTAAGATTCGATAACAACACCGCTTGCCATACCTTCTTTAACTGCTTTCAGTTCGAGAACTTCAGCTTGTAAAAGAATAGCATCTAGCAGTTCGTCAATACCTAAACCTTGTTTTGCAGATACATGGATAAACTGAGTTTCACCACCCCAATCTTCTGGCAGAATGCCATATTGAGACAATTCAGTTTTAACGCGATCTGGATCAGCTTCGTGTTTATCAATTTTGTTCACTGCAACAACAACCGGTACGTTTGCTGCTTTTGCGTGTTGGATTGCTTCGATAGTTTGTGGCATTACACCATCATCTGCCGCAACAACCAGAACAACGATATCCGTAACCTGAGCACCACGAGCACGCATTGAAGTAAACGCGGCGTGACCTGGAGTATCTAGGAAGGTGATTTCACCTTTGTCAGTTTTAACGTGATAAGCACCAATATGCTGGGTGATACCACCCGCTTCGCCTGATGCTACTTTCGTTGAACGAATGTAGTCCAGTAATGATGTTTTACCATGGTCAACGTGACCCATGATAGTCACAACTGGAGCACGAGATACTGCGCTTTCTTCGCCAGTATCACGATCGCTCATGACTTGTTCTTCTAACTCGTTTTCACGACGTAAGATAACTTTGTGACCCATTTCTTCAGCAACAAGCTGCGCAGTTTCTTGGTCTAAAACCTGATTAATGGTCGCCATAGCACCCATTTTCATCATAGTTTTGATAACTTCAGACCCTTTTACTGCCATTTTGTTAGCCAGTTCAGCAACAGAAATAGTCTCACCGATAATAACATCACGGTTTACAACAGCCGCTGGCTTATTAAAGCCTTGCTGTAATGCGCTACCTTTACGTTTACCTTTCTTGTTAGTACGGCCAGCAGCACGTGCTTCTTCACGATCTGCTTTTTCAGAATGGCGGTTGTTTTTCTTAGGACGAGGAGCCTTAGCATTACGACCACGACCGCGGCCACCTTCAACTTCAGCATCACTTTCATCTTCTGCATCACGAGCATAACGTGATGTTGTTACATGATAGTCTGAGCCTTCAGCTTCTGGTGCTTTAGGTTCAGCAGTCCATTTTTCAGCATTTTCTTCAGCTAAACGACGTGCTTTTTCTGCTGCTATGCGTGCTTCTTCTTCCGCTTTACGGCGCTGTGCTTCTTCCGTTTTACGCTTCAGTTCAGCCTGTTCAGCATTGCGACGTGCTTTTTCCTGATCTGCTGCTTTATCAGCTTTTGGTTTATCGTTTTGTTTCACTTTATCTTTTTCCGCTGCTTCGCGCTTAGCTAATTCCGCTGCTTCACGTTTTGCTTCTTCAGCTTCACGTTTCGCTTTTTCTTCGGCGTCTTTCTTCGCCTTTTCAGCTTCACGTTTTGCTTTTTCTTCAGCTTCGCGCTGTGCTTTCTCTTGTGCTTCGCGCTGGGCTTTTTCTTCGGCTTCGCGATGCGCCTTTTCTTCCGCTTCACGCTGAGCTTGCTCATCCGCTTGCGCTTTTTCAACGGCGTCACGGTTCACATAAGTGCGTTTTTTGCGGACTTCGATGGCTACTGATTTACTTTTGCCACCTGTACCAGGAACACTTAACGTACTACGCACTTTGCGTTGTAACGTTAATTTTTCTGGTTGGTTGGTTGATACGCCTTTATCACGATTCAACCAAGCCAGTAAGGTTTCTTTCTCTTTTTGGGAGACAGAATCAGAGACGGTCTTCTTAATACCGGCATCAGCAAACTGCTGTACCAAACGTTCAACCGGTGTCTGAATCTCTTCTGCCAGTGATTTTACTGTTTCATCTGTCATTCTGTTCCTTCCTGCTCAGTTGTTACGCATCATTCCCAAACCAGCAGATATTACGTGCGGCCATAATGAGTTCGCCTGCGCGCTCACTATTTAAACCTTCAATATCAGTTAGGTCATCGATACCCTGTTCGGCAAGATCTTCCAGTGTGCAGATACCACGGGCAGCTAGATCAAATGCTAAAGAGCGCTCCAAGCCTTCGAGAGCTAATAAGTCCTCGGCTGGCTGGTTATCGCCTAGGCTTTCTTTTTGAGCCAACTCAATCGTTGTTAGTGCAGCTTTTGCTCTTTCACGTAGAGCTTCAACGGTGTCTTCATCTAATCCGTCAATAGCCAGCAGTTCACTGATTGGCACATAAACTAACTCTTCAAGGGTAGAGAAACCTTCTTCAACTAAAACAGTTGCGAAGTCTTCATCAATGTCGAGATGCTTAGTAAATATTTCAATGGCTGCGTTTGCTTCTGCCTGATGTTTTGCATTCAGTTCATCAGCAGTCATGACGTTTAATTCCCACTTGTCATCACCACGATGTTTTTTCAGTAACTGTGCTGCCAGACGAACATTTTGACCATTACGGCCGATTGCCTGTGCAAGGTTACTGCTTTCGACTGCAACATCCATTGTGCATTTGTCTTCATCGACAACAATAGAAGCAACATCTGCCGGAGCCATTGCATTAATGACGAATTGTGCAGGATTATCATCCCACAAAACAATATCAATTCGCTCGCCGCCCAATTCGCTGGAAACGGCTTGTACACGTGCACCACGCATACCAACACAAGCACCCACAGGGTCAATACGCTTGTCGTTAGTTTTTACTGCGATTTTGGCACGGGAACCTGGATCACGCGCTGCAGCTTTAATTTCAATGATTTCTTCGCCAATTTCTGGTACTTCAATACGGAAAAGTTCAACCAGCATTTCAGGGCGAGAGCGTGTCACGAAAAGTTGTGCACCACGGGTTTCTGTACGTACATCGTATAAAACACCACGTAAACGGTCACCTGGACGGAAGTTTTCACGCGGTAACATATCTTCGCGTAAAATAACCGCTTCAGCATTATTACCTAAATCTAAAGTGATATTTTCACGGTTCACTTTCTTCACAACACCCGTGATAATTTCGCCTAATTGTTCGCGGAATTGATCAACAACCATTGCTCTTTCAGCTTCACGTACTTTTTGTACGATAACTTGTTTAGCGGTTTGTGTCGTAATACGGTCGAAAGTGACAGATTCAATCTGATCTTCAATATAACCACCTAGCTCAATGCTAGGATCTTCATATTGAGCTGCTTCAAGTGTGATTTCACGAGTTGGTTGAGTCACTTCATCAACAGCAACCCAACGACGGAATGTATCAAAGTCACCAGTTTTACGGTCGATACAAACGCGAACGTCAATCTCTTGCTCGTATTTCTTCTTAGTTGCTGTCGCTAGTGCGGTTTCCAGTGCTTCAAAAATCTTTTCACGAGGAAGAGATTTTTCGTTAGAGACCGCTTCCACAACAGCCAGAATCTCTTTGTTCATCCTAGTTGCCTCTTCAAAACTTAAAAGTGGGGTACCAGGTTAGCTTTCTGGATGTTGCTCAGTGCGAACACTTCGTCTTTACCATCCACAGTAACCGTGATCATTTCGCCAGCGACAGACTTAATAATGCCCTGCCATTTACGGCGGTTTTGCATTGCAATTCGTAATACAATAGCGGCTTCTTCACCGATAAATTGCTCATAATGCGTTGCAGTGAATAAAGGTCGTTCTAAACCAGGAGAAGAAATCTCAAGGTTATAAACTGTTTGAATTGGATCTTCAACATCCAGCACAGCACTGACCTGGTGGCTAACATCAGCACAATCATCAACAGTGATACCGTCTTCACTATCAATATAGATGCGCAATGTTGATTCTCGGCCACGAATAAACTCAAGACCGACAAATTCAAAGCCTAATGCTTCTACTGGTGCTGAAACCATCGCTGTTAATTTTTGCTCTAATGTGGACAAACCCACCCCCAAGGCATAAAAAAAGGGCCTATAGCCCAGTATTCTATTCTCTGATAACAAAAAACCCCGAAATTCGGGGCTTTATGCAACTGGACCCTGTAACTTGCCATTCGAGAATAACCTCTTCTTACGGCACATTCCACTCAGGATCATAATCGGTTCAACAAGATGATTAATGAGAAAAGTGCTGTATTGTTAGAAGTGGTTGCGGGGGCCGGATTTGAACCGACGACCTTCGGGTTATGAGCCCGACGAGCTACCAAGCTGCTCCACCCCGCGTTCGAAAAACGTGGCAAATTTTACGCTGATAACAAGCAAAACGCAAGCTATCTGGAATAATGGTGCCGAGAACGGGACTTGAACCCGTACGCCCGTTTTATAGGCACTACCACCTCAAGGTAGCGTGTATACCAATTTCACCACCTCGGCACTTAATGAGACTGTTACTGCGTAAATATTAACAATCTCATTTAAATCTTTACTTAGTTTACTGCGGAATATCTGTATTTGCTGGCGCTACAGGCGCTGCTAACTGCTCAGCTTTTTTAGCTTCTTCTGTAGTCTGCTCGATAGACATCCATTTGCTGTCTTCACGCACAGTTTTATTGGCACTTAGATTACCTAAAATAAGGGCAAGTACAATAAAAGCTGTTGCTAAAACAGCGGTCATACGGGTCATAAAGTTAGCTGAACCGCTTGAACCAAATACTGTACCGGAAGCACCTGCACCAAAAGAAGCGCCCATATCAGCACCTTTACCCTGCTGTAACAGGATCAGACCAACTAGCCCTGTTGCTACAATGATAAGAATAACAATGAGTGCCGTATACATTTGCGTTACCTTTTCTATGGAACTTATCGTCTTAACGATAACCTTCGATTGCTTCACCCGCTTTAGTTCAAGACCTTACTAAGCGGGTGTGAATACTAACCAAAGCTGAACTGACAAGCAAGGTTATTTTACTACAAAGTGATTGATTGAAGAAAAAATCATCAATTAACCCACGTGCTTGACTGCGTCAGCAATACGATTTGCCATCGCAGTAACTTGCTCTTCATTTTCACCTTCAACCATGACACGAATTAAAGGTTCTGTACCTGATTTACGCAACAATACACGACCTTTACCAGCCAGCTCGTCTTCAACTGCTTTGGCGACTTGCTGAACTTCAGATGTTTGTAACGGGTCGTGGCTACCCGTAAAGCGAACATTCACTAACACTTGCGGTAATAGCTTCATGCCACTACATAGATCATGTAGGCTCATATGGTTACGCACCATTGCACTTAAAACTTGTAAACCTGCAACAATACCATCACCTGTCGTTGTTTTATCTAATAAAATAATATGGCCTGAGTTTTCGGCACCTAAACGCCAGCCTTTCTCTTGTAGTTTTTCAAGCACATAGCGGTCACCCACTTTTGCTCTGACAAAAGGAATACCCAGTTGTTTAAGTGCAATCTCTAATCCCATATTACTCATTAGAGTACCAACAGCACCACCGCGTAATTGACCTTGGCGTAATGCTTCTCTCGCAATAATATAGAGAATTTGGTCACCATCAACTTTTAGACCTTGATGGTCAACCATGATGATACGGTCACCGTCACCATCAAAAGCTAAACCAACATCAGCGCCTTCTTCTAATACGCGTTTTTGCAACATACGAACATCTGTTGCACCACACTCTTCGTTGATATTGATACCCGTTGGTTCACAACCAATAGTGATCACTTCAGCACCTAGTTCACGAAATACGTTTGGCGCGATATGGTATGTTGCACCATGAGCACAATCGACAACCACTTTTAGACCATTAAGATTGTTTTCATTCGGGAAAGTCCCTTTACAGAATTCAATATAACGACCTGCCGCATCCACGATACGATTTGCACGACCAAGCTCTGCGGATTCAACACAAGTAATTGGCTTTTCCATTTCAGCTTCAATAGCTTCTTCTACTTCATCTGGTAATTTTGTACCATCAATAGAGAAGAATTTAATCCCATTATCGTAATAAGGGTTATGAGAAGCTGAAATAACAATCCCTGCTTCAGCACGAAATGTACGCGTTAAATAAGCAACAGCCGGTGTTGGCATTGGTCCAGTAAATGAGGCTGATAAACCTGCAGCCGCTAAACCCGCTTCTAATGCTGATTCCAGCATATAGCCTGAAATACGAGTATCTTTACCAATAATGATTTTGCGAGAGCCATGACGTGCTAATACTTTGCCCGCAGCCCAACCTAGTTTTAATACAAAATCAGGTGTAATTGGACTATCACCTACTTTTCCACGGATACCATCTGTTCCAAAGTATTTACGTTCGCTCATTCATTATTTTCCTTTGCAGAAAGAGTCGCTTGTACGACTTTCATCGCATCAACAGTCTCTTTAACATCGTGTACACGAATAATTTGTGCGCCTTGCATCGCTGCAATAACTGCGCATGCCACGCTACCAGCAACACGCTCTTGTGGTGGCACATTCAATAGTTGTCCAACCATTGATTTGCGTGACATTCCGGCAAGTATAGGTAGACCAAAGTGATGAAGTTCACTTAAGTGTGCTAATAATTGGTAATTATGCGCTAAATTTTTACCAAAGCCGAATCCTGGATCAAGAATAATTTGATTTTTTTCGATCCCTGCATCAACACAACGCTGAATATTTTCTTGTAAAAAACGATCAACATCCATCATCACATTCTCATAATGTGGCGATTGTTGCATAGTTTTAGGGTTGCCCTGCATATGCATAATACACACAGGCAAACCTGTTTTAGCTGCTGCTTCAAGTGCTCCCGGCTCTTGTAAAGAGCGAATATCATTGATAATTGAAGCACCGACGTTTGCTGATTCAGTAATGACCTGAGCTTTGGATGTATCAACAGAGATCCAAATATCAAAACGCTGACGAATAGCCTCAACAACAGGAACAACACGCTGCAACTCTTCATCAATAGAAACATCACTTGCGCCAGGTCGAGTTGACTCACCACCAATATCGATGATAGAAGCCCCTTCAGCGATTAATTTTGCCGCATGATCAACTGCATCATTAAGTGAATTATGAGTGCCACCATCAGAAAAAGAGTCTGGAGTAACATTCAAAATCCCCATAACTTGAGGTGTTGATAAGTTAAGTTCTGTTCCTCTCGCCATTAATTTCATTTCATTGATACCTTCAAAAAAAAACCCCAGAAGCCTGGGGTTTGTATTTATAGCTTACTCAATGTGCATAACCCAATAAGGATTAGTGAGTATTTTTATCAGAAGGTGTATCACTTTCTGACTCTGGCTTATCTTTTGGCTCACTCGCTACATGCGCTTGTGCTGGCTGGGCAGTAGTTGTACCACTATTGCCATTATTGCCTTCCCAACCCGCAGGTGGACGAACATCGCGACGATTCATTAAATCATCAATTTGAGGCGCATCGATAGTTTCATAAGTCATCAGTGCATCTTTCATTGAGTGCAGAATATCAAGGTTGTCCATTAAGATCTGACGAGCACGAACATAGTTACGATCAACGATAGCTTTAATTTCTTCGTCAATTGTACGAGCTGTTTCATCAGACATATGCTGCGCTTTAGCAACAGAACGACCTAAGAACACTTCACCTTCTTCTTCTGCGTACAGCAATGGCCCTAATTTTTCAGAGAAGCCCCATTGTGTCACCATGTTACGTGCAATATTGGTTGCCACTTTGATGTCATTAGAAGCACCCGTAGAAACATGTTCTGCACCATAGATAATTTCTTCAGCTAAACGGCCACCGTAAAGTGTTGAAATTTGGCTCTCTAACTTCTGGCGACTCGCACTAATTTGGTCGCCTTCAGGTAAGAAGAAAGTCACACCTAATGCACGTCCACGAGGAATAATCGTCACTTTATGCACAGGATCATGTTCAGGTACTAACCGGCCAATAATTGCGTGACCCGCTTCATGATAAGCAGTTGATGCTTTTTGTTCTTCAGTCATCACCATTGAACGGCGCTCTGCGCCCATCATTATCTTATCTTTCGCTTTCTCAAACTCGACCATTGAGACAACACGTTTATTACCACGTGCAGCGAATAAAGCAGCCTCGTTAACTAAGTTAGCTAAGTCAGCACCAGAGAAACCTGGCGTACCACGCGCTAAAATTGCTGGATCAACATCTGGTGATAAAGGCACACGGCGCATATGGACTTTAAGGATTTGCTCACGTCCACGCACATCAGGTAAACCAACAACCACTTGGCGGTCAAAACGACCCGGACGAAGTAATGCTGGGTCTAACACATCAGGACGGTTAGTTGCCGCAATAACAATAATACCTTCATTACCTTCGAAACCATCCATCTCAACAAGCATTTGGTTCAGTGTTTGTTCACGTTCATCATGACCACCACCTAAACCGGCACCACGTTGGCGACCAACCGCATCGATTTCATCGATAAAGATGATACAAGGTGCTGCTTTTTTAGCTTGTTCAAACATATCACGAACACGAGAAGCACCCACACCCACAAACATTTCAACGAAATCAGAACCTGAAATGGTAAAGAATGGAACTTTCGCTTCACCCGCGATGGCTTTTGCTAATAATGTTTTACCTGTACCTGGAGGCCCCACCATCAGAATACCTTTAGGGATTTTACCCCCTAATTTCTGGAAACGACCGGGATCACGTAAATACTCAACTAATTCGCTTACTTCTTCTTTCGCTTCATCACAACCCGCTACATCAGCAAAGGTTGTTTTGATTTGGTCTTCTGTCAACATGCGTGCCTTGCTTTTACCGAAAGACATCGCACCTTTACCGCCACCACCTTGCATTTGGCGCATAAAGAAAATCCAAAGACCAATTAGTAATAGCATTGGGAACCAAGACACAAAAATTTGAGTCAGAAGACTTTGGCCTTCAAGTGGTTCGCCCGTTACTTTTACATTACGGTTCATTAAAGTGGTCAGCAGGTTGTCATCACGCATAGGCATATACGTGCTGTACTTTGAGTTATCTGTTTTAGTTACATTAATATCATAACCACTTATGCTGACCTCGCGTAATTGGTTATTAGTTAACTCATTGATAAAGGTAGAGTAATCCACCTTACGACTATTCGAATCGCTGGGTCCGAAGCTCTGGAATAATGACATCAAAACGACTGCAATAACTAGCCAGAGGATCAGGTTTTTCGCCATGTCACTCAAGGGATTAACCTCATATTACAACTGTGTTAACAAATAGCTTTAGGGTACTAAAGTTTACGCCCTGTGGCTACAATATATACCTCACGAGAACGAGACCGCGAAGCGTCTGGTTTACGAACTTTCACTTTCGTAAACAGGGAGCGTATTTGCCCCAGGTATTCATCAAAGCCTTCTCCCTGAAATACTTTGACAATAAAACTTCCCCCGGGAGCCAGTACATCACGACACATATCAAGCGCTAACTCTACTAAATACATGGATCGAGGAATATCGACCGCGGGTGTACCGCTCATGTTTGGAGCCATGTCAGACATGACAACCTGGACTTTGTTTTCACCTACTCTATCAAGCAATGCCTTCAACACAAGTTCATCACGAAAATCGCCTTGAAGGAAATCGACCCCGACTATAGGATCCATAGGTAAAAGGTCACATGCGATGATTCGACCTTTGCTTCCTAACTTCTGTACAACATATTGAGACCACCCTCCTGGGGCTGCCCCTAAATCGACAACGGTCATACCTGGTTTAAAAATATTGTCACTTTGCTGAATTTCTTCCAGCTTAAACCAAGCACGAGAGCGAAACCCTTTTTTCTGTGCTTGCTGAACATATTTATCACTAAAATGTTCTTGTAACCAGCGGCTAGAGCTTGCCGAACGTTTTTTATTGGCCATTGCGTTTTCCAACTATCATACACTTAGCTATCAATATTTTTACTCTTTCACTCATTTAACCCCGTATTAACGACATTTTATGGTGATAAATGAGAGATGGCGTTAGAATAGATCGTTTTCAATCCCAACAAAGCAAAAATTAATGATGACTCTTAACAAAAAACAAATTCAACACCTGAAAGGGCTCGCTCATCACCTAAATCCAGTCGTTATGATTGGTAACAACGGGTTGACTGAAGGCGTTCTTGCAGAAATTGAACTCGCTCTGGCACACCATGAGCTTATCAAAGTCAAAATCGCAGGCGAAGATCGAGATGTTAAAAACTTGATCGTGGCAGCGATTGTACGCGAAAGCGGTGCACAGAATGTACAAGTTATCGGAAAAATTCTTGTTCTTTATCGTCCTTCAGAAGCACGTAAGATTATTTTACCGAAATAAAACTCGTATCTTTATATAAAAATGCCATAACTAACTCTATGGCAAAAAAGGCCTTTTAAGGCCTTTTTTATATTACCACAGGATGGCACTCTAGTTTTCTATAGAAACGTAAAATTATAAATTAAATATATTCTACGTTTAAAACTTCATACTCGACTTGTCCACCAGGTGTAGTAATAACAACAACATCATCTAACTCTTTACCAATTAATCCACGTGCAATCGGTGAATTAACAGAAATTAAGTTTTCTTTAATGTTAGCTTCATCATCACCAACAATGCGGTAAGTTTGCTCTTCTTCATTTTCAACATTTAACAGCGTAACTGTTGAACCAAAAATAATACGGCCATTGTTATTCATCTTAGTAATATCAATGACTTGAGCATTTGATAATTTCGCTTCAATTTCTTGTATACGGCCTTCACAGAAACCTTGTTGCTCTCTTGCAGCATGATATTCCGCGTTTTCCTTTAAGTCTCCATGTTCACGAGCTTCTGCAATAGCTGCAATAATCTCGGGACGACGAATACTTTTTAAATATTCCAGCTCTTCGCGTAATTTTTCTGCACCTAGAACTGTCATAGGGATCTGATTCATGTGTTAATACCTCAATACTATTCCTAATAAAAAATAGGTATCATCCTGATTTTTTATACTAACAACACAGAGAAAAGGATCTATTTACTCTTCTCAAGACAAAAAAAGACACAGGCAACCTTAAATTGGGCCTGTCTCTACGTATATTCGGTGAATGAGGGGCGCTATTATATTCCCGAGTCATGTGCTATTGGGACGTAAACTAAACCACCCATACTTAAAACTAAATCTAACACAACAGAAGCATTGCTTCACGCCTTATCTCTCTTTATGAAGAGATAAACAGACTTTTTCTGATAATGAGCTAATCCTGCTTGTTACCGTTTACTTTTGCCCTCATTGCCCTTTAGTATTAGCCTCTGGCAATCAATACTGTAACGTTACACGCTATAGTCACAGATAGAGAAATTATGCGCTTACTATCAACATTTCGACGGATACTTTACACATTAAGTATCATCAGTTTTTCAACCCAAGCGATACCTGTTGAAAACTATACATCCCTTCTTCCTGAAGGAACACAAGTGGGTTTAATAACTCAACCCGTTGGCGCTGCTTCTCCTAATCTTAACTATCATGCCGATCAATTAGCACTTCCTGCAAGTACTCAGAAAGTAGTGACTGCACTTGCCGCATTACTTCAATTAGGGGGAGATTATCAATTCACCACAACAATGGAAACAGAAGGTAAAATAAAAGACAATCAGCTTAATGGTGATTTAATCTTTCGTTTTACCGGCGATCCTACATTAAGTCGCCAGCAATTAAGAGCAATGGTTGCCGTATTAAAGCAATCCGGTGTTACAAAAGTACAGGGTGATTTACTTATTGATACTTCTGCTTTTTCAAGCCACGATAAAGCACCAGGTTGGGTTTGGAATGATCTAACACAATGCTTTAGTGCCCCTCCTAGTGCCGCCATTGTTGATAAGAACTGCTTTTCCGTTTTATTGCAAAGTGGCAACAAAGAAGGTGATATTGCCACAATACGTAAAGCTTCTTTCTATCCTGTAACTGTTTTAAGTGAAGTTGAAACTTATGAAAAAGGATCAACGCGGACCCGTTTTTGTGAATTAGACGTCACTGTTCGTGACTTAAATACTTATGTAATCACAGGTTGTATTCCTAAACGTGACGATGCTGTACCTTTAATGTTTTCTATTCAAGATGGAGCTCATTGGGCCGGTACAATTTTGAAAGAAGAGTTACAGCGCGCCAATATTGAGCTTGATGGATATATCAAACGTCGCTCTCAACTAAAGCCACCTGTTACTATACTTGCACAGACACAATCAAAACCGTTACATAACTTACTGACTACTATGCTAAAAGAGTCTGATAATATGATTGCAGACACCGTTTTTAGAACTATTGGTCGTGAGTATTATGGCGTTGCAGGTACTTGGCGATCTGGCGCAGAGGCAACCCGTGCTATTTTAAAACAAAAAGCCGGAATTGATTTAGGCAATACCGTTATGGTTGATGGTTCTGGTCTTTCTCGCCATAACCTCATTTCACCTGCCACCATGATGCAAGTCCTTCAATATATTGGACAACATGAAAGTGAATTAAATTTTATCACTATGCTTCCCCTTGCTGGACATGACGGTACATTACAATATCGAGGGGGTTTTCATGAAGCGGGAGTTGATGGCAAAGTTTCTGCCAAAACGGGGTCATTAAAAGGAGTTTACAATCTTGCTGGCTTTATGACCACGGCAAATGGGCAAAAAGTTGCGTTTGTACAGTACGTTTCAGCGTATTCCCCTCCTACAAAAAATCGTAATGCTGGACGCGCTTATTTAGTGCGCTTTGAAACGAATCTATATAAAGATATGTACAATAATCGCTAGATTTACACAATATAAGCAACAGATATAAAAAACGCCTAATAATCAGGCGTTTTTTATTTTAATCATAATCAGAATGATCATTAACGTTGGTAGATAAATTCAATACCATCATCGTCTTCTTCATCCCAATCATCGTCATCATCTTCTTCGAAATCAGGGTTTTCAAGCTGTTCTTTGTGGTAATCATCCCACATAAAGTCAACTTTTCCTGGCTCTGCATTTGTTGCAATAACATCTTGCTCACGCGGAGTCACATTCAGGAATTCCATGATATTCCAGCAAAGTTTTTTCACACCTTCTTGGTTGATGGCTGCTATCATATAATAGTTTTCATCCCAACCCAGTGCTTCAACAATTGCTTTTGCCTTCTCTTTTGCTTCTTCAGCATCCAGAAGATCAACTTTATTGAACACTAACCAACGTGGCTTCTGTGCTAATTTTTCGCTGTATTTCTCTAATTCAGAGACAATAATTTGTGCATTCTCCACAGGATCCGATCCATCAATAGGATCAATATCGATCAAGTGTAATAGAACACGGCAACGTTCTAAGTGTTTTAAGAATTGGATCCCAAGACCTGCACCATCAGCAGCGCCTTCGATTAATCCGGGAATATCTGCAACCACAAAGCTTTGGTGATTATCCATACGCACCACACCTAAACTTGGTACTAACGTGGTAAATGGATAATCAGCAACTTTAGGTTTCGCTGCTGATACTGCACGAATAAATGTAGATTTACCTGCATTTGGCATACCAAGCATACCCACATCAGCTAATAACATAAGCTCTAATAGAACTTCGCGAGATTCACCCGGCGTTCCCATTGTGCGTTGACGTGGAGCTCGGTTAACCGACGATTTAAAACGAGTATTACCTAAGCCGTGGAAACCACCTTTAGCAACCATTTGCTTTTGACCATGGACAGTCAAGTCAGCAATCACTTCATTTGTAGCTAAATCACGGACACGTGTTCCGACAGGAACACTGATAGTAATATCTTGACCACGCTTACCAGTGCAATCACGACTGTGGCCATTTTCACCACGTTCTGCGCGATAAGATTTTGTAAAACGATAATCAATTAAGGTGTTAAGGTTTTCGTCTGCAATCATGTAGACATCACCACCATCACCACCATCACCACCGTCTGGCCCGCCATTAGGGATATATTTTTCGCGACGAAAGCTTACACAGCCGTTACCACCATCGCCCGCGACGATTAGGATCTTGGCCTCATCAACAAATTTCATGATTTTACTCCGTATAGTAGCCATTAACGTGCTGGATGGCCGAAATTACCCAGAGATGGCCTTTTTTAAATATAAAAAGCCCCGCAACAGATTTGCAGGGCTTTTGACTCGGTGCTTAAAGGACCAGTAATTATTCAGCTTCGATGCTGATAAATTTACGGTTGTTTGGACCTTTAACTTCGAACTTAATTTTTCCGTCAGCTAATGCAAACAGGGTGTGATCACGACCACAACCAACGTTAGTACCTGCATGGAACTTAGTACCACGTTGACGAACGATGATGCTACCTGCTAATACAGCTTCACCACCGAAACGTTTAACACCCAGACGTTTTGCTTCGGAATCACGACCGTTACGAGTCGAGCCGCCAGCCTTTTTATGTGCCATTGAACTACTCTCCTAAACCTTAAGCGATACCAGTGATTTTAACATCAGTAAACCACTGACGGTGGCCCTGTTGTTTACGGCTGTGTTTACGACGACGGAACTTAACAATCTTAACTTTATCGCCGCGACCGTGAGCAACCACTTCCGCTTTAACTTTAACGCCCGCAAGGATTGGAGCGCCAATTTGAATGTCATCGCCATTAGCGACCATCATTACAGTATCAAACTCGATTGTTTCGCCAGTAGCTACTTCCAGCTTCTCTAAACGAATAGTTTGACCTTCGCTGACTCGGTGTTGTTTACCACCACTTTGGAAAACCGCGTACATATAAACTCCGCTTTCCGCACACTCCCAATATGTATAATTTGAGTGCACAATTAAAATATTCACATAGGGCGCGAATTCTACGCAAATTTAGTGCCGATGACAAGTACAGATCGCAAACTAGCGTTAAAAAAAAGAGTTTTTTACACGATATTTATTTCAGCCATTTTTAAAGTACAATCTAAATTATATAAGAGTAAAATCTATGGCCTGATCATTTTTTATTAATAATAACGCGCTCATTGGCGAGCCAAAGTCGAAAAAACATGAATTTAGAATCTATTATAAAACTAACATCCGCTGATATGACTGCGGTAAATGAGGCAATCCTTTACCAGCTTAATTCAGATGTTTCTTTGATAAACCAACTTGGTTACTACATCATTAGTGGTGGTGGTAAAAGGATCCGACCAATGATCGCAGTGCTCACTGGAAGAGCATTGGACTATCAAGGTGACAAACATATCTCGGTCGCAGCGCTGATCGAATTTATTCATACTGCAACATTGTTACATGATGATGTTGTTGATGAATCTGATATGCGTAGAGGAAAACAAACGGCAAATGCTGTCTTTGGAAATGCTGCTAGTGTACTTGTTGGCGACTTTATTTATACACGATCCTTTCAGATGATGACGGATCTTGATTCGATGCGTGTACTAAAATTAATGTCTAGCGCCACCAATGTGATCGCTGAAGGTGAAGTTTTACAGTTAATGAATTGTAACGATCCTGACATTTCTGAAGATGACTATATGCAAGTTATCTACAGCAAAACAGCTCGTCTTTTTGAAGCAGCTTCTCATGCATCAGCAATCCTTTCGGGTGCAACGCCTGAGCAAGAAAAAGCATTCCAAGATTATGGTCGTTATCTTGGGACTGCTTTCCAGCTCATCGACGATTTGCTTGATTATGATGCAGATAACAACCAGTTAGGTAAAAACACTGGTGATGATCTTGATGAAGGTAAACCTACGTTGCCATTACTTCATGCTATGCATAATGGCAATGAAGAAGAATCCAAATTAATTCGCCAAGCCATTGAGCAAGGTAATGGCCGCCATTTATTGGATACTGTTTTAAATACGATGAAACAGTGTGGCTCTTTGGAATATACCCGTCAAAAAGCAGAAGAAGAAGCAGACAAAGCGATTGAAGCTTTATCAATTATACCTAACTCACCGTATAAAGATGCGCTTATTGGGCTTGCTCACGTCGCTGTACAACGTCAATCATAACATTAGTATCATAAACACTAGTTATGTAAAGAAGCCCGCTAGAGCGACTACATCGATTCTGGTGGGCTTTTTAATTTATTGAGAACTTCTTCATTTTCTCGTTCGATAGCATCTTGATTATCCGCATCAATATAGCTAATGAGCTTTGCTAGCCCTTCGCGCAGTACGAATTTCACAATCTTTTCTCGTTCTGATTTAGTCAGTTGATAATAGGCTTCAACCCAAATCAAAAAGGCATCCTGACGTTTAGATAAATACTCTGCTGGGGGTTCATGTGCAGCGAGCACACTAATCACCTCATCAGGCAGACTTTTTACGGAATATTCGACAGCTTTACCCTGAACGCCACGTTTACGACGGTTTTCCCATCCTTCACGACGCGCCATCAAGTTAACTCCCTGCGGGGAGTTAGGTAACCCCGCAAGCCCCACTAATTCTTTTGCTGTATACCATTCTTTTTTCATGATCTCATCTCACATTCAACTAAGAGGTTAGTCAGATAGATATCTGTTGCGGATAACGCAATAATAGATTCTTTAAAATCGCCTAATCATTGACGACTTTTTCTAAAAAACTTCTAATACCATCCCGCAATATCAGCTCTGTTAATGTTTTTTGTTCACCATCATTTAGTTGTTGGAATGCTTTCACCCAGATAACGAGTGGCTCCTCTTTTTTATTTAGTTTGTAATGTGCTAATGGCTCATAAAGTTCTAGAGCAATTAATGTTTCTTCTGGTAAACAAGAATAATGATATTCAACACCATTACCTTGCTTATTTTTTACATTCTGTTTTTGCCAAGACTCTCGTCTCGCTTTTGAATTTACCCCTTGTGGTGATTTAGGTAATCCACCTATACCCGTCAATTCCTTTGCCGTATACCACTCTTTTTTCATTATGTTTCTCTAAAATTGTTATCAACTTCAAAAAAGAAATTATTAAGAAAAAAATCAGAAATCTTTTTAGAAAAATAATGTTATTTTATTTTCTAAATAATCAGTTTAAATGCTTTAGGACATTTCTAATAAACTGTTATTTATACCACTAACACAGCAATCAATTTTATAGAAAAAGGATTAAAAATGATTTCAAGGAAATCTGATTGGCATCCTGCCGATATTATTGCCGCACTTAGAAAACGAGGAACAACACTTGCTGCCATATCTCGCAAAGCAGGGTTAAGCTCTTCAACTCTCGCTAATGCACTGTCACGACCTTGGCCTAAAGGAGAGAAAATCATTGCTGATTATCTTGGTGTTGCTCCTAGTGAAATTTGGCCTAGCCGTTATTTCCATCCTGAAACAGGAGAATTACTTGAACGAAAGATTCGTACCAAAACTAATAATTAACTAATAATTACACACATTATAATTAATAAAAAAAACCGCTGATATAGTACCAGCGGTTTTTATTTAAATTTGCATTATTTTTATAGCAAAAAAAGTATTTCTTTATTTATTAATAAATTCTTCACCAAGAATTATATCTTTTTTCAATACATCTAACATACCATTTAGAGATTGCTTTTCAAAATCACTTAATTTGCCAATAGATAAATATTCCTCTACACCGTTTTTACCTAAAAGAATAGGTTGTGCAAAGAAACGGGCATATTCTCCGTCACCTTCTGTATAGGTACATTCAATAATATTTTTCTCGCCATTTAAAGCGCGAATTAATGAAAGACCAAAACGTGCGGCTGCTTGACCCATAGACAATGTTGCAGATCCACCACCCGCTTTTGCTTCAACAACCTCAGTACCCGCGTTTTGAATACGTTTAGTCAACGCCGCGACTTCATCATCGCTAAATGAAACACCGTCAACTTGAGAGAGTAGAGGAAGAATAGTCACACCAGAGTGTCCACCGATCACAGGAACATTGGTTTTTTGTGGATCTTTACCTTTTAGTTCTGCAACAAAGGTATTGGCGCGAATAATGTCGAGTGTAGTGATACCGAAAAGACGTTTCTTATCGTAAACGCCTGCTTTCTTAAGCACTTCTGCTGCGATAGCAACCGTTGTATTCACTGGGTTAGTAATGATACCAATAAGTGCTTTCGGGCAATTTTGTGCAACCTTTTCAATTAAGTTACGCACGATACCAGCGTTAACATTGAAAAGATCAGAACGATCCATGCCTGGTTTACGAGCAACGCCCGCAGAAATCAGAACAACATCAGCGCCTTTTAGCGCAGGGGAAGGATCTTCACCCGCAAAACCTTTTACAGTAACTTGAGTTGGGATATGGCTTAAGTCAGCTGCAACACCCGGTGTGACGGGAGCGATATCATATAAAGAGAGTTCACTACCAGCGGGAAGCTGATTTTTAAGAAGAAGCGCCAGTGCCTGACCAATACCGCCTGCTGCACCGAGAACTGCTACTTTCATTCTGATACTCCTTAGTTTACGAGATAGTGGAACGCCTTCGAGATACTCACTATTACGCAATTCACCTTTAAAAAACAATTATTTAACAGCAATATTGCATAATAAGGCATTTTCAGTGAAAAATAATACTTTGGTTATTCTAAACAAATTGCTTATCTGTTAATGAGATAGCGGACACTCTTTTGATAAATAATTTCAATAAATATGATAAAGTGTTAAGTACACCATCATCCTTGTGATAATCATTTAAGCTTATCATTTGATTAACAAATATTTTACTTTACTTAAATTATCACATTCACACGCTGTAAATAAAATTTTTTTGCAATACATTCTGATTTACAATTTTGAGGAGGCTATCACTCACCTTCTTTCGTCTTATGTTGCATAAAAATTCACTTCTCTGCATAATACACAGGTTATTGATAACTCACTAAAGGTGAACTATGCGCGTTCCTTCTAAGCAAGAAGACTTGGTTAAAGCGTTTAAAGCCCTGCTGAAAGAAGAAAAATTCAGTTCACAAGGCGAGATTGTGACTGCATTACAAGAGGCTGGATTTGATAATATTAATCAGTCCAAAATCTCTCGTATGCTAACAAAATTTGGTGCAGTAAGAACCCGTAATGCCAAAATGGAAATGGTATATTGCCTTCCTACTGAGCTTGGCGTACCAACAGCAAGTAGCCCATTAAAAAATCTGGTACTCGATATCGATCATAACCACTCTGTTGTGGTGATAAGAACGAGTCCAGGTGCGGCACAACTTATTGCACGTTTACTCGATTCATTAGGCAAAGCAGAAGGGATCCTTGGCAGTATTGCGGGTGATGATACTATTTTTTCAACACCAGCACCGGGATTTTCCACAGAAGAATTACGAGACGCTATTCTGAATCTTTTTGATCAGGAATTATAATTAGTCTTTCTGCAGCTTCAAAAAGTAAGCCACTGAGTTTTCAGTGGCTTACTTATTTTTAATACGGGTTATCAAGATCTTTAGGCTGTGCTAATTTTGCAAGCAGCTTTTCATGAATACCACCAAAGCCGCCATTACTCATAATCAAAATATGATCGCCCGCTTGAGCTTCCTTCGCAATCATATCAACTAACGCATCCAGATCAGAACTCCAACGGGCTGGTTGTATACAATGCTCTGCAATATCACTCACTAACCATTGAATATTAGGTGGCTGGAATAAAAAGACTTCGTCAGCACGACCTAATGCTGGAGCGATATCATCCTTGCTAATGCCCATTTTCATGGTATTTGAACGAGGCTCTAACACCGCAATAATACGAGCTGTTCCGCCGACTTTACTACGTAACGCTTCAAGTGTTGCCAAAATCGCTGTGGGATGATGTGCGAAGTCATCATAAACACTGACTTGGTTAACCTCACCACGTAGTTCTAAGCGACGACGCGCATTAATAAACTTATTCAATGCCTCACAAGCATCAGCAGGTAAAACGCCAACGTGGTGCGCTGCAACAATCGCCATTAAACCATTTTGCATGTTGTGTTCACCAGAAAGTCCCCAACACACCTCTCCGACTCGCTCATCTTTGTGATATACCTCAAAATGACTACTGTCATTACTGAGTTTTTTAGCTTGCCAATCCCCAGTTTCTCCCGTGAATTCTTGTTCACTCCAACATCCCATACTGATGGTCTGTTTTAAATTCATATCATTGTCAGGCATGATGATTTTCCCTGAGCCAGGGACGATACGAACTAAATGATGGAATTGTTTTTGAATTGCGGCTAAATCATCAAAAATATCGGCGTGATCGAACTCAAGGTTATTTAAAATCAGCGTGCGTGGAGAATAATGAACAAATTTAGAGCGTTTATCAAAGAAAGCACTGTCATACTCATCAGCTTCAATCACAAAGAAGGGACTTTCGCCTAACTGTGCTGACACTTGGAAATTACCTGGTACACCACCAATTAAAAAGCCGGGTTTATAACCACAATCTTCTAAAACCCAAGCCAACATTCCCGCTGTTGTCGTTTTACCATGGGTTCCAGCAACAGCTAACACCCAACGTTCTGGTAAAATATAATCATGTAACCATTGTGGACCTGAAGTATAAGGCAAACCTTTTTCAAGTACAGCTTCAACGCAAGGATTTCCTCGTGTCATCGCATTACCAATAATCACCATGTCCGGAGCTGGTTCTAATTGTTTTGGGTCATATCCCTCAATCAGTTCAATTCCCTGATTTTCTAATAAAGTACTCATGGGTGGATAGACATTAGCATCAGAGCCAGTGACTTTATGTCCCTTCGCTCTAGCTAGAATGGCAAGACTTCCCATAAAGGTGCCACAAATACCAAGAATATGAATGTGCATGAATTTCTGTCCAATAGCATGAAGTTGGTCACTATTCTAACGATCAAAAAGCAGATAAGAAACGGATTAACCTTTGAATCATCCGATTCTTTGGCTAAACTTGCCACCACCAAGGAGTTTTTCCTCCTTTTTTACTTTACCCACTCACATTCAGGACCTGCGTCATGAAAACATTAGGCGAATTTATCGTCGAGAAACAACAAGATTTTCCCCATGCAACTGGCGAACTTACGGCATTACTTTCAGCAATTAAGCTTGGGGCTAAAATTATTCACCGTGATATCAACAAAGCAGGGTTAGTCGATATTCTTGGTACTAACGGTGTTTCTAATGTTCAAGGTGAAGCCCAGATGAAACTGGATCTTTACGCGAATGAGAAACTCAAAGCTGCATTAAAAGCACGTGGTGAAGTTGCGGGTATCGGATCAGAAGAAGAAGATGATATTGTTATCTTTGAAGGTGATCGTGCTGAAAATGCTAAGTACGTCGTGTTAATGGATCCATTAGATGGTTCTTCGAATATTGATGTAAACGTTTCCGTCGGTACTATTTTCTCTATTTACCACCGTATTACACCTATTGGCCAATCAGTAACCTTAGATGACTTCTTACAACCAGGTCATCGTCAAGTAGCGGCAGGCTATGTCGTTTATGGCTCATCAACCATGTTAGTTTATACAACAGGTTGTGGTGTTCATGCCTTTACTTATGATCCTTCTTTAGGTGTATTCTGTTTATCTCATGAAAGTGTACAATTCCCACCAACAGGAAATATGTACTCAATCAACGAAGGTAATTACATCAAATTCCCATTAGGTGTAAAAAAATACATTAAGTATTGCCAAGAACAAGACGCGGCAACAAATCGCCCTTATACCACACGTTATATCGGTTCTTTAGTTGCTGATTTTCATCGCAACTTACTAAAAGGTGGGATTTATATTTACCCAAGTACAGCAAGCCACCCTACTGGTAAATTACGTTTACTGTATGAATGCAATCCAATGGCATTCTTAGCTGAACAGGCTGGCGGTAAAGCAAGTAACGGTAAAGAACGTATTCTTGATATCGAGCCCAAAGAACTTCACCAACGTATGCCTTTCTTTGTAGGTACTAAATCGATGGTTGAACAAGCTGAAAGCTTTATGGCGCAATATCCTGACGAAGAATAATTCATTGGCTTAGTCGCCATATAGATAAACCGGGCTTCTCTTTCGTCCGGTTTTTTCATCTTTAATAATAGAGCTTCTTTTTATTTACTGCTTATTTTTGCATCATAACGCAACAGGTTTGGCAAAAAACGGGTATTGTTAAAAACTTTTCGCTATACTAAAGGCCACGTAAAATTATTTTTTATAGGAAATTTTTTATGAGCCTGAATCATGTTCCTGCTGGTAAAGAACTACCAGAAGATATCTATGTTGTTATTGAAATCCCAGCAAACGCTGATCCTATCAAATACGAAGTTGATAAAGAAAGTGGCGCACTGTTTGTTGACCGTTTTATGTCAACTGCAATGTTCTACCCATGCAACTACGGTTACATTAACAACACGTTATCTTTAGATGGTGACCCAGTAGACGTTCTGGTTCCAACTCCATATCCATTACAACCAGGTTCAGTTATTCGTTGCCGTCCTGTTGGCGTACTGAAAATGACTGACGAATCAGGTGAAGATGCGAAACTGGTTGCAGTTCCACACACAAAACTGAGCAAAGAATACGATCACATTAAAGATGTGAACGACTTGCCTGAGCTGTTAAAAGCACAGATCAAACATTTCTTTGAGCACTATAAAGATTTAGAAACTGGCAAATGGGTTAAAGTTGACGGTTGGGAAGGCGTAGAAGCAGCTAAAGCTGAAATTCTTTCTTCTTTCGAGCGCGCTAAAAAATAATTCTGACCCACTCAGAATAACTAAGTGAGTTATTACTTAATAATTTACTGATAAATAAGCTCTTCATTTTATTGAAGGGCTTTTTTTATGATGATATTGTGCTTCTTTTCAAGCATATGACAAGCAAGATACCATTTATCAAAGTTATCCCTATCGCGATAATCATCAATGTATAAATAAAGGTGATTTCACCAGTAGAGAAAAACAGAAGCCCACCAACAATGGGCAATATCATCTGATTTAATAAAATCATCAGTGATGAAATACTCGCAAGTTGATTGATAGGAATAATTTCTATCCTTAATAATCTCAATATATTACCTGAAAAGACTTTTCCAATAATTGAAATAGCATAGCAAATGATAAATATAGTTATTGAGCTTTGAAAAAAAACAAGTAAAGAAGAGCTTATCGTAATAATGGAAATTGAAATAATAATTAACAATATTCTACTTATATATTGATTTAAATAGCTGTATAAATATGTTCCTAATACACCAAAGATACCCGCCACAATATCAATAAATATAGAAAATAGCAGTATGGGTGAAGAAATAATATAAATAAATTTTTTAGTAAAAATCACTCCTTCCTCTAGATTACTTTTATTATTAATATCTGTCCTTATATAAAAAAACAAAAAGAAAATAGCATTAATAAAATAGAACATACAAGGTATAATAATTAAATATTGATAGCCAAAATCAATAAAAACAATCCCAATTAATGGTCCTATAATCATTCCTAAAAAATCTATTCTAGACATTATATTAATATGATGTTCTCTATTATGACTTATCAATGCAATAATTTTTTCATAAGAAATTAATGTTTGTGAATTTCCAATAGAAATCAAACTCCCCACTAAACCAAAACTTATCGCTATCATTAAATCAGATGTAAAATATGTGAGTAATAAAAATAAACATCCTATTATTTTACAACTATCAGAAATAATAGAGATAGGACGAACACCAAGATCATCAATATATTTTCCAATAAGCGGTATTAAAAAAAGTCGAGGCAGCCACCATAATGCATATGTCAATCCTGCATATTCAATGCTTGTTGTTAATTGATAAACAATAACAGGAGTAAGGAATACCATTAATCCATCAGCAGTTAATACCCCCAGAAGCATATAAAAAAAGATAATGCGCATAATGAAAATTAGACCTTTTCTTTAATTAACACTTTAATTGGTTTATTATTTTTATCATATAAAACAATGGACTTTGGCGTGTGATGTGTGGGTTGTTAATACTGATTTAAAGGTCGGAGAGTATTTTCGACAATCAATAAATTTAGCAAGTATCTTTTTATTTTTATTACCTAAGAAAGTTAGTGTATCTTTCTGACCCAGATGAATACCATACTGCCCATATTTAAATTTACTTTTTCCATGATAAATAATATTAATAGGATAGGTTGTAGCAAAAGGAACAACATAAGAATCCTTTTTTCCATTGTTAACTCGCCAACGAGAAATCCAATGTAATCCTGCTATATTAATATTTTTATTTAACTCAATAATATCCTTATTCACTATTTTCTCCTAAGTGAATAAAGCAGCCTTTTGGCTGCTTTTTTTAATTAAACACTAACTAATTCGATGTCATAACCTAATGACTTAGCGCTTTCAATAAGAGCATTTAAATTAGATGTATGCAATTTTAAATATTTATCATCAGCAGGTGCATTTTTAATGCCAGCAAGATAAGCTAGTTTATCTAACACCTCTGTTGTTTTTGTTTGTAATATCATATCAGTAAAAGGATGACTCTCTGTATTTTTTTCAACCCTTTCCGGCTGACTTTTATAAAGCAATGAAACATCATTAAATTTACGCATAAGATCACCTTTCAATTTAATATTTAAAAAATAATAACAGTAAGTTTCATTATTTAACTAAAATGTTCTTTTATCTTTTTAGCATTAATTAAATTTTATTGTCAACGGTTCAGCCATTAATAAAATTCATATCAATATAAATAAAAAATAAAGAAAGTATTTGTTATTAATTAAAGTGAAAATAATAGTATTTTAATTAATTATTTTTTTATTAATGCAGGAAATAAGACTTTTATTAACTTATCAAAATACAAGATTGAATTAAAAACGTCACCTTATCTAAATATAAAAATGGCTCGATATTATTATCGAGCCATTTTTAGTTAATTTTAATTAAAAACAGAAGGTTACTGATTACTCTTCTTCGTGACGTTTTAACCAGTCGCCACACTTTATTTCACGTAAGCCATCAACAGGCTTTTGATAAAGATAGATCCAAGCACTGCCATAAGGCGTTGAAATCAGTTGGCGCTTGTAATCTTGATCGTTCTTTTTCAGTTCATCAAGCTCTGTCAAGATAGAGGGCGTTATCCGATAGACTTCGCATTCTATTTCACCCTCACCTTCAACAACCGCAGGGTAAAACCCTAAATCATAGAGTTTATATCCCTTTAACTTATGCTCACCCAAAAGTTGTGCATAGGTCATCCAGTGATGGTTACCTTGGTTTTGCCGTAAACTACCATAAACAATAATTCGCATATAATTTAAAACTCAAATTGATAAAGCAGATCTATTGCCTGATTCATACCAGACACTGCTTGTAAATACAACCTGGGCATCAAGCGATAACGTAAGGTTAACGTCGCTAGCGAATCAAATATACCCACTCCATACTTCACTTGTAGATCGTTGGTGATCTTACCGCTGACCACAACTTGTGAGCTATCTCCCACACCTTGTGTATCAAGCGCTAAATCCGAAACACCAAAGGTTTCACCAATGCGTCCTACAAGCTGACCACTTTGACCAACGCCTAATCCTATCAGCATTGCTGTCATTTGTGATGAATCCGCATCACCACTTTTATCTAACCCTTCACCTCTTAGCAAGTAAGATAACGCTTCTTGCTGTGTAAATGCGGGTTCAGAGAAAATATCAACTTTAGGTTTATCTGCAAGCCCTGTAACCCTGACACCAGCAATCACATTATTTGCCGTATTTTCAGGATTACGAATAGCTTCAATATTCAAGTAAGGTTGATCAACTGGCCCTGAGAACAAAATTTGTCCCTTACGGACTTGTAGATCTTGCCCATAAGCTTTGAATTGGCCTTTTGGAATATCTATTTGGCCATTTAAACCTAGTCCTTGTTTATTCTGATTGACTTTGAGAGCTCCCGTCAATCTAGCTTTAAGCCCAAATGCGTCCAGTGTCACATCATCGCCAATATTAATAGCTAAATCACTTTGAATTGGAATCGATGTCTCTTTTGGAGCAATTGGCTGTAAGTTTTTATCCAGCATCACTTCATCAGAAGAAGCGGAGACCGCAGACTCTGGTAAATCTTGAACAACAATACGTGCCCAAGGAATATCAATGCGCCCATCTAATTTCAGTAAATTTGGGCTAGCCTCAAACACTAAATCAGGATTAACATCAATACGTACCATCGGAGGTAATGCAACACGTAGCTTGTTACCATTTGCTGCCACTACTGCGTGCCATTCATCTAACTTACGCCAATCGGCATTACCAGTAAGATTTAAATAACCTTCTGGAGTTTCAATTCTACCGCTTAGATCAGACGTCGCACCATTAAATTGAACATCAACATTCCCTTTCGTAATATCAAACGGGATCCAATGCCCAACCACTTTTAATTGATTAATGCCAAATTGACCCAATAACAGTGGAGATTGAGCGTTTCCGCCTAAACGTAATTGCGCCCCGACACGACCTTGAGCAATTTCACCTTTACCTAAAAACGGCTTGATTAAATCTAATGTCAAGTTATCGATATCCACCGTACCTGATAGCAGGCGTTTCTTCTCAAGATCCGCGACATGCACATTACCTTTAATATCACCATTACCCGCGATACTAATCAGCCATTGTAATGTCGCTTTACCATTGTTAACGCCTGCATTTAAGGTGATAGCATCAAAATCAATCGGTAAAATAGTGCCTTCAATATTCTGTTTTACAGCAACACCTTGCCCTTTCAGGTTGACTGATGCTTTCGGTAAACCGCCTTTTGAGTTCCACGTTGCCATCGCATCGCCAGTAAATACACCTTGAACAGAAGTTTCTGAAGGTAAGAAAGGTTTTATCATAGCGAGATCAAAACGTGTCAATGTAATTGCCGCCGATCCGCTTTCCCCCACCGTTATCGCTTTAGGCACACACACTTGTGCATTTGGGTTTATCCAACAATGAGAACCAATGGTGACTTGTTGCTTTTCTGCCAATAAATTCAACGCTATGGCTTTATTTAAACGCCACTCACCCACCGGCGTATCAAATGCTGTATTATTTAGCGTTCCTTTCCATTGCTGTTTTTCTTTATCGAATGAACCCGCTAATGTCAGTCCTCCAGAAACAGGCTCACCATCCATTTTTAACGTCAGTTTATGCTGTTTTTCGGTGCCAGCAGCATCCAACGTTAAATTACGAATAACTAAATCGGCTTGTTTTAGCTGACGAGCAGTAATAGCTAGCTTGCCACCAATTTCTTTGTCCGATTGAACATCACCTTTGATAGTGATCGATTCAACACTGACTTGATCTTGCCATTTAATACCCTGTGCATTGATATCAGCGATAATCTTAGGTGTGTTCATATCACCACGAATATTCACCTTACCTTTAATTACTCCCGCTAATCCTGGCACTAAACCATTTAATCCTGGAGCATTAATATTGGCATCCAATGCCCATTTATCACCTAAATGCCCCTCAATATCGAGGTTATTCTTACCAAGAATAAGTTTTAATTGAGGGATATTCCATTGGCCAGAATCATTACCGTAAGCATTACCTCTCGCTTTAATAAGATTGTTTTTGATATTGCCATCTAAGGTAATTTCAGGAACACGTAATTGCCAACTTCCACCATATAGACTACCTGTTGTTGCAATGCGCCCATCTAATTTTGCTGGCACATCAGGGTACTGTTTTGCCGTATTAATTCCCGAAATAGTGAGCAATGCATTCCAGCTAATTGCCTTACTCCAATCAGCAACCCCCGTAATATCAGCATGACCTTGCAAAGCAGCTAAACGTAAACGCGTTAGCTCTATTTTCTCTTCATTCCCTTTTGCATCTAGCGTTAATTTTGCAGGCGGGATCTCCTGACCTTCAATATCAGAGCGTAATGAAAGATCATAATTATCCGTCTGACCATTCAAGCGTAATCGTGTATCGCGAAGTTGATACTGAACATCACCCGTTAATGGCCAACGAACTTTCTGGCTTTCGAGTGTCAATTTTAATGGAAGATGAGGTTTTGCCAATTCAGCTTGTGCGTCTAAAGTTGCTGTAACCGTTCCTGTTAAAGAGAGTGCTAATTTCAGTTCTTCAAGTAATGCACCTTGCAAAGAAAGCGTCGCTTTTTGATCTTTAAAATCTTCAAGCCCTGCAACATCGCGAATAGTCGCATTCACATCTAAATGAACAGGCCACTGTTTATCTAGGGTAATTCCCCCGTTTAAACTCACTTCACCTTCTGGTGCATCAACATTTAATTTAGTGAGATTAACTTGCTGACCTTGAGTCTTTGCTTCAAACAATAATTGATTAATCGTAACGGGTGCATCACCGCTAATCTGTAATTGCTTACCTTCAATTCCTTCAATATTGATATCAACAGGAATAATAATCTCAGGTAATTCGGCCAATAATGGTTTAGCAAAAATCGCTTTAATTGTTTCAGCTAAAGCCTGTTCTTTTTCTTCTTGTGTTGTCATCTCCGTTTGAGGTTTGACAGCTACGGCTTCTTTTACATCTTGAGCCGTTGCTTCAATAGTTCCTTCTTCTGGTGTCTTTGGTAATGCCACCAGCAAATCATTAATAAGTGTTGGGTTTAATGTAACTTGACGACCTTCCCATTGTGCGCCAGTTTTAAACTCACCGAGTGAGATTGCCATATCGTCAATCTTCACATGCGTATTTTCTAATGAAAGAGAATTTAAATAGATAGGTAATGGTGCATTAAGCTCGGTTAAAGGCGCTGACGGAGGTGTTTCTTCAGAAGGGGGAAAAGCACTAGTATCAACATTAACAACAACATCTCGTGTGCCTAATGTATCAACACAAACTTGTTTATCGGTCAGACATGCTAAACGTAATCCTAATGATAACTCCCCCACGTTCACATCAACGCCGGGCATTTGATATTCAATCCCCGTTAAACGCAGGTCTTGCCAACCACCATTAACATCTTTGATAACTAAGCCAGGAACCCAACGAGCTGCACTATTAACCGCGAAATGTAAACCTGATTGAGTACCTAAAATCCAAGCAACTGCACCGAATGTAAGCAAAATAATGATAAGGAGTGTTAGTGCAATCCATTTCAACCACTTTGTTATCATAACTCAGCTCCTAACCCGATATAAAACTGGAGTCTACGCTTATCAACGTCGCTCACAGGTAATGCTAAATCAAATTTAATTGGGCCCACTGGGGATGCCCAACGAACACCTGCACCCGCACCGGTTTTAAAATCACTACGAGTAAAGTCGTTAACCGCTTCACCACTATCAATAAAGACAGCCCCCCACCAATTGCCCGTAACGTTATATTGATATTCTAATGAGCCTACTAGCATCCTTGATGCCCCTGTTAAATTTCCTTTGCTATCTTCTGGAGAAATGCTTTGGTATTTAAAACCACGAACACTTCTATCACCACCGGCAAAGAAACGTAATTCAGGCGGTACTTGCTCAAACGCATTGGTTTCAATCCAACCAAAATTGCCTCTTACCACAAAGCGATGACCATCCCATGGTGTACGTATCCAAACATGTTGTGCTTGGAATGCAGCAAACTCAACATCAGAACCCCATATTTTATTGGAGTAATCTAAAGTATAACGTTGGCTATCCCCCCAAGTTGGCATCATACCACCACGTTGGCGTACACGGCTGGCTGTTACCCCTGGATAAAGCAACATGGTTGTATTTGTGACTTCACCTTGGGTAAAGTGGCTGAGACTCCAACGTGTATTCACACTGTATTGCCAGCCTGTCGACATATCCCAGTTACGAGACACATTTAGTGTTGTGGTATCCGAGCGAGTATCATTTAAATCTGTTCGTTTAAACCCTCCCTGAACACCATAGTACTGCTCTAATGGATTGACCTTCAGTGGAATTTTATAGTTGGCACCAATAGATTGTTCAGGCTGAGAAACACTGATATTAGAGGTTAAACTATGACCTCGTGAATTCATCCAAGGCTTATCCCACTGCATATTAAGGCGAGGGCCAACATCAGTAGCATAACCACCACCAAGCTCAACATAGTTACGAGAGCGAGGAGTTACAACTGCACTCATAGGTAACAGATAAGAGCCTTCTGCACGCGCTTTAGCAATATCGGGTGTCACAACCGCAGAGTTAAACCACCCTGTTGCAGCTAAACGGCGATTAAATTCAGCCAGATCTTCTGAAGAGTAATATTGTCCCTCTTTAAAAGGAACGATATTTTGTAGGTAGTCTTCACGGATTTGAGATCCTGTATAATTCACTTTTCCGAAACGATAGCGTTCTCCACTATCGAAAACAAAATCCCAATATGAGGCATGATTATCTAAAGAAACCCCCAACTGACTTTTTTGCATTTCAGCATCAAAATAGCCACGACGAATTGCAAGCCCTGTTAATGAGCCTTTGAGTTTCTCATACTCCGCATGGTTTAAAACACTATCAAGAGGAGGCGTATTCTCTTTAATGACTTTCGCATATTGGCTATCTGTTTTAGCACCACCTTCGAGAACAATATCGACGCCTTTCAGTAAAATAGGAATACCGGGTTCAACTTTAGCGGTTAATACAGATCGTGCAGGAGGGGTATTTTCTTGATAAGAAAATGTCACTTTAGGCTGATAATAACCTAAAGGGCGAAGGCCTTCTTGAATTGCCTTTTCAACACGCGCACGAAAACGCCCGTCAGGTGCAACTTCTTCTGTTGTAATGTTTGATAGCTGGACTCGTGCATTTTTTTCGAGTTGCCCTTCTAAACCTTCTACTTTTAAACGCAAATTTGCCCCATAAGCAACAGGTGCGATAAAAGACAGACAGAGAACGTAGATAACGGAGTATCTCGGCACGTTTTCTCCTCAATATTATTTAATCCATGAGATAAATTGACGACAAACTGTTTTAAGCTTTATTGTAGATTTAGTTTATAACAATATTAAACCTTTACCATAGTAAAGCGTTTACAAATATAAAAATTGGAGTCTACCTTGCAACACAAAGCTTACCAACCAGAGAATGCCTTAAGGGGTACTTCGATACCATTAGAAATATCTGCTAATCACGCAGTAAATGGGCATTCTATTTATGATATTCCAGATAATATGGATATTGCTTATTTTGCGATGGGCTGTTTTTGGGGTGTTGAACGTCTATTTTGGCAACAACAGGGGATTTACTCGACAAGTGCGGGTTATAGCGGTGGTGTAACAGAAAATCCAACCTACCAACAAGTTTGCCAAGGTTTAACTGGCCATAGTGAGGTGGTGAGAATTGTTTTTGATCCTTCGATCATTAGCTATTCACAACTTTTGGCACTTTTCTGGGAAAACCACAATCCATCACAAGGTATGCGCCAAGGTAACGATATTGGTAGCCAATATCGTTCTGCCATTTACACTGTCAATGCAGAGCAATATGCGCAAGCTATTGAGTCCAAAAAACGTTATCAACAAGCGATGAATACCCAAGGTGCGACTGAAACAATTACCACAGAAATTCAGCCAGCGGGCCCATTTTACTTTGCAGAAGATTACCACCAGCAATATTTATACAAAAACCCACAAGGTTATTGTGGATTAGGCGGGATAGGTATCTGTTATCCTCCTGAAAAGTAAAACTAGCAGAAAATAGCAGGGCGATGATATAATTACGCCCTCTTATCTTTCTTTGTGAATAATTACATCACAATATATTGATTTATCTTCTATTTTTAACATTCTAGTATTGCCCTTTGGATTAAATACTTAGGGTGGTGTGAGCCTTATATGCTTAATAGTTTACTCATTGTGCTTTTGCTTTGTGCTATCAGCGCCTTTTTTTCGCTGTCTGAAATCTCTCTTGCTGCTTCTCGTCGAATTAAACTCAAACAACTTGTTGATGAGGGCAATATTAACGCCGCACGTGTATTAAAAATGCAAGAAATGCCGGGCATGTTTTTTACCGTGGTACAAATTGGATTAAATGCCGTCGCAATCTTGGCGGGTATCGTTGGTGAGTCAGCCTTCTCTCCTTCGTTGAAAAACTTTTACCTCCAATTTTTTGAAGAGCCGTTAGCACAACAGCTTGGATCTGTTTGTTCCTTTATTATTGTCACATCCATGTTCATTTTATTGGCTGACTTAACACCAAAACGCATTGGTATGATAAAACCTGAAGCTATCGCATTAAGAATTGTGAACCCAATGCGTTTCTGCCTTGCCTTCTTCCGCCCTTTGGTGTGGTTATTTAATGGTATGGCAGATCTCATCTTCAAGTTATTTAAAATCCCAATGGTCAGAAATGAAGACATTACTTCTGATGATATTTTTGCCATTGTAGAAGCAGGTGCTGTTGCTGGGGTTTTACGTAAACAAGAGCATGAGTTGATTGAAAATGTCTTTGAATTAGAATCTCGTACTGTACCATCCGCCATGACACCACGAGAAGATGTGGTCTATTTTGATCGTGAAGAGACTGAAAGCGATATCAAAGAAAAAATTGCTACTCAGCCCCACTCTAAATTTTTAGTTTGTGAAGGGGATATTGACCATATTATTGGTTATGTAGACTCTAAAGAACTTCTTAATCGCGTTATTAACGGACAAAGCCTAAATCTCAATGAGGGTGTTCATATTCGTAAAGCGCTGATTATTCCTGACACATTAACACTTTCAGATATGTTGGAAAGTTTTAAAACATCCGGTGAAGACTTTGCCATTATCCTTAATGAATACGCCATGGTAATGGGTGTTATTACACTAAATGACGTGATGACAACCTTGATGGGTGATTTGATTGGACCGGGACAAGAAGAGCAGATTGTGAGCCGTGATGAGCATTCATGGTTAGTTGAAGGCGGTACGCCAATTGATGATGTGATGCGTGTACTTGATATCGACGATTTCCCTGATTCAAGTAACTACGAAACAATCGCTGGTTTTATGATGTATCGTTTACGTAAAATTCCTAAACGCACTGATTATGTGAAGTTTTCGGGATACAAGTTTGAGGTTGTCGATATTGATAATTACAAGATAGATCAATTGCTTGTAACAAAAATTGATGATATCCCTCCTGTTAAACCTGTTTTACAAGAACATGTTCCTGTTACACAGACGACTACAACAGAAGTTGAAACTCAAAAAAATGAGAATAATAAAGTAGCCGATTAATTAGTAACGTAACTCAATTAATAACTGAGTCTTATCTAACTTATCAGAGAAAAAGACTCAGTTATCTATCAGATAAAAGTTAGCCCATTTCTGCTTTCAATAAAATGACCTGCTGATTCACTTCACTCATGACATTAAAATGTAGCTTATCTCTTATTTTTGGTAATAAAATTTTACCGTAATCGAATTCAAATGCACCCATTCCTTTGATATAAAACCGTCCACGAAATAACGTCTTAACGTAGAGAGCAATTTTTTCAGGGTTATAGCGATTGAAGATTTTCATCTTTCAGTTGTCTCCCATGCTCGTTGTTGAGTTTAATAAGTCATAAAGACTAATCTTTATATATCAAATTTAAAGACCTAATTATAAGTACTAGGTTCCACTTATTTAGTTTTCTTATCTATTTTTACATTTATTGACAGTAAAGAATATAAATAAAGATAGCATGTGCCTTATCTTACCCACTCAATGTTAAATAAATGTATCAGTGATGAGGTATTATTCTTCACTAGCTTCTATGCTTAGATAGAATCTAACGTCGATTTCAATAATAGGACAATGGCTATGCACAAAATAACCTTAGCTGCTCTTTTACTTAGCACATCTACATGGGTATTCGCACATAATATCACTGAAAATACAGTCCTTCCTGCTGTCACAATCAATGACAAAGGTGAGCTACTTTATGACACAACCAAAGATAAGTTTAGCTACCAAAATTGGAATAGTGGTCTGCTCAGTGGAAAAGTACGTACTGTTCAACATATAGCAGGACGTAGCAAAGCTAAGGAGATGAATGCACCGTTTATTGAAGCGGTAAAACTAGCTAAATTCCCACATGCCAATTATCAAACGACTACGATTATTAATACTGATGATGCGGTATTTGGCACAGGCCCATTCGTTCGTGGTAGCGTTGAAGACAGTAAAAAAGAATTTCCTTGGTCACAGTTTATTGTTGATGCCGATGGCGTCGCATTAAAAGGCTGGGGATTAGAAAAAGAGAGTTCAGCGATTATTGTTTTAGATAAACAAGGCAAAGTCCGTTTCGTCAAAGAAGGCGTATTAAGCGGTGCGGAAATTACATCTGCTATCAATCTCATCAATGACTTAATTAAAGAATAATTTCTAAATCAGAGCCCTTCTAAAACAAAGGGCTCCAATTTAATAAAGTAGTACAACTAAAAGATAGAAACTCGAAATCCTGGATTTATTAACGACTCTTTTGGAGAGTAATCTAACGTTACCCCTTTCCAATCTGTAACATGTGCGCCCGCTGCAATCGCAATAGCATGGCCTGCTGCAGTATCCCATGTATGCGTAGGTCCAAAACGAGGATAAAGCTGTGCTTTACCTTCAGCAACTAAACAAAACTTCAAAGAGGAACCAACAGCAACGGTTTGATGTGCACCAAGCTGTGAGAGATATTCTTTTAATTCATCATCTTGATGAGAACGGCTAATCACGATCACGGGTGGCTCAGCACGACTTGCATGGATAGGCAGTCGTTGTCCACATACTTCTTTCCACGCTTGCTTATTTGCCGCTGCATATAACACATTTTGAACCGGTGCATAGACAACCCCTAAAACAGGAATACCTTTTTCAATTAAGGCAATATTTACCGTAAATTCACCATTTTTACTGATAAATTCTTTTGTTCCATCTAGAGGATCAATCAGCCAATAACGATCCCAATAACGACGAACTTCCCATTCAGGAGGATCTTCTTCAGATAATTGAGGTATATCTGGGGCAATAGAAGCAAGTCCTTGTTTGATGATTTGATGAGCGGCCAAATCAGCCTCGGTGACAGGTGAGTGATCACTTTTTTCCTGTACTTGAATAGGCTCTGATTGCTGGTAAATTTGCATTATCGCCATACCTGCTTGGCGGGCTAATTTGCTGACTTGTTCTAACATCATGCACCTCGCTTATTTCTATAAGTAGATAACTTCTCTTATAAAAATTAATTACCCTACTGTCTATTTATTTTAGTCCAGAGACCAAAATAGCCGGCAAAACCGGCTATTTTTTACTCTGATTTACAGCAGAATAAGAAATTATAAAATTTCTAATAATTCTACTTCAAATACTAATGTTGCGAATGGAGGAATAGCCGCCCCAGCTCCACGTTCGCCATAAGCTAATTGGTAAGGAATATATAATTCCCATTTTGAACCAACTGGCATTAATGTTAATGCTTCAATCCAGCCAGCGATAACGCCATTTACTGGGAATTCAGCCGGTTGCCCACGTTGAACTGAGCTATCAAACACAGTACCATCAATTAAACGACCAGTGTAATGAACGCGAACATGATCTGTACGCGCAGGAATTGCACCTTCACCGGCTGTCAGTACTTTGTACTGTAAGCCCGACTCTGTAACTTGAACACCTTCATTTTTCACATTTTCTTCTAGGAAAACTTTACCAGCCTCAGCCAGCTCTGCTTGGCGTTCTTGACGCACAGCTTCCGCACGCTCGTGCATAGTACGTAAGGCATTGTGTAATGTTTCAACAGGTACAGAAGGTGCATTACCTTCTAATGCATCGGTCAAGCCAGCTAACAGTGCTGCGGGCTCTAATCCTTGAAGACCTGATTCAGTCAGTTGTTGACCGACTTGCAGACCAATACCGTAACTTGCCTGTGATTCGATAGAATCAAATGATGGTTTTGACATGAAAAAATACCTGTTTTTTATGAAAGTTAGATCCAAGAATAACAGTGGTAAGGTACAGCGTAAACCTTCAGTCTTGAGTAATGCGGATTATTCATTAAAAACGTAGTCAATTGACCTTATTCACCATATTTTGACGTTTTTTTATTGGTATTTGTCATACTTATTTTCACAACACTGCAACACAGGCATATACTTATACATAGGCATAAAACTGCCTAGCTCTGTTAATCTAGAGCTAAATATCAATATACAGAGATGTTCAGAGAGGTATTAAGTGAAAATAACTGCAAATCCCTATTTCCGTGAACAAGGCTATATTGATGGTCTGTGGTGTAATGCTAAAAACAACGAAACTGTTGATGTTATCGATCCTGCCACGGGTGCTTTACTTGGTACGGTACCGAATATGGCAACACAAGAAGCAATAATGGCTGTTGATGCTGCACAAAAAGCGTTACCAAAATGGCGTGCACTGACAGCACATCAGCGCGGAGCATTATTGCAAAATTGGTTTAAATTAATTATTGAAAACAAAAGAAAACTTGCTGAATTAATGACATTCGAGCAAGGCAAACCCGTTGCTGAAGCTGAAGGTGAAATTACTTATGCAGCTTCGTTTATCGAGTGGTTTGCAGAGCAAGGTAAGAGAGTCAACGGTGAAATTATTCCCTCGCCTTCTGCTGATAAACGTTTGATGGTGATTAAACAAGGTATTGGTGTTTGTGCTGCTATTACACCTTGGAACTTCCCTGCGGCTATGATCACCCGCAAAGCTGCTCCAGCATTAGCTGCGGGTTGTACGATGGTGATTAAACCTGCCAATGAAACGCCTTATACCGCATTGGCTTTAGCCGAATTAGCCGCTCAAGCTGGTATCCCCGCGGGTGTTATTAATATTGTCACAGGTGATGCCATTAAAATTGGAGAAGTCTTTACCTCTGATAACCGTGTTCGCAAATTAAGTTTTACAGGCTCTACGGGGGTTGGACGTTTATTAATGCGCCAATGCTCAGATAGCGTAAAAAAAGTCTCTTTAGAATTAGGTGGCAATGCACCCTTTATCGTGTTTAACGATGCTGATATTGATAGAGCGGTTGAAGGGGCTATGGGAGCAAAATTCCGTAACGCAGGACAAACCTGTGTTTGCGCTAACCGTTTTTATATTCATAAAGATGTTTATCAAAAATTTAGTGAGCGCTTTGTTGATGCAGTTAAAAAGCTCAAAGTGGGAAATGGTTTTGAAGAAGGTGTCTCTATTGGACCACTCATTAACCGCAAAGCCGTTGAAAAATCACAATCATTACTTGCCGACACGCTAAAACGTGGCGCAACACTACTTTGTGGTGGGGAAAGTGATAAAGCAGGGGAAAACTTTTTCCAACCTACCGTTGTTGGTAATGTACCTACTGATAGCCATATTCTTGAAGAAGAAATATTTGGCCCTGTCGCACCTTTAGTGGTTTTTGAAAATGAAGATGAAGTGGTGCATTTAGCCAACAACACCATTTATGGTTTAGCTGCTTATTTTTATAGTGAAAATCCACAGCGTATTTGGCGTGTTGCTGAAAATTTAGAATACGGCATGGTAGGTATTAACACAGGGTTAATTTCTAATGAAGTTGCACCATTTGGTGGTATTAAACAATCAGGTTTAGGTCGTGAAGGCTCTGAGCACGGCATTGAAGACTATATGGAGATGAAGTATCTCTGCCAAGGATTATAATAATCTTTAACGCTATTTATAAAAGTAAGTCAGCATGGATGCTACTGCTTTTTCTTTTTTTATCATTATCTTTTTAAAGAAAAATACCCTCGATAATAACCAAGGGTATAAGGTGTCAGCTCAATATTCTTATCAAGAAGTTATCAGTGATAAAGCATTTCGTGAACAATATCATCTGCTTTCATTGAATAAGGGTAATATGTGGGCCAATTGCTTAGTTCTTTAAGTAATTCATCTTGCGATATGTTGCCCATATATAAATGGAAGTGCCCTGCTTTCTCTGGTGCAATAATGTGATCGCTAAATTGAATAAATTTAGGCGCTTGGCTTTTAGCATCATCACAACGAAAAAGATAACGTACGCCTTTCTTACCAGACTCATAATGTAGAACACGATAACCATCATAGTGATATTCGCAGCTATCTACTTTCTCACCTCGATGGAACTCAATAATATTGTTTTCAATACCAATCATATCTACATCAGTTTTATAGCCTTGTGTATAGTAAGCACGGTACTCTTCAACCGTTTTATCTTTTTTTGTTTCTGCTTTCTTTTGTAAAACTTCATCTAACTCGCCACTGAGAAGATAAGGCTCTACAGATTGCCATACCCCTTCCCAATCACTGAGTTGGCGATCAAGCACATCCTTATTTTCAAAAATTCCATTAGCAGCATCTTTCTGGGCTTGTGTTTGCACTTTTTCATGATGGTGGCTATGTGCTAAAACAGACATCGCACTACCCAACAATCCCATAATCAAAACACAAGAAATAACTGGTTTTTGCATAACTTTACCCCTGAACGGCTTTAAAACGTGGATTGGACTTACAAATCACATAAAGCCGACCACGACGACGCACCACTTTGCAATCGGGATGACGCTGCTTAGCACTTTTCAATGAACTTAATACCTGCATTATCTTTTCCTTACTTAATAAATTGACCAAAACGTTTATTAAAGCGTGCCACATTACCTTCTTGAGAATGTGTCTTTTGCTTACCGGTATAAAATGGGTGTGATTGTGAAGAGACATCTAATGTCACATAAGGGTATATTTGCCCTTCATACTCTATTGTCTTTTCCGTTTGAATGGTTGACCCCACTTTAAAATAAGCATCTACACTAGTGTCATGGAAAATCACTGTTCGATATTGAGGGTGAATGTTTAGTTTCATAATAAACCCCATTTATTGATATGTTATAATATAACAATTTGTAATTTTGCTAATGTACCGCTTTTTAATTTTATTGACCAGTTTTTTTTTGATTTGTTTTTCTATTTCAAGAAAGAAAGTATGCTTTTGAGAGGGATTTCTTAAGTGATCTAAATGGATTTTCTGGCTTTTTTTATCCAGCTTTCCTATTTTCCGCTAAAGTTATACTAAGGTGGCAAAAAAAATAGGATTTATTATGACTAATTGGCGCGATAAGCTTTTCAGTAAGTCACTTCTGTCTATCGACCTCACAATAGACTTTCCTAGCGTTTGTCATTCCTCTACTCCTTCAATTCTTTCACAATTAACACCTTATGAAATAGGTGATACACCTTTACCTGATGAATTAAATCTATTGTCAGAGGCACATCTAAAGCTAAAACCTGTTGATAATTCAATACCTTTTAGTTGGTCAGCAGGCGCTCGTGAAGGAATAATTTTACACCAACGAATAGGTCGAGCGATTGAACAGTTGCCACCTCAAAAAGTATCTGAAGAGTTTGCATTATCACTCTATCATGCAATAAAACATGTCATTCTTTTGCCTGATAAAGAGCATATCGATTCTTTTTATGCAATGGCCTGCCAAGATAAACTCGCTCCTATTACCTATCTTTCATATCTGATAGATAAAATAGAACAAGATGAAACAGTGATTAATCATGAAACCTATTTTCAATTAATCTTGTGGATCTTGAAGCTAAGTCCTGATAAGAATCCTATCAAAATTGCCTTAGGGCTATTAGGATCGTTTAATGATAGTACTTCTCAACGTTTACTTTTATTGTTTGCTCTTCATCCTGAATTTACACTTTATGCTATCCGTCCGCTAAAACAGCGTCTTTCTTGCGAAGAATTAGAGCCTTTTTTATATTCCCTTGGTCAACGAACCAAAGGCTGGGGACGCATCCAATTTATCGAACATCTACCGTCAACACTGTCTGTTAATAATCGCTATTGGCTACTGACAGAAGGGTATAAAAATAATGTAATGACAGAGTATGTGGCCTATGACTGTGCCACAAAAGGCGCGTTATTAGAGATGTTGAAGACGCATCCTTTAGATAATGAGTTATTGCTTGGTTGTAGTGATCTTTTACGCGCACTGCTTAATGGAGGCCCTGCAAAAGATATCTATGATTATGTAGAGGGTGCCCAAGCGTGTAATACTTTTATTTCACAGGTCAATTCTTTGCCACCAAAAGAATTAAAACTTCTTTATTGCGTCTGTGAAATCGCCGACTTTGTGCAAAATAGTGGTGAGGATTGGTTATTACTCGAGTCATTTGGCTGGAACGATCATTGCCAACAACAAATTATCTCTACTTCACAAAATATTATTCAAAAGCCAGAGTGGTCAACACTCATCATCGAAGCATTACAAAGCCCTTCTCGCTCAAAAAATTACCAAGCAAGCCTTGTCGCTAAATCTCTTCGTCTTGATATTTGGGAGTTGCTCTTTTCACTACAAAAAGATAATCCCAATGCGGATTGGTGGCACCAATTAATGCAAACAGATGCTTCTCACAAAATAGAAAGAGTAGTTAAACTTGCAGAACAACAAATTGCATTAACAGCATTAGATAGCACAGATGATCCATTAATAACTACCTACTCTGAATATCAATCTCATCATGCCGTTGAATATATTATGCAAGATCTTGGTGGTTTTCCTGGTATCGGCTGGTCACTTATCAAAAGACAATTACGCAGTCCAACATTGCGTGATAGAAATATGGCACTAAATGTTCTTTCAACATGGTCTGACACATTATTACCTCATGACCTTTATGGGGAATTAACGCAGGCTTTAACCATAGAAACTGATAAAAATGTGTATCACCGAATGAAGCTATTTCTAGTTAACCATCAAGGGAATAAAGAACATTAACGGTTAGAACGAATAGATAATTCTGAAAAGAATTCAGGGAGCAGGTTAGGATCATGGTTCGTGCTAGTATGGCTACAAGGAATAAAAAAGATGTTACAGCAATTCATAATACTGATTCACAGATCAATAATGAGGTGAATATGGGCAAATTCCCAGGCTTACATCGTCGAGCAATACTCGTTATTGCTATTGTTTTATTGGTCGTGTTTTTTTGGCCTACAAGTGAAAATAATGGTGAGCCACCTCAACCGTCATCATCGACGCATGATCTTCCTGTACCAATAGCGTCTACCAATGATCCAGTGTATCAAACACCGATCCCTCAAGCACAAGAGAGCTTAAATGCCGATCCCGAGGTTTCTCCATCAATAGATAACCCAACAACGGAAAATGCTCCCGTGGGAAATGTTGCTCAAGCAACACCGCCACAAGACACTCAATCAACACCTGAGCAAAAAACATGGCAAACCTACACTATCAAAGAAGGGCAAACCTTAGCGCAACTTTTTAGAGACAATCAACTTCCTGTCAATGATGCATTTTCTATGGCGAAATCAGAAGACCAACAAAAATCATTAAGTCAATTACGCTCAGGGCAAACTATTCGTCTACAGCGCAATCCGCAAGGTGATGTTAGTATGCTAGAAGTGACAAATAGCGCCGGTACTGTTATCACTTACACTCGTTTAAGTGATGGAAGTTATTACCGTACACCATAGTAAGAAGAACATTTACTTATCAAAAAAAACGCCAGCTAAGCTGGCGTTTTTCTTTATCAACATTAACTGTCTAATCGAAGATTATTCAGCAACAATGATAACATTCAGTTCAGCGAATACGTCACTGTGAACTTGGAAGTGAACTTCGTGGTCACCAGTAGTACGCAGAACGCCATTTGGCAGGCGAACTTCGCTCTTACACATTTCAACGCCAGCTGCAGTTACTGCATCAGCGATGTCACGAGTACCGATTGAACCAAACAGTTTACCTTCGTCACCCGCTTTAGAGCTGATAGTGACAGAACCCAGTGCATTGATCTTCGCTGCACGAGCTTCAGCTGCTGCTAAAGTTTCAGCTAATTTAGCTTCTAACTCAGCACGACGCGCTTCGAAAAACTCGATGTTTTTCTTAGTCGCAGAAACAGCTTTACCCTGTGGGATTAAATAGTTACGAGCATAGCCCGATTTTACGTTAACCTGATCACCCAGGCTACCCAGATTCGCTACTTTATCAAGCAGAATAATTTGCATTACCTTATCCTCTACAAGTCATTAATGGACTATATACCTATTACTGATGACGATCAGTATAAGGTAATAAAGACAGGTAGCGTGCGCGCTTGATAGCACGAGCCAGCTGACGCTGGTATTTTGCACGAGTACCGGTGATACGACTTGGTACAATTTTACCACTTTCAGTGATATAGTTTTTCAGCGTAGCGATATCTTTATAATCGATCTCTTGTACGCCTTCTGCTGTGAAACGGCAGAACTTACGACGACGGAAATAACGTGCCATATGGCTAGTCTCCAGAATCTATCAATTCAATCTGCTCGGCATGAAGCACCAATTTAAACAATCCATTTCGTGCCTGATGGCTACTAATGAATCCAGAAACGGTGATTTGGCTGCCGACCGTTATACTGTGAGTAACTGCTTGTAACGCTTTCCCGCTAGCAATAATGGGCATTCGGCACCACGATTGTCTTTTTAATCCCGCCTCTTCTTGTATCGAACGATGTTCAATAACAAATTGACAGTGCGGGATCCCAGCGGGGCTAACTTTTCGAATTAATGCTTTGCACACTGTGCCAGTTAGCACCAAATGATTATTAGCCGTCACAGCACTAATTACTCTTCAGAATCCTCTGCTACATCATCAACTTCTTCTTCATCGAGGTCATCAGCGATATCACGACGGCGTTCGTCTTTTGCTTTAACCATTGGAGAAGCTTCAGTTACTGCGTGTTTAGTACGCATAATCATGTTGCGGAGAACGGCATCGTTGAAACGGAAAGTAGTTTCCAGTTCATCAATCACTTCCTGCGGAGCTTCAACGTTCATCAGAACGTAGTGTGCTTTGTGCAGTTTGTTGATTGGATAAGCTAATTGACGACGACCCCAGTCTTCTAGACGGTGGATCTGACCATTTGCATTAGTGATAGCGGTTTTATAACGCTCGATCATGCCCGGAACTTGTTCGCTCTGGTCAGGATGAACCATAAAAACGATTTCGTAATGACGCATTTGATATTGCTCCTTACGGATTTATCAGCCTCCTGTCAGGGTCAGTCACCACCCATGGAGGCAAGGAACTTGTTTAAGTTGTGACTGAAAAAATTGACGCGTAACTATACCCCCGCAGCCAATAAAACTCAAGGGAGTATAGAGAATAAAATAAACTCAGAGATTATTTCACGCAATCATTTCACAGTAATACGCTGACGCATCGCTTCAAATAAACAAACGCCAGTTGCTACAGAAACGTTGAGTGAAGATACTGTACCCGCCATCGGGATACTGATCAGTTCATCACAATGCTCACGTGTTAAACGACGCATACCTTCACCTTCAGCCCCCATCACTAATGCCATTGGGCCTGTAAGTTTGCTTTGATATAAAGTATGATCTGCTTCGCCTGCCGTGCCAACAATCCAAATATTCTCTTCTTGCAGGAAACGTAATGTACGAGCAAGGTTAGTCACTTTAATTAAAGGCACGCTTTCTGCTGCACCACAAGCCACTTTTTTAGCTGTTGCGTTTAATTGTGCAGAACGATCTTTCGGCACGATAACAGCATGTACACCGGCTGCATCTGCGCTACGCAAACAAGCCCCTAAATTATGGGGATCAGTAACACCATCTAGCACTAATAAGAAAGGTGTATCGACTTTAGCTAACAAGTCAGGTAAATCTTGTTCTTGATACTGACGACCAGGTTTAACTTTTGCAATAATACCTTGGTGAACAGCCCCCTCTGTTTGGCTATCTAACCATTGACGATTAGCCACTTGAACCAAAATACCTTGAGCTTCTAATTCATGAATAACAGGGGTTAAACGGCGATCTTCTCGCCCTTTTAATACATAAACTTCTTTAAAACGTACAGGGTCACGCTCAAGTAATGCGGTTACTGCGTGAATACCATAAATAATTTCTTCGCTCATAGCGGTGCTTACTCATTAAAAAATAAAAGGCACAAAACAGATAAAAGGCGGGATCGCCGCCTTTAAAAAAGATCAGAAGAACAAAACGTTATGCATTATCACGTTTGGCTGCACGTTTAGCTTTAAGCTTTGCCTCTATCTTTTTGGTTTGTGATGATGCTTTCTTACGTTTGCTACTTGCTTTATCTTTCGCAACTTGGTCTTTTACGGCTTTATCTTTGCTCGCATTACCTCGACCTGATGATTTACCTTTTTTGAAGGCACTATCTGGCTCAAAGTTTTTATCCTTGCTTGCATCACGACGACGAGACTTGCTAGAACTTGCATTTTTCTTGTCTTTTTCACCTTTTAAACCACGAACACGGGCTGTTTTACCCGGATTACGTGCAGTGCGTGTTGTTGAAATTAAAGAAAAGTCGATAGTACGTTCATCCATACTCACTGCTTCAACTTTTACTTCCACTTCATCACCAAGGCGATAAACTTGCCCAGAAGACTCACCAATTAAGCGTTGTCCTACATTATCATACTGATAGTAATCATTATTTAATGTAGAAACATGTACCAGACCATCAATAAACAGATCATTTAAGCGAACAAAGAAACCAAAACCCGTTACGCTGGTGATTATACCAGTAAACTGTTGACCAATTTGATCCAGCATAAAATCACATTTCAGCCAATCAGCCACATCTCGTGTAGCTTCATCAGCCCGACGTTCAGTTAGAGAACAGTGTTCACCTAATTGTAGCATGGTGTCCATATCACTATGGTAGCCACCAGTTGGTGTCCAACGTTGTGAACCATGGCCTTTTTCTTTAGCAATCAGATATTTAATTGCACGATGAAGGGCTAAATCAGGATAACGGCGAATTGGTGAAGTAAAGTGCGCATAAGATTTTAATGCTAAACCAAAGTGTCCACGATTCTCAGGATCGTAAATTGCCTGTTTCATTGAGCGCAAAATCATGGTTTGCAGCATTTCACGATCAGGTCTATCTTCAACCTCTTTCATGACTCGTGCATAATCTGCTGGCTCTGGCGTTAAGCCTCCTGGCAACGTTAAACCTAATTCATTAAAGACAGAGCGTAGATTCAAAACGCTATCTTCTTTAGGTTTATCATGAATACGGTAAAGCGCAGGTTCTTCGTTTTTCTCAACAAAGCGAGCAGCTGCGATATTAGCAAGGATCATACACTCTTCAATCAATTTGTGTGCATCATTGCGAATAACTGGCTCAATACGCTCAATACGACGCTCTGCATTAAAGATAAACTTCGCTTCTTCTGATTCAAAACCAATCGCACCACGTTGTTTACGTGCATTGTCTAACGCTTGGTATAACTCATACAGATGTTCAATATCTTTAACGATAGGCTTATAGTGCGCACGCAGTTCTTCATCACCTTGAATGATTTTCCACACTTTGGTGTAAGTCATTCGAGCATGAGAACTCATCACCGCTTCATAGAATCTATAAGAAGAAAGGCGTCCTTGCTCAGAAACCGTCATCTCACAGACCATACACAAACGGTCAACCTGTGGATTTAATGAACATAATCCATTAGACAGAACTTCTGGCAACATCGGTACTACTTGAGAAGGGAAATAAACAGAGTTTCCTCGGCTACGTGCTTCTGTATCTAATGCTGTTTGTGGACGTACATAATAGCTCACATCAGCAATCGCAACCCATAAACGCCAGCCGCCCCCTTTTTTACGTTGACAATAAACAGCGTCATCAAAGTCTCGCGCATCTTCACCGTCAATCGTAATTAAAGGTAAGTCTCGTAAATCAACACGTCCTTCTTTAGCTGACTCTGGTACTTCTTCTTTTAAATCAGCCACTTCTTTTGTAACTTTCGCAGGCCATGTATAAGGAATTTCATGAGTACGTAATGCGATTTCCACCGCAATACCCGTTCCCATCGTTTCACCTAAAATCTCGACAATACGGCCTACAGCTTGAGTGCGACGGGTTGGTCTTGTTGTGATTTCAACAACAACCACATTTCCCATTCGTGCGCCCATGATATCTTCTTTAGGAATAAGAATATCAAAGCTTAAACGGCTATCATCAGGTACAACAAATCCCATACCTGACTCAATAAAATAGCGACCTACAATTTGGTTATTTCGTGGCTCTATCACTCGAACAACACGACCTTCACGGCGTCCCTTTCTATCCATACCTAAAGGTTGAGCAAGGATAACATCGCCATGCATAGTTTTTTTCATTTCATCTTGTGAAAGATAGAGGTCATCTTTTTGGCCTTCTGCACGTAAAAAACCATAACCATCACGGTGACCGATTACCTTCCCTTTCCATAAATCAAGGCGTTCAGGTAATGCGTAGCACTGGCGACGGGTAAAAACTAATTGACCATCACGCTCCATCGCTCTTAAACGACGACGTAACGCTTCTAAGTCTTCTTCACCTGAAATTTTTAACGCCTGTGCTAAATCTTCACGGCTCATTGGTGCCGTGCGTTTTTTCATTTCTTCTAAAATATATTCGCGACTAGCAATTGGAGAGGCGTATTTTTCTGCTTCTCTATCCTGAAAAGGATCTTTTGACATTATGACCTCCAAGCTATCAGATTTGATGAAATAGTAGACTCAAACATCTTCTAATAACAATTTATATAAGGAGCTATTATTTTCAACTAGCTCAGCGAGTGTGTGACGGTCTAACTCTTTCAAAAACTGCTCAATTGCCTGATTCAAGACCAGTTTTAGTCGACACGCAGGGGTAATGTGGCAAAACTCAGCGCTACAGTTTACTAATGAAAGTGGCTCTAAAGCACGAACAACCTCACCCACAATGATGTCTGTTGCAGGCTTACCTAAACGGATCCCTCCATTTTTACCACGAATAGCCTCAACAAAACCTAAATGACTAAGTTGATTAATAATTTTCACCATATGGTTACGCGAGACACCATAAACTTGAGTCACTTCAGTGATACTCGTCATTTTGCCTTCTGGCAATGAAGCCATATATATCAATGCCCGCAATCCATAATCTGTAAAACTGGTTAATTGCACAATGACCTCTGAAAAGTGGTTTTCCCTATTAAAATCGTTAAGGGATAAGTAATTATTAATGAGAATATCATTTTATTAAGCAATATTATGTTTAATTTTTGGACATTTATCAAAGATATACTCAAAAGTGAGTTATTGCTACCGCTCACTTGGTTATTAACAAAATAATAGCGACATCACAGACAAAGAAAAAGCGATACTGTCGATTTTCAACAGATCGCTTTTCTATTTCTGACATTACAACAATAACATTGTCTTATTGTTTTCTACTCATTACGGATAAAACAGAAGCAAAACCGAGTGTAAAGCTGTCTTATCTTATGTGTGTAACGCGTATTTTTATCTTAATTTCACCAGCAAACAGATACGAAAAAATCGCCCCTGTCATTTTCAGGGACGATTTTCACATCAAACCAATTTAATGCAGATTAAGCATCAAATGGATGACGGAGAATGATGGTTTCTGAACGGTCTGGACCAGTAGAAACGATATCAACAGGAACGCCAGTTAACTCTTCTACACGTTTGATGTAGTTCAGCGCTGCTTGTGGCAATTGAGCACAATCTTTCACACCAAAAGTACTTTCGTTCCAACCTGGCATTGCTTCATAGATAGGCTCGATACCTTCCCAATTATCGGCAGCTAAAGGTGTTGTATCAATCACTTCACCATTTGGTAAACGATAACCTACACACAGTTTCACTTCTTTCAAACCATCTAACACATCCAGTTTCGTCATGCAGAAACCGGACAGTGAGTTGATTTGAACCGCGCGACGAATAGCGATGATATCTAACCAACCAGTACGACGGCTACGACCTGTTGTTGCACCAAACTCTTGGCCTTTCTCACGTAAGAAGTCACCCACTTCATCAAACAATTCAGTTGGGAATGGACCTGCACCTACACGAGTAGAGTAAGCTTTGATGATCCCTAATACGTAACCAACATAGCGAGGGCCTAAACCTGAACCTGTTGCGACACCACCAGCGGTTGTGTTTGAAGAGGTAACATACGGATAAGTACCGTGGTCGATGTCTAATAAAGTGCCTTGTGCACCCTCAAACATCACTAGCTCACCGTTTTGTGTTGCTTTGTACAGTAAGTCAGAAACATCAACAACCATACCTGTCAGAATATCAGCGATTGCCATGATATCGTCTAAGGTTTTTTGGTAATCAACAGGTTCAACTTGGTAGTAGTTCACCAGTTGGAAGTTATGGTATTCGATGATTTCTTTGAGTTTTTGTGCAAACGCTTTTTTATCAAACAGATCGCCAACACGTAAACCGCGACGAGCAACTTTATCTTCGTATGCAGGACCGATACCACGACCTGTTGTACCGATAGCTTTTTCGCCACGTGCTTTCTCACGAGCATTGTCTAATGCGATGTGATAAGGAAGGATTAATGGGCAAGCTTCAGACAGAAGTAAACGAGAGCGAACAGGAATGCCACGATCTTCAAGTTGGGTCATTTCCTTCATCAGTGCTTCCGGTGATAACACGACACCGTTTGCTATGATGCTAACAACATTTTCACGGAGAATGCCTGATGGGATCAAATGAAGAACGGTTTTTTCACCGTCAATGACTAGAGTGTGGCCTGCGTTATGTCCACCTTGGTAGCGAACAACATATTTAGCGCGTTCTGTCAGCAAATCGACTATCTTGCCTTTGCCTTCGTCACCCCACTGGGTGCCCAATACGACAACGTTATTACTCATTTCAAAATACACTCGGTTGCTTAAAAAAGGATTCTACCATCTCAATTCAAGAGTTACAGTAGATTTTATCTAATTATGTCATCCCCGCCTTTAAGCAATAGATAATCTTGCCATTGTCAATATTTTCGCCCCAAAAATCCGCATCACAAACGCATTGTGAATTTTATCAACAGTTTTGATCGCAAAAACAGGAAGCAGAGTGACATAAAAGTGAAAATGGCGAAGAATACGCTTCGGAATTGCCGAAGGTTTATCTTGAAATGCAATTTTCACTTTATACTATCCCAGCTAAAACCATTTTGGAAACCATTAAGCGTAAATTTTCATCTTTTTATGCACAATTATTTATTTCTTAGCTTGATTACTAGCATTAACTTATTAATATCCCAAAAAAAATCCCCCACTTTTTAAGGTGGAGGATTTTATAATTTACTCAAACGGTTTAATACGTTTGGAAATTACTCTTCAATTGCCCGCGCTTTTGTTGGTGCTTTCATATAGCGTAAGAAATCGCTATCTGGGCTTAATACCATGACGTCATTACCATCTTGGTTAAAGCTTTTCTCATAAGCACGTAAGCTACGAATGAAAGCATAGAAGTCTGGATCTTGGCTAAACGCATCAGCAAACAGTTTAGTTGCCTGAGCATCACCTTCACCGCGAAGACGTAATGATTCACGCTCAGACTCCGCAAGTGTTTCTGTTACGGTCTTATCCGCAGCTGCACGAATTTTCACAGCTTGCTCTTGACCTTGTGAGCGGTGACGACGAGCAACAGCTTCACGCTCTGCACGCATACGCTGATAAATTGCTTCAGAAACTTCCATAGGTAAGTTGATTTGTTTGATTCGAACATCAATCACTTCAATACCTAAAGCCGCCATACTGTTCATATTAATAGCTGGAGCTTGGCCTTTAGTTTCCTCAGCGACTTTTTTAGCAGCGATTGCGATTGCATCATCAGCAGCACTTGAATCACGAGATGGCGTACCTTCATTCAGCGCATTACGAACATCAATGGTTAAACGACCACGAGAATCCGTAATAATTTGGTTTACGCTCATACGACCAATCTCAGAACGTAAACGGTCACTGAATTTACGACGCAGTAAAGTTTCAGCCTGCATTGTGTTACCACCACCTGTTGCCAGATAGTAGGTGCTGAAATCACTGATACGCCATTTCAGATAAGAGTCAACTAATAAGTCTTTATTCTCACCTGATAAGAAACGGTCTTGCTGGATATTCATAGTTTGAATACGCGCATCCAGTTTTTTCACATTCTCAATAAATGGAATTTTAAAGTGAAGACCCGGTTCATAAACAACGGGTTTATTTTCAGCATCTCGCACAACTTTCGCAAAGCGTAAAATAATGCCACGCTCATACTGTTGAACGACAAATACAGAAGAGTACAACAACGCTAAAATAATAACTGCAACAACAGCGATAACTTTACGCATGATTATTGTCCTCCTTGATTATTGCCATAAGGCTGACCATAACCGCCATTATTACTACCATATCCACCATTACCATAAGTCGTTGTTGCTGGTTTTTGTGCCGGTGCTGGATTTACAGTTGGAGCGGGTGTGTTGATACGAGCAGGCGCCTCAAACTTATTTGATGGTGTAGTCGCTTGAGATTGTTGACGTAACATTTGCTCTAAAGGCAGCACTAACATGCTATTACCTTTATCATTAGCGATGACTTTACGTGTTTTTGATAGCACTTTTTCCATCGTTTCAATGTAAAGACGTTCGCGAGTAATTTCAGGAGCAGCACGATATTCAGGTAAGATTTTAGCAAAGCTTGCTACCTCACCTTCTGCTTTCATTACCACACTGGTTTTATAAGCAGTCGCTTCTTCAATCATACGTTGTGCGTTACCTTTTGCTAACGGTAACACTTCGTTTTTATAAGCTTCAGCTTGACGAATTGTTTTTTGTTCTTCTTCACGCGCAGCGATAACGTCATCAAATGCTGCCTTTACCGCTTCTGGTGGGCGAGCAACTTGGAAGTTGACGTCCACAATCGAAATACCCATGTTATAAGGGCGAATCGTCTCTTCTAATTCTTGACGTGTCTGGTCACGAATTTCTGAGCGGTTAGAAGTCAGAATTTTTTCCATTTCTGAACGACCAATAACACCACGTACTGCACTGTCAGTCGCCTGACCTAAGCTGTTAATTGGTGTTGTCAGGTTAAACAGAAATGTTTCTGGATCGGAGACAACATACTGCACGTTTATCTCAACTTGAACCATGTTTTCATCTGACGTTAACATCATGCCACCCGTGGTTAAATCACGGATAGTTTTTACGTTAACAGGCTGAACTTCATCAATAAAAGTTGGTTTCCAGTTCAGACCAGGTTCAACGATTTGGTAAAATTTACCAAAACGCGTCACTACGCCTTGCTCTGCCTCTTTGATGGTATAAAAACCACTCGCAGCCCAAACCACGACAACCGCACCTAACGCAAGAGAAATCAAAAGATTTCCAGCATTGCTACGAGGACCGCCATTTTGCCCAGAAGAGGAGTTTCCACCTTTTTTACCGCCGAAACCACCAAGCTTTTCACTCAGTTTACGGAACATATCATCGAGATCTGATGCTCCACGATTCCGACCTCCTTGATTACCGTTAGAGTTACCGTTGCCATCGCCATTATTATTGCCGCTGTTTCGGTTACCCCACGGGTCGCGGTCTTGTCCGTTGTTACCGGGCTGATTCCACGCCATGTTCTAGCTCCATTATTATGATTAGATTTATCAGGCTTAAGAGCCGATTTCGTCGCCAGCTCTCAGTTAATGTTCTTTATTATGGCCGAATATTAGACCACGTAATCCAATAAATTTGGTTCCTGCTTGCAAAGGCGGCGCCAGTCTACCATAGGCATACGTATGATTAGCCCAACTTTACCGTCTTTTTCAATCCATTCACGTTCTATTGACTGTAATTGATAAAAACGACTACGTAATCGCCCTGTATCTTCTGGCGGTAAACGTAATTCAAAGTGTGCGATCTCACCTGAAAGACGTTCTGTCAACGCCTGATACAACAGAGGAATGCCTTCACCTGTTTGTGCAGAAACCCAAACCCTAACGGGTAAGTTTTCTTCATTTCGATCAATTCTTGGAGTGAAGTCTTCAAGAAGATCAATTTTGTTCATAACATGCAGTGTTGGTATTTCTTGAGCATCAATCTCTTCTAATACATGTTCAACTGCATGAATATTTTCCTCAAAACGGCTATCTGCTGCATCAATAACATGAAGAAGTAAGGTTGCTTCTCGTGTTTCTTGCAAAGTGGCTTTAAAAGCAGCAACAAGATCATGAGGTAAATGTCGAATAAATCCAACAGTATCGGCTAATACAACCGTTCCCACGTCCTCGACTTGAATACGTCTTAGTGTCGGATCTAATGTTGCAAAGAGCTGATCTGCTGCATATACATCAGAGCAGGTAATATGATTAAATAAACTCGATTTCCCCGCATTCGTGTAACCAACAAGAGATAATGTTGGAATATCAGCTTTACTCCGCGCTTGTCGTCCTTGTTCACGCTGACGCTCAACCCTACCCAATCGCATTAGAATTTGACTAATTTTACCTCGGAGTAAGCGACGGTCTGTTTCTAGCTGAGTTTCACCTGGTCCTCGTAACCCGATCCCCCCTTTTTGTCTTTCAAGGTGAGTCCACCCTCTGACTAAACGGGTTGATAAGTGACGTAACTGGGCGAGTTCTACCTGTAATTTTCCTTCATGGGTTCTTGCTCTTTGAGCAAAAATATCAAGGATAACTCCCGTGCGATCAACCACTCGGCATTCACAAAGTCTTTCCAGATTTCGTTCTTGTGCAGGTGTCAGTGCATGATTAAATAAAACAACATCTGCACCACTTGCTTTTACAGCTTCGGCAATTTCTTCTGCCTTACCTTCACCCACATAATATTTAGGATGAGGTGCTTTACGATTTCCTGTAATAATTTGAACTGGTTTAACACCCGCAGATGTCACCAAAGATTCAAATTCTTGCAAATCCTCAACGTCCTTTTCTTGAGAAAAGAATACGTGCACTAAAACGGCTAATTCGCCACCTTCATAACGATCAAACAAAGGCGAAACCTCTTAGACTTTATAAAAACAGGAAAAAACATAGGTAAAGTCTCCCTACCTATGTTTTTCTTATATCAAGAATAATATTGGCTTATTATTCTGCAACTTCATCCTGCTGAGCAGTGCCACCATTGTAGCCTGTACCCGTTTGGTTCGTGCCTGTGTTGCTATGATGAGAAACAGGACGCGAAGGTACCACGGTAGAGATAGCATGTTTATATACCATCTGACTTACTGTGTTTTTCAGCAAAATAACAAATTGGTCAAAAGATTCGATCTGACCCTGCAATTTAATGCCGTTTACCAAATAGATAGAAACGGGAACCCTTTCACGACGTAATGCGTTCAGGAAAGGATCTTGCAAAGATTGCCCCTTAGCCATTCTATGTTTTCCTTATTTTGTTGTTTTATATTAGAACCTAATTGGTTCGAAAAATGAACTACTCAAAAATTGCGCTTTGGCAACTATCAATTTTACACAAACCTACCATCTATGCACTAACTACCTGCAAAACAGTGTCAAGAGATTGTTTTGGATCTTCACTGTCAAGCCAGTGAATGTTATTCCAACCCCTTAACCAGGTGATTTGTCGCTTCGCTAATTGCCGGGTCGCGCAGATCCCTCGATAAACCATCTCATCATAATCTATTTCGCCTGATAAATATGACCACATCTGGCGATAACCGACACAACGTACAGAAGGTAGATCTTCATGCAAATCGCCCCGTTCATACAATGATTTTACTTCATCTTCAAATCCACACGTTAACATCTGTTTAAAACGAGCTTCAATGCGTTGGTGAAGAACATTTCTATCTTTCGGAGCAATCGCAAATTGATAAACATCATAAGGCAAAGACTCGCCTGATATTTTTGTCAATTCCGTCATTGTCTTACCTGAAATCAGGTAAACTTCTAACGCACGAGAAAGCCGTTGAGGATCATTAGGATGGATCCGTTGTGCTGCAACAGGATCAACTAATGCTAACTCTTTATGTATTGCCTCCCACCCTTGCTCTGCTGCTTTTTTTTCTATTTCAGCACGAACATCCGAATTGGCACTGGGCAAAGGCGATAGACCTTCAAGTAACGCTTTAAAATATAGCATAGTCCCACCCACTAATAGTGGAATTCGTCCAACTGCAGTAATTTCTTCCATTGCCTTTAATGCATCTCGTCGAAAATCTGCAGCAGAATAGGGAAATGCTGGGTCTAGAATATCAATTAATCGATGTGGAGCAAGCGATTGCTCATTCGCATCCGGCTTTGCTGTACCGATATCCATACCACGATAGATAAGAGCTGAATCCACGCTAATAATATCTACAGGCAGTTTCTGTCTCAGTGCAATTGCTAATGCTGTTTTACCTGACGCTGTAGGTCCCATTAGAAAAATTGCTTTAGGTTTTATTTGCGTATTCACATCGCTCATTATTTAATGCCACTACCACCGGTTGTAAATCTATTAATTGTAATAAGTTTTTTGCTGGCTGTCTGACATACTGAGGACAAAATCTTTCAATATCAGCCAATAGCCCTACTGCTTGAGCTTGTGTCCATTGCGCCTGCTCGGCTCCTAATTGTTTTGCAAACCACTGTCCTAATTGTTGCTTGGTACAAGATTGTTCTGCTGACAAATAGGTTAATAATGCTGTCAATAACACGGGTAAATTTTGCTGGCGCAAAGGTAACGATACTGCATGTATTGTTGCTTTACCGTGAGAAATTTCGATAACGATCCCGAAATGACTGATTAGTGATTGAAACTGATTGAATACACTAATCTCCTCTTTACTCAATGCTAACTTTAAAGGCACTAACAAAGGTTGTGGCTTCAATGTTTCATCTTTAGGCAGTAATTGTGCACATTTTAACAGAAAATCAGCTTCTTCCAATGATAACAACCCAAGACCTTGTGAAGATTCTATTAACGCATATTTGTGCTGATAAATTGCCAATACTCGCCCAAAAGTATAATCATTTTGTCCCTCTTTCACATTGACAGAACGAGGCATCACCGAAATGGCATCTTTTTTAGTATTATTAGTTGTATGAACGATTTCACCTAAATTCAATGGGGCACGCTCAGGAAATAGTGGTATTTTCTCTTTATCTTTTGATGCTGCTACACTTTCTTGCACCATTTTTTGATAAAGCGCGCCTTGTGTCCGCTGATAACTTTCACCAAACTGATGGCGACCTCCAAAGTGAGAGGCTTGCTTTTGATGTGAATTATTGTTTTGCTCTCGTTCGCTGTATTGGTGTGATGATGTATTTAGCGGAGTTTGAGCTATTGGTGCTTGATAAGGCTGAGAAAATACGTTTTCACCTGCAACTTGACGATTTTCAGGGAAGTTTAACGCTGTTTCGTGTTCTTCTTCATCATCTGACGTTAATGATAAAGGCTCTTGGGTTGCTTGTCTTAAAACACTCAACACACCTTGATAGATAAAATCATGAACCAAGCGAGATTCATGAAAGCGAACTTCATGTTTAGCTGGATGGACATTAACATCGACTTGGTGAGGATCAACACTTAAATACAAAATGTAAGAAGGTTGCTGTTCTCCTTGCAAATAACCTTCGTAAGCTTGGCGAATAGCATGATTAATTAATCTATCACGCATCATTCGTCCATTCACATAACAATACTGAATTTCACTACTTTGCACTGGCGATAAAGGATGTTCTACCCACCCTTTTATTGCTAAATCACCATGTTCCCACGATAACTGCATTGATTGATTAACAAAATTATTACCACAAATCGCACTCAAACGGCGATTTTGCTGACTTTCATCTTTTACCGCACGGTATTGCCGAACACGTTTGCCATTATGAGTAAGATTGATAGTGACATCAAAACGCGATAACGCAATGCGGCGCACTACTTCATCGATATGTGCAAATTCTGTTTTTTCAGTCCGTAAAAATTTACGTCTTGCCGGCGTGTTATAAAAGAGATCAAGCACTTCAACAGTACTTCCTACTGGATGAGCGGCAGGTTTAACGGTGACTGCCATATCTCTGCCTTCTGCATAAGCTTGCCATGCTTCTTCTTGATCTTGAGTACGCGATGTCAGAATTAAACGGGAAACAGAACTAATGCTCGCTAATGCTTCTCCACGAAACCCCATACTCATTATGGCTTCGAGATCGTCAAGACTTGATATTTTGCTAGTTGCATGGCGAGCAAGTGCTAACTTCAAATCATCACGATTGATACCACATCCATTATCACGAATACGAATAAGCTTTGCACCACCTTTATCGATATCAATATCAATTGAGGTCGCGCCTGCATCTAAACTATTTTCCAGCAACTCTTTAACAACAGAGGCAGGTCTTTCAACAACTTCCCCTGCGGCAATTTGGTTTGCAAGCTGAGGAGGTAATAAATTTATTGCCATTACCTTTATTCCATTCTACTCAATCAATTAGGCGCGTTTTGTAAAGGATGAGCCAGAAAATAATTTCTTAAACCCGCGTGAATAGATGCCGCAAGTTTCTCTTGATAAACATCAGAAATCAGTAACTGCTCTTCTGACGCATGACTGATAAAGCCAGTTTCAACTAAAATTGAAGGGATATCAGGTGAACGTAAAACACCTAAGCTCGCATGCTCTGGTGTTTTCTTATGTAATGACCCCACTTTTCTTAATTCGGACAATACAGCAACGGCAACGTCATAACCGACTCGCTGTGAATTACCAAACTGCAAATCAAGCACGGTTTGACTTAAATAAGGATCCGCGCCATCTAATGCATCACCTGCACCACCGAGTAATTCAGATTGTTTCTCACTTTGTTCAAGCCACTTACCTAATTCACTGTTTGCTCGTCGATTAGAAAGCACCCACACAGAAGCACCTCTTGCGCTACGATTTGGTGCAGAGTCTGCATGAATAGACACTAACATATTCGCACTTTGCTTACGGGCAACTTCAGAACGCCCCGCAACTGAGATAAAATAATCACCACTACGTGTTAGAACAGGTTTAAACATAGGATCATTACGTAATCGAGCTTCCAACTTTCTTGCTACACTTAACGTCACGTCTTTTTCACGATTACCTTTTTGACCAATCGCACCCGGATCTTGCCCACCATGTCCTGCATCTATCGCAATAATAATTTGGCGAGAGCCGGCTTGTGGTTTTGCAGGTGTGACGCGTGGTTTCACAATAGGCGCTGCATCTGGTGTCGACTTGGTAATTAAAGGTGCCATTTCCCTATTTATATTTGCAGCTGTATTTACGCTTGAATTTGATGTCATTGCTGTCGGTGATAACGCAACAACAGTGACTGTTGATTGTGCATTGCTATTTGTTCGGCCGCTCATAGCCTTGATAGTAAGTACTAACTTGTATCCAGCACCTACATTCACCAAACTCTCCGTCACCACAACCGGCTGAGCAAGTTCCACGACCATACTTTGGTATTGGCTATCTTTTGATTGCGTTGAGCGAATTTTATGGACTAACAGCCCATTACCCAGTGTTGCAGGTAATCCTGTAATTTTTGTGCTCTGTTTAAAATCCATCACCAAACGGTCAGGGCTTTTTAATGAATAATATCGATAACTCGGCTTCCCATCACTAAAAGTAAATGTGAGGGTTGTTGCTGAAATACCGTTTTCTGCTTTCACTTCTGTCACAGTAGCGGCTTGTGCTATTTGCACAAAAAATAAAGACAAAGCAACCAACAAAAAGGCAACAACATAGCGCTGACTTTGACTCACAATAGTAATGAGACTCGACATAATCAATATTCCTTTATGCAGACTGAATACGGGATAAAACAGTATTCCCTCTTTGTGAAAGGGCAACAAAACGCGCTTTTCGACCTTCATCTTCGTAACTTAAATGAAGTTCTAAATCCGCGTTAGGTAAAAAGCCTTCGCCTTGCGATGGCCATTCAATAAGGCATAACGCGTCTTGCTCAAAATAGTCGCGTATTCCCATAAATTCCAGCTCTTCAGCAGAAGCTAAACGATAAAGATCAAAATGATAAACCGGATTTGGCGACAGCATATAAGGCTCAACTAATGTATACGTTGGGCTTTTTACATGTCCTTGATGACCCAGCGCTTGTAAAAAGCCGCGACAAAAGGTTGTTTTTCCCGCACCAAGATCGCCGTATAAATAAATGATCAATCCGCGATGCTCCGTCGCCATTGCAACAGTACGCCCTAGTTCAACTGTTGCCGCTTCATCTTCTAATTTAACAACCCATTCTTTCATATTTATATAATCTATTGTTAAGTTATAACGGCTTAATAAAGTGAGATCGTTGGAGAATATCAAATACTAAGCTTTATATGTTTTCTTAAGGCAAATAGTTATCGAAATCAATATCGAATAACATACCATAAATCTATTTATTACGAGGATTTTTCCTACTGCCTCACTATGATACACTGCGCGCTCTTAGGACTCACCTTTTACCTATTTATTGATTTGGTTTATTCATGTCATCACTTGATCTTGATCTTCTCGCTCAAAACATAAAATTATGGGGTTCTGAGCTCGGTTTTCAACAAACAGGAATATGTGATACGGACTTATCACTTGAAGAGCCTCGCCTGCAAGCGTGGTTAGATAAGCAATATCATGGTGAAATGGCATGGATGGAAAAATATGGAATGACACGAGCCAGACCTCATGAATTGGTTCCAGGTACATTACGTGTTATCAGTGTCAGAATGAATTACCTCCCCACGGATGCAGCTTTTGCACGAACCTTAAATAATCCAGAACAAGGCTATATCAGTCGTTATGCACTTGGTCGGGATTATCACAAAGTATTAAGACAGCGTCTTAAAAAACTCGGTGAAAGAATTTCACAATATTGCCAACAATTTGAATATCAAGGAGTCGTCAACTTTCGTCCTTTCGTTGATTCAGCACCGATTATGGAACGCCCATTAGCCGTTAAGGCAGGGCTTGGCTGGGTTGGTAAACACTCACTTGTTATTAACAATCAAGCTGGCTCTTGGTTTTTCCTTGGTGAACTACTGATTGATTTGCCATTACCTACTGATAGCCCAGTTGAAGAACAATGCGGTAAATGTGTTGCCTGTATAACAACCTGTCCGACAGGTGCCATTGTTGCGCCTTACACTATCGATGCTCGTCGCTGTATTTCTTATCTCACTATCGAACTTGATGGTGCTATTCCTGAAGAATTTCGCTCTCTCATGGGTAATCGCATTTATGGTTGTGATGATTGCCAACTTATCTGTCCTTGGAATCGTTTTTCATCACTGACTAACGAAGAAAATTTCTCCCCAAGGAAAGCGCTTCATACCCCTGAATTACTCGATCTGTTTCAATGGAGTGAAGATAAATTTCTGCGTATTACAGAAGGTTCGCCGATCCGCCGTATTGGTTATTTACGTTGGCTTAGAAATATTAGTGTGGCGTTAGGAAATGCGCCTTATCAAGATAAAATTATACTTGCCTTGCAAGAACGCTTTGGATTGAGTGATGTTTTAGATGAACATTTAAACTGGGCGATTGCACAACAGATAGCGAAAAGAAATGAAAAAGAGATAAAAATACAGACTTCACAACAAAAACGCTTAGTAAGGGCAATAACTAAAGGCTTACCTCGTGATGCTTAATTTTTAACAGAATAAACAGATTACGAGTAACCATTAATTTCCTCTGTGAATAAAATAAAAATCCCTTGCCTATCAACATGAACAAAAAATTCAAGCGAACTAAGACTCAAAATTAAAAAAAATAAAATAAACTTAGTTATCAACTAGATATAAAATCCAATCAATTTATTGAAGAGAATAATATCCTGATCACTTAAGGATACGTACTTGTGGATAACTCTGTGCAGTAAAAAAATAAATAGTGCTTAGATGCGGTGGTTATTAGCATCTCACTGTGGATAAATTGATTTGGAAAGATTTTAAGAATAGTAGAATATATATCACATTTTTTTAAAGAAAAGCCTGAGAAACCCTTTCCTTTTTCTAAAATACTATTCAATGCCTGTTTAACAGAATAAAGGCCTAAAACCTAAAAAATGATCTTGCCTCTGATTTCCCCTCTAAATGAGGAAAGGCGCACATTCTAGTGCTGTCAAATTAGAAATGCAAGTAAAGATCAAAGATAGATCACAAAAAAATAGCTTGATCTTACATGTAGTAATGACATCTTCTTTTTTGAACAAAAATCCAGCACACTCTTTTTACGCGTATTAAGTAAAGTCACTTAATCTTCACCCTAAAACAGTGTAGTCGATATTAAAAAAAGTGAGAGAAAAAACTTAAAATTTCTTTATGGGGGTTAAAAATGAGATTTGATAAAACAGAAGAGAAAAACTTGGAGCGGGAAACGAGACTCGAACTCGCGACCCCAACCTTGGCAAGGTTGTGCTCTACCAACTGAGCTATTCCCGCATTTGGTAAGTTTTGACAATCACTAGTAAAAGATTTGGAGCGGGAAACGAGACTCGAACTCGCGACCCCAACCTTGGCAAGGTTGTGCTCTACCAACTGAGCTATTCCCGCGTCGCATAACACTACTAATAACTGTCTAAGAAAGATTGGAGCGGGAAACGAGACTCGAACTCGCGACCCCAACCTTGGCAAGGTTGTGCTCTACCAACTGAGCTATTCCCGCGTCTTTCTTACACCCGTACAAATAAAATTCTTCATCGGTACGGGAAGCGCATTATACGAGAAAAATGCTTAACCGCAAGCCTTTATCAACAAAAAAATACGTTTTTTTGATTACATGCCGATAAAATCATCATAATGATGTAATATCAATCATCAATGCACGCTTTTTACTCTTTAATAAAGGTTTTACGATAATAAGCAAGTTCTGCAATGGATTCACGAATATCATCCAATGCCTGATGAGTATTCTTTTTCTCAAATCCTTCTAAAATTTCAGGTTTCCAACGACGTGCTAACTCTTTTAATGTGCTCACATCAAGATAACGATAGTGAAAATATTGCTCTAATTCTGGCATATAACGGTATAGAAAACGTCTATCTTGCCCCACACTATTACCACAGATAGGTGATACACCTTTTGGTACCCATTTTTCTAGGAATTCAATTGTCGCTTTTTGTGCTGAATTATCATCATATGAACTGGTTTTTACGCGCTCAACTAAGCCACTACCTGTATGGGTACGTGTATTCCATTCATCCATTAAACTTAATTGTTCATCAGATTGATGGACTGCAATAACAGGGCCTTCGGCTAAAATATTAAGTTGAGGATCTGTCACGATAGTGGCAATTTCGATGATACGATCACGTTCAGGATCAAGGCCTGTCATTTCCAGATCTATCCAGATCAGATTGTTCTCGCTTTTTGACATAATATATCCTAGCTGTTTCTAAGTGTGAGACATGATATTTTAGTATTTATCATAGCGCGTTTACTCAATAAGCACGACAGAAGAACATCTAACCGAATAATACAAGTGAGGATCGGTGACAAAACGTAAATTATCTAAAGGCCAGCAACGCCGAGTACAAGAAAATCATAAAAAGCGTTTGCAGAGCAAAGAGAAAAAAAACCACGTTGAATTAGACGATGCGCAATTAGGCGAAGCGACAGAAGGTTTAGTGATCAGCCGTTTTGGTCAACATGCAGATATCGAAGCTGCAGACGGCACAATTACACGATGCAATATTCGACGCACAATTTCATCACTGGTAACGGGTGATAAAGTTGTTTGGCGCCCTGCGCTACAAACACAAGAAAATGTCCGCGTAAATGGTATTGTTGAAGCCGTACACGAACGAACTTCAGTGCTTACTCGTCCTGACTATTATGATGGCATTAAGCCTATTGCCGCTAATATCGATCAAATTATTATCGTTTCGGCTATTTTACCTGAATTATCTTTAAATATTATCGATCGTTACCTTGTTGCATGTGAGACCTTAAATGTTGAGCCTCTGATTGTACTCAATAAAATCGATATGTTAGATGAAGAAGGTCGTAAGACTGTGAGTGAATGGATGCAAATTTATAAAGATATTGGTTATCGCGTCCTTGAAGTCTCTAGCTATACTAAAGAAGGGTTAGAAGCACTGACTCAAGAACTTATCGGACGCATCTCTATTTTTGCAGGGCAATCTGGTGTGGGTAAATCAAGTTTACTTAACACGCTGTTACCCCCAATGGAAGAAAGCATCGTTGTTAATCAAGTCTCTGATAACTCAGGATTAGGCCAACATACCACAACAGCGTCACGCCTGTACCATTTCCCACAAGGCGGAGATGTCATTGACTCTCCTGGTGTACGTGAATTTGGTTTATGGCACTTAACGCCAGAGCAAGTAACAAAAGGTTTTGTTGAATTCAGACCGTACCTTGGTGGATGTAAATTCCGCGATTGTAAGCACTTAGACGATCCTGGTTGCTTAATAAGTGAAGCGGTGAGAAACAACGAAATAGCAGAAACACGATTTGAAAACTACCACCGAATTTTAGAAAGTATGAGCCAAGTTAAGGTTCGTAAGAACATTAATTTAGACTCTTAATAATTGATTCACTGACAACCCTAATAAGGGTAGGTACAATAGACCCCTTTTGTCTATTTTTTATCGTTTAATCCCAGAGGTTGCCATTTTGGACAAGCTAAAAATTAAACTACAGTATTTATTGCCTAAATTATGGCTAACACAGTTAGCAGGCTGGTTCGCAAATAAAAAAGCAGGTGCCATCACCCAGTTTGTTATCAAGACATTTGCGAAAGCTTATAAAGTCGATATGAATGAAGCGAAAGACAGCCAGTTCCAAGCTTATTCTACATTCAATGACTTTTTTATTCGTGCCTTAAAAGACGGTGCTCGTCCTATTGTTGAAGGTAATGACAAACTTGCATTACCGGCAGATGGTGCAGTAAGCCAACTTGGTCTAATTCAAGATGATCAAATCTTGCAAGCCAAAGGACATCACTACACCCTTGAAGCATTACTTGCTGGTAATTTTATGTTGGCGGATAAGTTCCGTAATGGGCAGTTTATTACGACGTATCTTTCACCTCGTGATTACCACCGTGTTCACATGCCTTACGATGGCTTATTAAAAGAGATGATTTATGTTCCAGGTGATCTCTTCTCTGTTAATCCATTAACAGCGGCTAATGTCCCTAACTTATTTGCACGTAATGAACGTATTATCTGCCTATTTGAAACACAATTTGGTCCAATGATACAAATTCTGGTTGGTGCAACAATTGTCGGTAGTATTGAAACGGTTTGGTGTGGCATGGTAACGCCACCTCGCGAAGGTATTATTAAGCGTTGGACATATCCTCAAGCAGATAAAGCAGGAGCGATATTCTTGAAAAAAGGTGAAGAGATGGGCCGATTCAAATTAGGCTCAACAGTCATCAATCTTTTCCCAGAAAACACCGTTCAATTGAATAAAGATCTTATGAATGGCTCCGTTACCTTAATGGGGGAACAACTGGGTTCCATCATTAATGTCGCTGGTAATGACAACAATGCCATCAGTGAATAACACGTAATTCGGAGTAACCTTTGTGCGCCTGATAATCACTCTTTTCTTCTCTCTCTTTTTGACGCTTTCTTTAAGTACATCTGCAATATCAGCAGATGTAGAGAAATTGCGTCAAGATATAAAACAACTTGAAGGAAGTACCAATCCTCAAGATATTGAGGCAGTTCAGGCGCTACAAGGCACTATCAATTGGATTAATGATGGTGAAAAAGCGCAAGCAAATGCAGATAATTATCAAAAAGCCATTGATGATTATCCGCAAATCACACAAGAGCTGAGAACAAAACTGCTTGAAGAGAGCCATGCGGTTCCAACTATCCCTGAAAAAATTAGTATTCCTGATTTAGAACAGAAAATTATTCAAGTCAGTAGTCAACTAATGGAACAAGCACGACTCCAGCAACAAGAACAAGATAAAAGTCGTGAAATCAGTGAGTCGTTAAACTTATTACCCCAACAACTTTCAGAAGCGCGTCGTTTACTTAGTGATGCGACAGCAAGACTGGCCTCTGTCAGTGCATCAACAACACCATTAACAGAAGCACAAAATAAGCTCACACAAGCTGAGGTTACCGCACGTAAAGCGATGGTTAATGAGCTAGAAATGGCACAACTTTCAGCTAATAATCGCCAAGAAATCGCTCGCCTTCGCTTAGAGTTGTTTAAAAAACGCTATCAGCGTCTGGATGTACAGCTACAACAATTGCGCAGCTTATTAAATATAAAGCGCCAAGAAGTGGCTGATCTCGCATTAGAAAAAACAGAGATGTTAGCGGAGAAAGGTGGTGAACTTCCTGAGTTTCTGACAAAGCAGATCCAAACTAACCGAGAACTCTCTCAAATCCTGAATAAACAAACTCAGGAAATGAGTGAGCTGTCAGAAAAACAGCGCATTACCACACAGCAGACACAACAAGTCCGTCAAACACTCACCACGATCCGAGAACAAGCACAGTGGTTAAGCGGATCAACAGCATTAGGTGAAGCATTAAGAACACAACTATCTCGCCTACCTGAAATGCCTCGTTCACAAGAGCTTGATAGAGATATCATTCAATTACGTGTCGAGCGTTTAGGCTATGAAGATATGCTGGAAAACTTAAGCAAAATCCAGCCACCAGAAACTGCCGATGGTTCTAAATTACCTGAAGCTCAGCAATATATTTTTGATTCTCTGATCCAAGCACGCCATGAATTATTGAATTCATTGCTATCTGGTTATGATTCTCAAATTCTTGAATTAACAAAACTAAAAGTTGCGACAACACAATTAGCCGACGCTTTAAAAGAGACAAAAGACGCGACAAACCGTTATATGTTCTGGGTTGCCGATATCAGCCCTATCAAATTTAATTATCCGGTTTTATTAGTCAAAGATATCACTCGGCTGCTTTCGCTAGATACCTTCTCACAATTAGGTCATGCAGCTGTCAGTATGCTTAAAAATCAAGATACGTTCCTATTCCTATTTGCTACTTTATCGATTGTAGGCTTTAGTTTGCGTACTCGAAAACATTACAACGCATTTCTTGAAAGAGTCAGCAACCGTATTGGTAAAGTCACACAAGATCACTTTTCACTAACGATACGCACTGTCTTTTGGTCTATTTTAATTGCGTTACCATTACCTCTGTTGTGGTCTGCCGTAGGCTATGGCTTACAAAGTGTTGAATGGCGTTATCCAATGGCGGGAGCTATTGGATATGGGGTCACAGCAGCAGCACCAGTGCTATGGCTATTTATGATCAGTGCAACGTTTGCACGTCATAACGGTCTGTTTATTGCTCAATTTAAATGGAAAGAGAGCCGGGTTAAAAAAGCGATGCGCTTTTATCAGCTTTCTATTTTTGTCATCGTTCCGCTGATGATGTCATTAATTACCTTTGAATATTATAGTGATAGAGAATTTGCGCCAACAGTCGGTCGCTTTTGTTTCTTACTACTCTGTATCGCCCTAAGCTTTATTACCTCTAGCCTTAAAAAAGCTCACGTCCCACTTTATCTCGATAAACATGGATCGGGTGATAACCTGATCAACACCATTTTATGGTGGTTCTTACTGGTTGCTCCTGTTATTGCTGCTTTAGCCGCTATCTTAGGTTACCTTTCTACCTCGATTGTCTTACTCGGTCGTTTAGAAATGTCTGTCGCCATTTGGTTTGCTCTGCTGATTATCTACCATATTATTCAGCGATGGATGCTTATTCAGCGCCGAAAATTAGCCTTTGAACGTGCTAAACAAAAGCGTGCAGAAATTTTGGCTCAGCGCGCAAAAGGTGAAGATGAAAATACGATTGTCGGAAGCAGTGGTGAAAGCACAGTAGGACTTGAAATTGAAGCGCAAGAAATAGACCTTGATGCGATTAGTGCGCAATCTATTGGTTTAGTTCGTTCTATTCTAACTATGATTGCATTAGTCTCGATGATCTTATTGTGGTCTGAATTAAACACTGCATTCTCTTTCGTCGACAATATTCGACTTTGGGATGTCACCTCATCAGTGAATGGCGTTAACACAGTACAACCAATCACGATGGGCTCTATTTTAGTGGCGATCCTCGTCATTATTATTACAACGCAATTAGTTCGAAATCTCCCCGCTTTACTTGAGTTGGCCATTTTGCAGCATCTTGATTTAACACCTGGTACAGGTTACGCCATTACCACCATGACCAAATACACCATCACCTTAATTGGTAGTATCGTGGGTTTCTCTTTATTAGGGATTGAATGGTCAAAATTACAGTGGCTAGTGGCCGCAATGGGGGTCGGATTAGGTTTTGGTTTACAAGAAATTTTTGCCAACATCATTTCAGGTTTGATGATCTTATTCGAAAAACCAATTCGTATTGGCGATACCGTTACCATTCGTAATTTGACCGGAAATATCTCTAAGATCAACACTCGGGCAACAACGTTAACCGACTGGGATAGAAAAGAAATTATCGTACCGAACAAGGCCTTTATTACAGAGCAATTTATTAACTGGTCACTATCAGATTCAATTACTCGTATCGTAATGACAATCCCAGCACCTGCAGACTGCAACAGTGAGCAAGTGACAAATGTGTTATTAGAAGCCTCAAAACGCTCTACGATGATTTTAGAAAACCCTGCGCCAGAGGTTTATCTGGTCGATTTACAACAAGGTATTCAAATTTTCGAACTACGTGTTTATGCAGCAGAGATGGGGCATAGAATGCCAGCAAGACATGAGATCCACCAAAATATTCTCTTAGCTTTTGCAGAACACAGTATTCCATTACCGTTCCCACCATTCCAAGCAAGAGTAGACATGATGGGCAATACAATTCGTAGCTCAATGCGAGCAACACCAAGAGAAGTGGGTGGATTATAAGCCCTACATCAATTAATTTGATAAAAAGCCATTATTTTTCCAGAAGATAATGGCTTCATTCTTTTTTATTCGTCTTTTTCTTTAGGAGGGATCACACTTGATATAGCTTACGTAAATAATGAGGAACGGCGTCATCGGCATTAGTGCCAATCACTTCCATATTCGGTAGCAGATCTTTTAATGTCTGATGTGCATTTTCCATAATACAACCTTTACCCGCCATCTGTAGCATCTCTTTGTCGTTCATACCATCACCAAACGCGATAGCATCTTTCGCAGAGTGCTGCATCAGCTCAGCCACTTTTTCTAATGCCTCACCTTTAGATACTCCTCCTGCCATCACTTCTAAGCAATTACGCAGTGAGAAACTCACATTAACCTTATCACCCCAACGCTGATTAATTTCATTTTCTAGTTTCAGTAATAACTCATGATCATCAGAGGTAAAGAATACCTTACAGACATTGGTGGTTGGGAATCCTGTTTTACAATATAACTCATAGCCAAAGTCTGATTCTCGAAAAAACTCACAAGCCCCTGGCATCTCCTTATTAACATACCAGTAATCACCTGCATAAATATTAGTTTCAATTTCAGGGTGATCAAAAACCATAAGCGCCAAGTCATAAGCAATTTCAGGCTCAAGATCTTGGCTAAAAATAAGGTCGCCATGAGTGTTATGCACTCGTGCACCATTAGAGGTTATCATATAAGCGTTAATGCCTAATCCATCACGAATTTGAGCAACGTCAACATGATGACGACCTGTTGCGAATACAAAATGCACACCTTTATTAATAAGTAGGTGCAGAGTTTCTTGCGTATAGGGAGTTAATACATGATTAGGTGATAACAGTGTGCCATCAAGATCTGAAGCGACTATCGAATACATACACATTCCTGATTAAAATAAATGCTTATCATAAAACTCACAGATTTCATTTAATGCTTGTGAGCGTAGCTTATCTATTTCGAACAAGATTTCATGGTGCGCACCCTCAATCACCAGTGGCAATTTTTGTTTTTCTTCTCTTGTTCTGGACTGACTATAACGTTCACAGAAAGCCCTTAGCTCTTGATTATCTACCACCTTATCAAGCTCTGCTTCGAGCACTAATAGAGGGGTATTAATCTCTCCCGCATGTTCAATTAACCAATCTCCCATTTTTAGACTTTCCCCCATCCAATGATAAGTAGGTCCGCCTAATCGTAGTTCTGGAAAATCAGCATAATAACGTAAATACCGGCGATATCGCTCATGGCTATGTGTTAACACATTAAGAATAAATGGCAGTGGAAACCATTTACCTGTTGATACCGCGTAATTATTTCTTTCAGATTGACTTTGTTCTGCTCGGTTAACTAAAAAATTAGCCACCCAGCGAGGTATAGGTAATTTAATACCAAACATCGGCGCACTTAATGCGGCTGCTTTAAAAACATGAGTTTGTTTTAGAAGATATCCCGCTAAGATAGCCCCTCCCATTGAGTGAGCTAATGCAAAATAATGCGGGTATTGAAAAGGCAGCACTATCGTATCGACAAACGTCGAGAAATCATCAATATAATCACTAAATTTCTCTACATGCCCTTTTTGCGTATCTTCTAACAGTCTGTCAGAAAGGCCTTGTCCTCGATGATCGAGAAGAAAAACATCATAACCTGAGTGAAAGAAATCGAATGCCACTTCAGGGTACTTTACATAGCTTTCACTACGGCCCGAAGCAATAACTAGAGCTTTATTGTGCGATGGTGAACGCCAATAAACATAGCGAATTTTGACACCATCAACACCAACAAACTCACCTTCTTCGCGTTGCCCCCAAAAATCCAATAAGACGCCGTTCGTAAATGCAGAAAACTGCTTTTCACGCGATAACCACGAATATTTAAACAGAGTGGTTGTCATTGACTCTCCTTATTGATGTTATTCGAAGCCCTCAATATGGTCACGAATGAGTGTCATAAAAGCAGGTCCAAATCGTTCTAATTTTCGTTGTCCTACACCGTTTATTAATAATAATTCATCAGGGTAAACGGGACACTGCTCTGCCATTTCAATCAATGTGACATCATTAAAGACAACAAATGGCGGAATATTTTCTTCATCAGCAATAGACTTACGCAATTTACGCAGTTTCGCAAATAATTTTCTATCATACTGTCTATGAGTATTTTTTGTTTGTTGATTACGGCTTTTTGTCGGGCTTAATAGTCTAGGTACGGCTAATTGTAATGGCACTTCACCACGCAAGATTGGTCTAGCCATCTCTGTCAGTTGTAATGCAGAACGATGGACAATATTTTGTGTCACCATACCTAAATGAATCAGCTGACGGATCACACTTACCCAATGTTCATGGCTTTGTGCTTTACCAATACCATAAACAGGTAATGTATCGTGTCCCGAATCTCGAATACGTTGATTATTTGCGCCTCTTAAGATTTCAACAATATAACCAATACCAAAGTGCTGACCAGTACGATAAATACAGGACAATGCCTTTTGTGCATCCACTAAACCATCATATTGCTTAGGAGGATCAAGACAAATATCGCAGTTACCACAAGCATTTTGTCGATGTTCATCGAAGTAATTTAGTAACACTAAGCGTCGGCATGTTTGTGCTTCAGCAAACGCCCCCATGGCATTAAGCTTATGCATTTCAATAGCTTTTTGGTCACTTTCTGGCTTTTCATCTAAACAACGACGCAACCACGCCATATCGGCCGGATCGTAAAATAATACCGCTTCTGCAGGTAACCCATCTCTCCCTGCTCGTCCTGTCTCTTGATAATAAGATTCAATATTTCGTGGAATATCAAAGTGAACCACAAATCGGACATTAGGTTTATTAATGCCCATACCAAATGCAACAGTGGCAACCACAATTTGCAAATCATCTCGCTGGAAAGCGTCTTGTACTTTAGCTCGTTGTGCAATTTCCATTCCGGCGTGATAACCCGCAATACTTAACCCTCGTTTACTCAGGCGTTCTGCGGTTTCTTCGACTTTACTGCGACTATTACAGTAAATAATGCCTGATTTTCCTTTTTGACCACGAATAAATAGCCAAAGCTGATCAAGCGGTTTGTATTTCTCAACTAAAGTGTAGCGGATATTGGGTCGATCAAAACTGCTGATATGAATTAACGGATCACGCAACACAAGCTGATTAATAATATCATAACGTGTTGTATTATCAGCTGTTGCTGTCAATGCAATAATGGGAACATCAGGCAAATATTGTCTTAATAACCCTATCCCGCGATATTCAGGACGAAAATCATGTCCCCATTGTGAAATACAGTGCGCTTCATCAACAGCCAACAATACAGGTTTCCATTGTACTAATTGATGAAGAAAACTCTCCATCATTAAACGTTCTGGGGCAATATACAGCAGTTTTATTTCACCCTTTTGACAACGTGTTTGAACATCAAGCTGCTCTTCACGCGTTTGGGTTGAATTTAAATAAGTTGCTTCAATACCATGAAGGCAAAGTTGATCAACCTGATCTTTCATCAATGAGATAAGTGGTGAAACAACCACGGTCAGCCCATCAAGCAATAAGGCAGGAATTTGATAACAAAGAGATTTTCCTCCCCCCGTTGGCATCACTACTAGGCAATCTCTCCCAGTTGTAATGGTATGGATGATTTCTTGCTGACCAGGACGAAATTGCTGATAACCAAAGGTTTCTCGCAAAATAGCCTGTGCTGATGGCATTGAGTTAAGAACTTCTGCTGTGGACACACCGTTCCTCTGAAAAGCTGCTGATAAAAACTATGATGAGGAGTAAAAGAAAAGGCACCAATGTGAAGGTGCCATCATCATTATAGCGCTATGCTAACCCAGAACGGGGAAAATTACAGCATATCATTAAGCATTACGCCAACACCGACTCGTGTTTGCCGGAAGTTATAATCAATCATTGATTCACCATAACCACTAAATACTTGGGTATAAAAGCGTACATGCTTAGTAATTGGATAACTCCAGCCTAATTCAGCCGCTCCATAACCACTGTTCCAGTTATAACGCCCAGTCGCGGTGATCACACTTTCGCCTAGTCGATAGCCCACTTTTAAACGGTAATAGCCCATATAACGATTAATATCTGGATTATCATCACGTTGAGCACTTTCACTAAAGCGATACCAAGGTTTTAGATCAAGTTGTAAATTACCTTTTTGTGCCATAAAACGCGCATAAGCACGGTTCCAGCTACGAGAAGTGGGATCAGAGCGACCATTTGATTCGTGGTTAAAACCCGCTTCTATTTCACGAAGTGTCCAACCCGCAAATTTATAGTCTGTTGCCCAACCTAGAAAAAGTTGTGGTTCATAGTTTGTCTCACGGAAAGGAGCGGATTCTTTCTTATTACTTAATTGCCACCAAGAGCGTTGAGTATAAGATGCCGCTAAAACAGAGTTTTCACCCGCAATACCGCGCCATAAAGGAAAGGCCAAACTGAGCTGGAATTTCACCTCATCTTTTTTAGCCTTGTTACTCCAATCATAACTTTGAATAGCCTCTTTATTAAGATCAGAGGTGTCAGTGTAAATAATATAATTGGATTCATAAGGATAAAGAACAAAAGGTGAATCGTATTCTTGTAATAAACCAGAAATGATACTGCCCTGAACAAGCGGAGCCGGAGATGGTGATACGTGTATTTCGGATGCAAATCCCCATGCTGGATAGAATAAAACTGCCGCAAGTAAAGAACGGATGTAACGCATAGTTAATTATCCTGTTTCATTATTGAATAATATAGAAGTTAGTACTTACTTTAGAATTAGTTCTTATATATGTGCTTTATTACACTCTAACGTCCATATTTTACACGTAATTGCCATTAAATCTCGTATATTTTCACATCATTATATTTATAGCACGAATGTGCAATTACGATTATGTCATGTATTATTAACATAATATTAACTTAATGACGTGATATCAGAGGTTCTAAAAATGGAAAAACAGTTAACATTAGAAGAGGCTCAAACACTAATTGGTCATATTTTTGTTTATAAGATGCCCTTTAATCAATTAATCGGCTTAGAGCTCGTTCGCTTTGAACAAGATTACGCTGAAATTCAATTTAGGTATCAAGACAAACTCGTTGGTAATATTGCTCAACGTATCTTACATGGTGGACTCATTGCTTCTGTACTTGATGTCAGTGCTGGGTTAGTTTGTGTCGGTAACGCATTAACACGTTTAGCACCAATATCCCAAGAGCAACTCGAACAAAAACTCGCTAATATGGGCACCATAGATTTACGTGTTGATTATTTAAGACCGGGACGTGGAGAATGTTTTACTGCAAGTAGCCATATTTTACGCAGTGGTAATAAAGTGTCTGTTGCTCGTGTTGAATTACATAATGAAAAACAAATTCATATTGCGAGTGGGACAGCAACTTATATTGTAGGTTAAGCCTTTGCTAAAATTCATTATGCGCGATAATGCTTAAGATTAGTATTAATTACTTGTAAAAATACATGCCTAATGACACATTAAATAATGTCATTGGGTATGATAACCCCGTCACACTTTTCCTTTCCATCAATTCCAGAGATAGCATGAGCCAGAAAAACACGATGAAAGGCGTTTTATGTGCCTTAGGCGCCTATTTGATCTGGGGTATTGCCCCTGTCTATTTTAAAAGCATTCAAGAAGTGCCCGCAGAAGAGATCTTAACGCACCGTATTTTATGGTCGTTCTTTTTTATGTTGATTTTAATGACTATCAGTCGTCATTGGCCTTATTTGCGTCAATTAATACGTCAACCTAAAAAAATTCTTCTTTTAGCACTGACTGCCATTATTATCGCAACGAACTGGCTTACCTATATATGGGCGGTTAACCACGGTTATATGCTAGAAGCCAGCCTTGGCTACTTTATTAACCCACTAGTTAACGTACTATTTGGCATGCTTTTCTTGAGCGAGCGGTTCCGCCGTATGCAATGGATAGCGGTAGGTTTAGCATTTACTGGTGTATTTATTCAACTCTGGCACTTTGGTTCAGTGCCTGTGATTGGATTAAGCCTCGCCGTGACTTTTGGTCTTTATGGCTTACTTCGTAAAAAATTAGGTGTCGATGCACAAACAGGCATGCTGGTAGAAACATTATGGCTATTTCCCGTTGCATTAGTTTATATCTTATTTTTCACACATTCGCCGACTAGCAATATGCTTGAAAATAGTTGGTCATTAAATACCTTGTTAATTGCGGCCGGTATTATTACAACTGTACCACTACTGCTCTTTACAGAAGCGGCACACCATCTGCGTTTATCAACTTTGGGCTTTTTCCAATATATTGGCCCCACCTTGATGTTTATTCTTGCCACAATGGTATATGGCGAAAAAATTGATGCAGAACGGTTGGTCACGTTCGGCTTTATTTGGGTTGCGCTGATCCTCTTTACGCTTGATGCGCTTTATACACAACGCCGTTTAAGACGTAGCTAATCCTCTAAAACTCACTCTTCCGCTAAATTGCTGATTTGTGTAAAAGCGGAAGAGAGTTTTTTTCTCTGCAATGAAGACGCACTCTTCGAGATCTTCTCTGCATGGCGAGCTGAGCGCCTAAATAACGTTGATATTGCGTTATTAACCAATTGAATATGGTTGATCACGACGCAGTAATAGGGATTGGCTCGAGGAACAAATTCACGCTGATACCTCAATAATTTACAATACAAGTCTTCTTCAAATTCATTGATTGGTTTACTCGTATGATAAGTATCAAGCAGGATATTCTCAATATTCTCAATATTTTCAATCTCTAATTCATTACTTGAAAAAGAGTCAGAAGAAGTTCGCGTGTAAGGTGAGACAAAAGAGTCGGTAGAAAAGAATACGCTAGAGAGTTTCATCAATTAATCACGTTAAGTAAGAATAGATAACGTGATTATTAAGTAACTAAATAGCGCTTCCCTTAAAAAAACACCCTTACTTATCTATCAAATAAATAAGGGTGTTTTTTTATTAGAGGAGATCTAATTGAAGCTTATTCCAGTCGAGCAAATGCTGCCACCAGCCATTTAATACCTTCACCATTAAAAGCAATTTGTAATCGACAATGTTCACCACTCCCTTCAATATTGATAATGGTGCCATCACCAAATTTGGGGTGCTTCACACGTTGCCCAAGCGAATACCCCGTATCATTGCTGATAATCGGTGTTCCTAAACGGTTATGATTAACAGGACGTGAAACTGTCGCGCGCAAACGAACTTCTTCGACACACTCTTTAGGTAACTCACCAATAAAACGAGAAGGCCGGTGACTGACTTCTTTTCCGTATAAACGTCGATTTTCAGCGTAAGTGAGTGTTAACTTTTTCATTGCTCGCGTCACACCAACATAAGCCAAGCGACGCTCTTCTTCCAAACGTCCACCTTCATCTAGTGACATTTGACTTGGGAACATGCCTTCTTCAACACCCACAATAAAGACTTGTGAAAATTCTAGCCCTTTAGCCGAGTGAAGTGTCATTAACTGCACAGCATCTTGATATGCATCAGCTTGGCTTTCGCCTGATTCTAATGCGGCATGAGAAAGAAACGCTTGCAGTGGCACTAAATCTTCGTCTTCATCCTGATAACTAAATTGACGAGTCGCGGTGACTAGCTCTTCTAAGTTTTCAATACGAGCTTGTGCTTTTTCACCTTTTTCTTGCTCATACATCGCTTTCAAGCCTGAATCACGAATAATTCGGTCTGTTTGCACATGTAATGGCATATCTGCCGTTTCAGAAGCAAGTGTTTCAATCAGTTCTAAGAATCGTTGGATCGCAGCCGTTGCACGCCCTGCAAGCATTTTATGTTCGATTACCTGTAATGCACTTTCCCATAAGGTAATTTGGTTGTCTCTTGCGACTTGGCGAACAATATCTAATGTTCTATCACCAATCCCCCGTGTTGGAGTATTCACAACGCGTTCAAAAGAAGCATCATCATGGCGATTAGCCGTTAATCGCATATAAGAGAGTGCATCTTTGATCTCTTGGCGCTCGAAGAAACGCTGACCGCCATAGATACGATATGGCATCGCCGCTTGTAATAATGCCTCTTCCATTATACGAGATTGGGCATTGCTACGATAAAGAATGGCACAGTCTGTTAGCGCACCACCTTCTTCTTGCCAACGCTTAATTCGACCAACGACATAACGCGCTTCATCCAGATCATTAAAAGCACAATATAGCGAAATAGGCTCACCTTCAGCACCTTCAGTCCACAGGTTTTTACCTAATCTGTCACTATTATTAGCAATGAGTGCGTTCGCGGCTTTTAGAATATTGCTAGTAGAACGATAATTTTGCTCTAATCGGATCGTCTCTGCGCCGGGAAACTCATTTAAGAAATTTTGAATATTCTCAACTTGTGCACCACGCCAGCCATAAATAGATTGATCGTCATCACCGACAATCATCACTTTACCCGTTTGACCCGCCAACATTCTTATCCATGCATATTGAATGCGGTTAGTATCTTGAAATTCATCAACCAATATATTGGTAAAGCGATTTTGATAATGCTCTAAAATTTGCGGTTTATTAAGCCAAAGTTCATGAGCTCGTAATAAAAGCTCAGCAAAGTCCACCAGCCCCGCACGATCACAAGCTTCTTGATATGCTTGATACACTTTCAACCATGTTGTTTCAACAGGATTACCATAAGTTTGAATATGTTGTGGTCGTAAACCTTCATCTTTTTTACCGTTGATATACCACATACCTTGACGTGCAGGCCATTGTTTATCATCAAGATCCATTGACTTAACAATACGGCGAATAAGGCGATATTGATCATCACTGTCAATAATTTGGAAGTCTTGTGGCAAATTTGCATCAAGATAGTGTGCGCGTAATAAACGATGAGCAAGGCTATGGAACGTGCCAATCCACATACCGCCTTGACTTGTACCAATTAAGTCTTCAATACGATGTCGCATCTCTGCAGCGGCTTTATTGGTAAACGTCACAGCCATAATCGAAAAAGGGGAAGCTTGTTCAACAGATAATAACCAAGCGATACGATGTACCAGTACCCGTGTTTTACCACTGCCTGCGCCAGCTAACACCAGCATATTAATACGAGGTGCGGCTACAGCTTCGCGCTGTTTATCGTTAAGGCCTTCTAGCAGATATGAGACGTCCATAATTACCAATCATTTAGTGAAGAAAATACTGTGGATATATACAGAAATAGAGAATAAATAACAAACTAACAGGAATTTACGCGCTATGCAAAATAAAGCCTTTTTTAGCCACGTTTATCTGCGCCATTCTTACCAAATATCACATTAAACTAATTCTATTAGTTTGCTTAAATCTGTAATTTCAATATGCGGCATTACTCTGGTTTCACCTTCTTCAAACAAACTACGGCTATCAAGGTTAATCCAACACGCTTGTAATCCGCTATTAACGGCCCCTTCGACATCAGTTACAAGGTGATCACCCACATGTAGGATTTTCTCATGTGGAAGATTTAACAGTGAGGCGGCTTTATCAAACATATCAGGATAAGGCTTAGAGCGACCATCCGGACCGGCTTTTAAAATATGTGAAAAATACTGCCCTAAACCACAACTTAATGGGTTTGCATTACCATTTGTAATCGCAATTAATGGGATTTTCTGTGCCAATTCGGTGAGAACATGATGAGTATTTTTAGGCACATTAATGCGGCTACGCCAATAAGCAAAGTGAGCCATAATGTCATCAGCACCTTGTTGTGCTTTGACCTCACTATAACCGTAATCTAACAACATATTTCTAGCCGCAAGCCAACGCCATTGCGTAATATCATGAAAAATATCCGGATCATTTTCTATAAGTGGCTTTTTATAATCATTCACATCTTTTTCTGTGAAATGATTAAAACGCAGATCATATTGACGAATAAAATCCAGTGTCTCTTTTTCAGTCCTGTCCATCACTGGCACATTGTCATACAGCGTATCATCTAAATCAAAAGTCATCGCTGCGATTGGCGTCAGAGTTCTATAAAAGCGCATTATGATTTTTCTCTCTTAGCTCTCGGATGAGCAGCATCATAGACTTTCGCTAAATGCTGAAAATCTAAATGGGTATAAACTTGTGTGGTCGATAAATTGGCGTGCCCTAATAACTCTTGTACAGCACGCAAATCACCACTAGATTCCAATAAATGGGTGGCAAACGAGTGGCGTAATTTATGAGGATTCACATGGCTACTTAGTCCTTGTTTAATTCCCCAAAGTTCAAACCGTTTTTGTACACTGCGCACAGATAAACGCTTACCACTTTGGGTAGAGATAAAGACAGCTTTATCCTCAGGTGCATAGAGCTCTCGCATCGGAAACCAATTTTGTAACCACTCTAGCGCTTTTCTTCCCAACGGTACTTTTCGTTCTTTACTTCCCTTCCCTAAAACACGAACTTCACCTTCATTCATGTCGATATCGCTAATGTTTAAGTTGGTCAATTCTGATAGACGTAATCCTGCACCATACATCACTTCTAGCATGGTTCTATCTCTGACAGAGAGTGGATCTTTTAAGTCGATATTCATCAATTGGCTAACTTCATCGACATCCATATTTTTAGGTAAGTGACGACCAGATTTAGGTGTACGAATGCCTTTAGCTGGATTAACCTCTAACATTCCTTGTATCACTTGCCAATCAAGAAAGCTACGTAACGCCGAAAAGCGCAAAGCAAGACTAGCCGGTTGTAAACCACTACGATGACTTTTCGCTAATAACATGCGCACATGTTGGCTTTCAAGTGATATCCATTGTGTGATTTTCATCGCCACCATCATTTGCGCTAATGCTGTCAATTGGCGATGATAATTTTCTACGGTGACAGGACTCAATCGGCGTTCAACTTGAATATAACGCAGGAATTGCTCGATAGCAGTGGAGAGTGTTTCTGGAATATCTATTGGTTGAGTCATTGCCTTGCAATCCAACGAAGTAACAATTCTGGTAAAATATGGGCAAGCTTATCCAGCATTACTGTTCCCATCCCTTCCTGAAAATGTTGGTTATCTCGGCTATTAAAAATAATTACACCTAAATCGCCATAATGTCCTAATAATGAAAGCGCAACTGAACCAGAGCGTCGGACATTCGGCATCAATAGCATCATCTCTTGCCCATTTAATGTACCTAAATAGTGATTATCATCGCCCATACGTTGGATCCGAAAATGTTCAAATGCTTGACGAGATAATGGGAGATCTTGCGCATCTAGAGGTGGCTGCAATTGCCAGCGATCAGTAAATAGGCGTAATTGAACTGAATAAAGCCCTAGTCCTTTGGCCCAAAGGTTTAAGCGTTCTAGCATTTCGTGAAGAGAAGCACTGTTGGATAGTTCAGAAATTAATAATAAGAGTTGGTTAAACAGCGCTTCATTTTCCGAGGCTTGTTCTATCAACAAACGCATATCTTCTTCAAGATAATGGATGCGGTTACGTTGACGCGACATTATCCATTCAACTAAAGAAACAGTTCCTCTGACGGGATGAGGAACTTTCATTTGTTCAATATAGCTTGCATTACGGATAAAAAAACCAGGATGTTCCCTGAGGTAGCGGATCACTTGTTGATCATTAAGCTCGTTTGTTTCAGGGCAACAGAACTGCTCATTTTTATCCGTCATACAGATAACCTCTCAAAAAATAATATTATAGCTGAATGATCCCATCATAAATATGTGTCGCTGGCCCAGTCATATAAAGAGAGTTACCCTCTCCTTTCCATTCAATTAGCAATGCACCACCGGGTAAAGTCACTTTCACACGTTTATCTAATAAGCCTTGTGAAATACCAATAGCAACAGCGGCGCAAGCTCCGCTACCACAAGCATTGGTTTCACCTGCACCACGTTCAAATACCCGCAAATGAAGGTTGCTTCTGTCTACGATCTGCATAAAACCAATATTAGCACGTTCAGGAAAACGTTCATGTTGCTCTAATACAGGTCCTAGCAACTCAACTTCTGCTGTTTTAATGTCTTCAACCTGAATAACGCAATGAGGGTTTCCCATTGAAACTACACCGCATAATACAGTGCGTTCCATAGCCCTGATAATATAGGTCTTTTCTGCCTTTTGTGCACGAAAAGGGATTTTTTGAGGTTCAAATTCAGGTTCGCCCATATTGACACACACATCGTCATTATCCATAACATGCAAGGTCATTCTGCCAGACTGTGTACTGACTTTTATCTCTCTTTTGTTTGTAAGACCTTTTAATCTCACAAATCGAGCAAAGCAACGAGCCCCATTACCACACTGCGCAACCTCACTTCCATCCGCATTAAAAATACGATAATGGAAATCGAGTTCAGGATCATAAGGTGCTTCAACCACCAATAATTGATCAAACCCAACACCAGTATGACGATTCGCTAATCGACATATTAATTCTGGTGAAAAATAAACATTTTGAGTCACGGCATCGACCACCATAAAGTCGTTGCCAAGACCATGCATTTTTGAAAATTGCATCTTGCCCCTGCCTGAAACAAAATTACCGTTTCTAAGATTGACTAATTGGTCTGAGTTGAGGCGCTCTCAACTTGCTGGGTTGGCTGGGATGACTGCGTCATTTTTGCCTGAGTATCTTCAGGTGGGAAATAAAGAGGGCCTTTCAAGCCGCAACCAGAAAGAGAAATCAGTGTTATTATAGCAAGAGTGCAACGTAAATACGTTTTCATTCGAAATCTGCCTGTCATTTATTTGGTTAATATCCTCTATAATCGCAGTTAGATCTCGAAAAGCAAATAGGAAATGAAGATGAACGACAGTGAATTTCACCAATTAGCTGACGAACTCTTGTCAGAAATAGAACAAACTATTGATAATTATGAAGGTGACGCAGATATTGATTGTGAAATCAATGGCGGTGTAATGACATTAACCTTTGAAAATAATAGCAAAATTATTATTAATCGCCAGGAAGCATTTCATCAAGTTTGGTTAGCGACACGTTCAGGTGGCTATCACTTTGATTGGAAAGATGAACAATGGATTTGCGATAGAAGTGGTGGTGAATTTTTAACCATGTTGGCACAAGCGATAACAGAACAAAGTGGGGAAGCGTTTTCTTTCTAAAAAACTCAACTAACGACAAATGGGAGCTATAAAGCTCCCATTTGTGTTTTTATTGGCTTGTACTCAATTAGGAGTGTTGCACTGCTTTATAATCTGTAAACCCGTGGCTAATTACATTCATCTCTGGTTGAGCTTCTTTACTACCCAGATCGGATAATTTACCAAAGGATCCACCAGCAAAAGGCAACACTTGTGTTGATCCTTCCACTTTCACAATTTGATAAAATTGTGGCAGGTTAAAATTGATAAAGCTTGAACCGTATGTAAATCGGTCATGAGATGAGGAGTAAAAACGACTAACATCTTTCACTAACTCTTCTTTGCTTCCTTCACAATGGGAATAAATCTCAACCCGATTTGCTTCATCTAATATATAGATATTAAACACATTATTATCTTCTGTAGTTTCAAAGAAGAATTGAATAATTCCTTCGCAAGCAAAGCCATCAATCACTGCGGGTAAATAGCGAGCGTCTTTATCTAATTTAACCGGCAATCCATGAAGCTTGTTATATGAAATCGCACCATAAAACTCGATAGCATTTTCTAATTTTTGTACTGACACATTGAGTCGTTCAAAGAACAATCCCCACGTTTGCCCTGCAATACGTAAAGCTTTAAAACGACCCGGCTCTAAACGATTCGTTGATAATCGCAATTCAATACATTCTGAAACTAACTGCTGAACACGAGTACGGATTAAACCACGCAAATGTTGGCTATAACAGAATACTTCAACAGAAGCAGGTGGAGCCGCGTCTTGGTGCATTTTACCTAAAATCGTTTTTAACGATTCCAGCATAGATTGTGTACCACTGAAATGAAGGGTTCTTACTTCATTCCAAGAGTTACGATACAACAAATCAATACTACCAATAAGACACTGTTCTTTTTCACCAAAACTAAAGACATCTAATTTTCTAAAATCAAAGTGAACCACTTGATCAGAAAAACTCTCTGTTGGATCAGTTTCTAAATTGACAATAATCGCAAGGTGTCTAATTTCACAAGGGCTATACAGTGCTTTCGGTGTCGGTGCAGGTAAACGAATTGGGAAATGACTCGACATATCCCTAACTAATTCATGCAGTTTAATTTCATCACAAGAGGATTCTCCTTGATGAATATAAACTCGAGACTCTTTCGTTAACAGCCCATTAAAGTAAGACCATGCCACTAATTTATTTAAATAGCGGTTATATTCTAATGGTTGGTGCCCTACAATATTTTCAAAATCAGGGGCACGATTATATAAATACCATCCGCTACGATTTGCTCGACCTTGTGGTACATAAATAAAGGTTAAATGTGATTCTGATAAATCAGGTGAAATCTGTGGATTAACCAGTGTCACTTTACCAGGCAAGGCTTCAAACGCGGCATAAAGTTTACGAGTTAGAACACCGATATCTTGCGGGCTTGCACTAACACTTAAATTATTACGGCGAGCAAAACGAATAAGATTACGATAGCTTTGCATCATCGTATCTAATAATTCATTGTGCGCATCACGAACACGCTCGATTTTCCAACTATCACGCGTATCAAGTACGGTTAAACGCGCATTATCCCATTGCCATTGAGTGACCAATTGCGATAAGACTTGACGTCTCCACCCCTCAGAACCTTCTGGTTCATTTTGTGTTTTTTCGTTAGATAATTTTTCACACACTTTCAGGTAGAAACAGCGACGGATAAGATCAAGACGAGTTAAATCATTTATAGAAACCAAATAGCGAGTAACACGCTCAAGCATCATACAATAAGCATCTAAACCATAATTAACGATTTCGCCACGGTGTAGATGTTGTTTCATTTCTAATGCTAACAACTTCCCATTAGGATAGTCCGCTGAATAGGCTTCTAATAAAATACTTTTTAGTACTGCTTTATAAGGTGAATCGACACTTTTATAGAGTTGCCATAAACTTGCGCCAAAGTACTCTTCAGCTGAAAGCTCACCTAATCCCCCCAGATCTAACCACTCATTTGGCGTTAATACTCCTTGAGCGTAAAGGGAGTTAACATATTCGTCATAATGATGTTCTTCTTCAATAGGTACCATCGCCCATAGCAAGCGCTTACCGGCTAGGCGTACCGCTGTACGATAAAATTCATCAAGTAAAAGAATATGTTGGGTAGAGCCACAATCTTCTCCACCTAAGCTACCGCTTGCATGGTGACGAAATCTATTTTCATCGATTAAGAAAAACGTAACATCAATGCCTAGTTCGCCAGCCCATTGTTCTATCAATTGGCATTTACGTTGTAAAAGTGCACGTTCATCTTGATCTAGCCATGATTGATGACAGACCCAAATATCAATATCGGAGCAGTGGCTTTGACCAATAGAAGAAGTGCTCCCCATTGAATAGATGCCAGTAATTGGCAATTCTCCATTGGCGTATCCATCCATCGGATCATCACATAATGCGTTAACCAGCTTATTCGCCCATTGACGTTGCATGTCATCAGGTTCAAAGAAACATGTGCCGTGAGGAACATTTCCTTGTATGTAGCCGGGCAACTCAGGATGGTGGTAATGCAATAAAACAGGAATTAAACCATAGACCTGTTTAAAAACATCACACATCGATGCAAATGCTCGTTCCAGTCTGAGTTGATTAATCGCATCCAGCCGTTGCTTCAGTGTTTCAATATAAAGATACAAGAGTTTCGCCTGAACAATACTAAGAAGATAGTAGAATCTGAGTTTATAAGTGACCAAGGTTGAGTTAAGTAATATTAATAGATAAAACTTTACTAACAAAATCTCGGAAACGTGATCAATTTAACACCTTGAACGCAAGGCGTAAAGAGGATCTCAAAATATAGCACCAAGATCTAAAAATGATATTTAAACGCTTAATCGTGTAAAGCTATTAAATAAATAGCTTTATAATCATAAAGATAAATCATTTTACTTACATAAAAAATGATAAAAAAAATCTCTCAATCCTCTCTTTAGCCTATAAAAATCCCTGTTTACTTAGTGATGAAACTGAAAATAAATTTTGACAAAACATAAAAAAGTGATAAAAAATCTGAAATAGAAACAACCGATTGATAATAATGAATTATTTATATTTTTTGATTGTTTTTTATTTTTATACTTAAAATAATAATTCTATTTTTAATATTGAGATAATAATATTTAAAATAATATTTAATTTTTATTAATTATTTATTTAAATTAAGATTAAATTCTTTTCTTTATTTTTATTGTTTCTCTTTCTTTTATTTAATAATAATTTTGTTAAAATTTATCGTGCTTTTATATATTAAAAAAATAATAAGAAAGATAAGTGCATTTAAAATAATAGTCGTTTTATCAATACGTTCAGATCAAACATAATATTTCTATCACTTCTCGCTCACGAGTTGTTAACAACAATGGTGTAATGTTTTAATTTTGTAAATGACCACATTTTTTATATAGATATAAAAAGAATAAAATCCTAAAAATAACTAAATCCAATAATATCCATTAATAAATTACTTATTTTTTATTTCCTTTTTCTTTTTTTCTTTTTCGATGATGGCCTCATTTCTTTCATTGTTATTACGATACAAAACGCCTTAACTGGAAAATTGGGTCTTAAAGTGTTAAAACAATGGCTTATTTCTAAACAAAAATATCGCTAATCGCTCGGAAGAGATAACACTATTATGTCAAAAAGTACCATCCGTATTGCTACCCGCCAAAGCCCTCTTGCTATGTGGCAGGCGCTTTATGTGAAAGAACAACTACAACTTACTCATCCAGGTTTAGTCGTCGAATTAGTACCGATGGTCACTAAAGGTGACATCATTTTAGATACACCTTTAGCTAAAGTGGGTGGCAAAGGACTATTCGTAAAAGAATTAGAACTTGCGCTACTTGAATCACGTGCAGATATTGCTGTTCACTCTATGAAAGATGTTCCTATAGATTTCCCAGAAGGCTTAGGCTTAGTAACTATTTGTGAACGTGAAGATCCTCGTGATGCCTTTGTTTCTAATCATTATAATGCGTTAGAAGAACTTCCTGCGGGTAGCATTGTAGGTACATCCAGTTTACGCCGCCAATGCCAATTAAAAGCACAGCGTCCAGACCTCATTATTCGAGATTTACGGGGTAATGTCGGAACTCGCTTAGGGAAATTAGATAATGGGGATTACGATGCTATTATTCTTGCTGTTGCCGGCTTAAAGCGCTTAGGTCTTAATGAACGTATTCGTACACCATTATCAGCTGAGCAATCTTTACCCGCGGTTGGACAAGGTGCTGTGGGAATTGAGTGTCGTTTAGATGACAATCAAACTCGCCAGCTATTAGATGCGCTCAATCACTCACGTACCGCAATTTGCGTTAAAGCAGAGCGCGCCATGAATACCCGTCTTGAAGGCGGTTGCCAAGTTCCTATTGGAAGCTATGCCATTTGGCAAGATGACAAGATTTGGTTACGTGCTTTAGTCGGTTCTCCTGATGGTGAAACTATTTTACGAGGTGAACGTTTAGTGACACCTGAAAACGCTGAAACCGCAGGCATCTCATTGGCTGAAGAGCTCTTAGATAAAGGAGCACGAGCTATTTTAACTGCCGTGTATAAAGGTAGCACACCTGCATGAGTATTTTAGTTACTCGCCCTAACCCAGCAGGAAAGGCATTAACCCAGCGTTTAATTGATGCGGGTAAAATAGCTTTTCAAGCACCTTTAATCGAGATCACCGCTGGTCGTGAACTCCCTTTATTAGATGCTAAACTAAAAGGATTAAAGGCGGGTGATTGTGTTTTTTTACTTTCCAAAAATGCGGTGTCATACGCAAACTGGCAGCTAAATCAATTACAACAATCATGGCCAGATACGCTATCCTATTATGGAATAGGTCAAAGCACAGCAAAAGATTTCCAACATTTAAGCAGTCTTCCAATTTGCTACCCTGAGCAAGGAGAAACCAGTGAGGATCTTCTTAACCTTCCTGCGCTTAATCAGGTGAAAGACAAACAAATATTACTGCTTAGGGGTAACGGTGGCCGTGAATTACTCGCAAAAACATTGAGTCAACGAGGCGCGATTGTTGATGAATGCGAATGTTACCAACGCCTATTTATTAATTATTCCTCTGAAGAGTTTGCTCTTCAATGGGAAAAAGCACAGGTTGATACGCTTGTTGTCACTAGCGGTGAAATGTTACAACAACTCTTTGATCTAGTCGCTGAATCTAAAAAAGCATGGCTGTTAAACTGCCATTTAATTGTGGTCAGTGAACGATTAGCAACAATAGCAAAAACATTAGGGTGGGAAACCGTCACCGTTGCTGAAAGTGCCAATAATGATGCTTTATTTCATGCATTAATATAGAACCTAAATGAGACGCCGATATGACGGAACAGAAAAATACAAATGATAATGACTTGCCAAAAGATACAGCTAAAGCTGATGAAAATGTCCGCTATCAGGAAGTCAAACCTGTTAATAACAAGCGCTCAGGCCTAATTGGAAGTGCTGTTGCTATCCTTGTTATTTTGGCAATCGGTGGTGGTCTTTACTATTACACCAATCAACAAGCATCAAAGCTGAGTGTAGAAAATCAATCACTCAAATCTGAGCTTGCCCAATTACAACAGCTCCAAAATACTTATCAACAACGCTTTGACAATATTGATAGTATGTTTAACTCACAAAAACAGACTATCGATAAGTTACAAAATGAGCGACAAACAACAGAGCGCCAAATTCAAGATCTACAAACACGCTTTGCCGCTATTTCCAGTGCAGATGTCAAAAGTTGGCTATTAGCACAAGCCGATTTTATGGTGAAAATGGCAGGTCGTAAGTTATGGAATGATCAAGATGTCGTAACCGCAGTCAGTCTACTAAAAGGTGCTGATAGTAGCTTAGCGGAAATGAACGATCCGAGCTTACTTGAGATCCGTCGCGCTATTAATGAAGATATCGGTAGTTTAGCAGCTCTCACTAAAATCGATAATGATGGCATCATTTTACAATTAAACCAGTTAGCTAATCAGATTGATAATCTCCGTTTAGCTGGTTTGGAGCGTAATGGCTCACCCATGGATAAAAATGACGAAACCATTTCGGGTTCACTTTCTGATTGGAAACAGAATCTCAGCAAAAGCTGGAAAAGCTTTATGGATGATTTTATTACCATTCGCCGCCGTGATACTGCAGCCGTTCCTTTATTAGCGCCGAATCAGGATATCTATTTACGTGAGAATATCCGTTCACGTTTATTAATTGCTTCTCAAGCAGTACCTCGTCACCAAACTGAAACTTATCAGCAATCACTGGAAGCCGTATCTACTTGGGTTCGCGCTTATTTTGATACCTCTGATCCAAGTACAACCGCATTTTTAGATACGGTATCTGAATTAGAGAAACAACCTATTACGCTTGCAATGCCCTCAGAATTGAAGAGCCAAACCTTGCTAGAAAAACGAGTAGAAAAACAAATTCGCAATTTACTAGCACAAAATGAGTACGCTGAGCCACAAGCTGTTGAAGCTAAAGATGCCCAAGCTGTAGAAGCTGAACATAATGCATCAGAAAGCGTACAAAATGCTGCAGCTGATAGCACAACTTCTGATACACCAGTGACACAACAAGGAGAATAAGCTTATGTTAAAAATACTGCTCCTTTTTGTGGTGCTTATTGCGGGTATCATTTTTGGCCCACTCTTGGCAGGCCATCAAGGTTATGTGCTTATACAAACTGATGATTGGGATATTGAAACCAGTGTAACTGGCCTTGTCATTATTTTTATTTTACTACAATTAGCACTACTACTGATTGGTTGGAGTTATCGCCGTTTTATTGGTACAGGCTCAAAAGCATATAGTTGGTTTTCTTTCCGTAAACGTAATCGTGCACGAAAACAAACCGGCATGGCATTAATGAAATTAGCTGAAGGTGATTTTAAAGAAGTTGAAAAGCTGATGAGCCGTAATGCAGATTATGCAGAACAACCTGTTGTAAACTACCTGTTAGCTGCTGAAGCCGCACAACAGCGAGGTGATGAATTCCGAGTTCAACAACACCTTGAACGCGCAGCCGAGCTTGCTGATACTAATCAGCTTCCAGTTGATATCACACGAGTGCGTATTTTATTAGCACAAAATGAAAATCATGCAGCGCGAACGGGAGTTGATGAACTATTAAATCAAGCTCCCCGCCACCCAGAAGTGTTACGACTTGCAGAAGTCGCTTATACACGAACAGCAGCTTGGCAAGCATTGCTTGATATCATTCCTTCCATGCAAAAAATTGCATTACACACAGATGATGAACTAGCGCAATTACGCCAAAAAGCCTATATCGGTATTATGGGGCAGAAGATGTCTGAAAATGGCTGTGATGGACTGAAAAATTGGTGGAAAGCACAGCCTCGTAAAGTACATCACGATAATGCATTACGTGTTGTTTTAGCTGAACACCTTATTGAATGCAACGATCCTGATACCGCTCAAACGATCATCTTAGACGGTATTAAACGCCAATATGACGAGCGCTTGATCCTACTATTACCTCGTTTAAAAAATACAGATGCCAGTGCTATTTTGAAAGTGCTCAATTCATTAATTAAACAGCATGGGCCAACGCCATTACTCAATAGCACATTAGGTCAGATAGCAATGCAACAAGGGCAATGGGTTCAAGCTGAAGAGGCTTTTCGTAATGCATTAAAACAACGCCCTGATGTTCATGATTTTGCGTGGCTTGCTGATGCATTAGATAAACAGAAAAAATCGCAAGAGTCGGCAAAAGTGCGTAAAGATGCTTTATTAATGACACTGAAAAAGGATTCCGTCATTTTTGAAGAGCCTAAAAAAAGTCAATAAACTCTTTCGATAAGAACGAGATCATAAATCGTTTGAATGCTTGATTAAAAAACCCTCTTTATTATTGAGGGTTTTTTTATTTGATTTAAAAACTATGTTGAAATAACACCACTATTTCTACACATAAAGTCAAAAACATATACACCCAAGCAATGCGATAAAAGCGAGAGGGTATTCCCTTCTCATTTTCTTGCTTAAATGACAAGTAATGCTTTCTCGCTTGATAAAACACTACGATATAAATCAGTGCAATCCCTTGGCAAAGGAAAGCCACATATTTAGCCCATGATTTGCCACCTATAATGAGCATGATAAGAGGGATCAAAAAAAACAATAATGGGCCAAATTTCTCTATAAGAAAGAGTTTTTCTTGTGCAAGATATGCTTTTTGCTTATTTATCATATTGATGCTATCTCCAATCTACCCTTGCGCTGGATAATAGCGTGTTAATGCGGTGAATACAAAATGGATATGTGGTTGGTATATAAAAAAACGCCTGTATAGAACTATACAGGCGTATAAATATACAATCAGGTCTACAGACGGATGGTGCCTCACTCAACGTTTCGTCCTGTTGATGATGAATGGTGTTCATCGTTAACGTGGACGTAGGCACCGAATAATCGGCTCTGCATCATTCCTAGGTTTATGAAGTCATATGCTGTCATAAGGAGTGGAATGAGCATCTACAATATAGATAAAGCATTTATCGTGCCAATTTTCCATTTTTTATTAAAAACCCCCTTTATCCTTAAAAAAGATAAGCTAACTTATTGAAGTTTGGTTTTTCTTTCTGACTCTACTCATTTTCAATGATAAATAAGCGATGACCTGTGCTTCCACCACGCTATTGCTAAATAGAAAAGAAAATATAGGGTCTGATATACGTCTCTTTTTCACGACAAGAAAAACACGCCCGATATTTAACCCCATAAAATCAATATATTAAATGTCTCCTATTGGAGACACCAAAAGTGGCGAGTGTTGGTATTTGCCGACAAATAAAATAAAAGACTTATATATCATATAATTATCATCTATCATTTTATGTGTTCAATTCATCTTTTTTTGAAGATTAAAATTCGGCAATAAATTAAATTATTAATAACCCTTAAGTGACAAGGACGACATTTCTGTTAAAAACATCCATTTAGTTTTTCTTATCTGGAACAGATAACACGAAATAAAAAATATGAATAAGAGCAACAAATTGTAGATGTAGATGTAGATGTAGAAAAAGTATGGCGGGTTTTAAAAAGGTAAATCATAGATACAAAAAAGCCTCGACATAATCGAGGCTTTTTCTTATTGGTCGGCGAGAGAGGATTCGAACCTCCGACCCACTGGTCCCAAACCAGTTGCGCTACCAGGCTGCGCTACTCGCCGTCTGTATCACTGCTCTTATCTTGTTTATTGGTGCGAAGGGGGGGACTTGAACCCCCACGTCCGTTAGGACACTAACACCTGAAGCTAGCGCGTCTACCAATTCCGCCACCCTCGCATAAACAATAATTAAGATAAGATGGGGTGGCTAATGGGACTCGAACCCACGACAACTGGAATCACAATCCAGGGCTCTACCAACTGAGCTATAGCCACCATAACAGCTATCTTATTACTTCTTACAACAACGTTCTTCACCGTAACTCTTAGCACGCTTTAATGGCGCGCCCGACAGGATTCGAACCTGAGACCTCTGCCTCCGGAGGGCAGCGCTCTATCCAGCTGAGCTACGGGCGCTTCACGCCGTTGCGGGAGAGGATAGTACGGATTTACGCTCTGTCTGTCTAGTGCTTTTTGAAAAAAAAAGTTTGTTTGACGATAGTTTGTGCATTTCGTCGATAAATGGAGCGTTTTTACACGCTAAACGCCCCGTTAGTATAATAAGTAAACAATCAAGATGCTAGATAAAAGCATAAATAAATCATTTAATCAGCCCATCTAACAAAAAAGCATAAAAAGGCATGATGACTGTTACAATTTATTGGAATAGTAATAACCAACGAATTTTAATAGCTTAAATTGGCGCTTAATTCGACTTGGTTGTGATAACAATCGATATAACCACTCTAATCCAAGATTTTGCCATGCTTTCGGAGCTCTTTTAACATGGCCTGTAAATACGTCATAAGTTCCGCCAACGCCCATATATAAAGCATCAGGATAAATTTCACGACATGCACGAATAAATAGCTCTTGCTTAGGTGATCCCATGGCAATAGTCACTATCTTCGCACCAGAGGCCTTTATACGTTCAAATAACGCCTCTCTATCTTGTGGTGTAAAATAACCATTCTGGCTACCCACAATATTTACATTCCACTTTGCTTTAAGCTTATTTTCGGTTTGCGAAAGAATTTCAGGTTTACCACCGACAAGAAAGACCGGCGTTCCCTCTTTGCCAGCCCTTTCCATTAATGCTTCCCATAAATCTGCGCCTGCAATACGAGAAACATTTGCATCAGGATACTTACGACGAATACCTCGCACGACGCTGATACCATCGGCATAAAGATAATCCGCTTCATTGAGTAGCTCATTGAGTGCGGGATCTGTTTCTGCTGTAAGAATTTTTTCTGCATTAATGGCAATCAGAGAGCCACCTTTTATTTGTGCTCCTTCATAGAGATAATCCAGAAAATGAGCCATATCGCGAAATCCCCAGATATTATGTCCGCGGATTGAATACTTCGGAATTGAATTGGATCCCATTACTTTTCCTTTTTCTCTAAACAACGAAGTTCACTTTGTATTTGGCGAGTTACGTAATTACGTACTAACCCCGCGCTTTCAAATAACCAATAAAGTAGTTTAGCGACCACCAAACATAAACCAAAAATTAAACAGAAAAATACAACGCGAGAAACGAAAGAATCAACACCTTCTCGTGCCAAAACAATCATATTAAAAATAGCCCCAAAGCAGAAAGCTTGCAAAATAGCTGATTTATAACGATTGCTCTCATTAAGCCCTTGTTGATATAGCCAATCAAACCACTTAATTATCAGCCCAACAACAATTGCACCTAATGGGATGAATACAATACCGCCCATTACAACCAATGAGCCAATTAAGGTTGGTGAAATAGCAAGACCCGCATGATAATTCAGCACTTCCCATGTAAAGTAATTTGCTGAGTTCAGCACAACATCTGGGCGTTCTGGCCATACCCAAGAAGGGATAAAAACATAAAAATCACGAATTATCGGTGCTAGTCCTTGGAATTCAATCTTGTCATAATTATCAAGTAACAAAGCAAGGTTTTCCCAAGGAGAAAACGTATCGCGAGTTAAGTACAAGAAAGTATAGAATGCTTCGGCACCACTCACATCAAGGCCATAGCGTTTTAATGCCAACCAGAACATTCCAACGATACTCATAACCCCAGCAGCAACCAGCATCCACAACGTTATCCAGCCACGAACAATACCGATAAACAGAAACAGCGCAAAAGCGATGATGATATTAGCGCGGGTTCCCCCCACGATAACATAAGTTAATATTCCGAAACCCACTGTTGCACAAAGGAAAAAAATCCAGCGTTGTTGCGTAGGTTTTAAGAAATAAACCACCAGCATTGCGGGAATAAAGAAATAGAAAAAGCGCTTAAGCGCAACACCTGACACTTGGCTTGAAAAAATTTGACTATACGTTTTAAGTTTAAAGAGTAAAAAGCCATTTTGTAGAAAGAAAATACCCACGGTGATAAATGCAATTAATGCCAATAAAATCCAAGTGAGGTTGGTTTCTACTCTATTCATCGTAAATAACGACCTAGAAGGGCCGCCAACCGATTTTCTCAGTCTTACCTTATAAGTTACATAATAAATGGCATAGAAGCTGGTAGAAGCTAATAGCGCGTATAATAATGAGTCAACCGGTACAACTGCGACATCAAATTGGAATACCAACATACAAGTCAGTGGAAAGCCAAAATAAAACGTCAGCAGATAGAGCATTGAGAAAAAAACATTAAAATTAAAGCGAACTCGACGAAACTCTTGATAAGTCAGTAATAAAATAAAACTTAAAGAGATAAAATAAACAAGTGTTAAGCCACCCAGTTCCGCCAACGTCATTGTGGCTCTCCTGTACTCATCTCAATTAACTCTTTCCAGCCATCAGTAAAATTAGGCGCAAAGAAGGCAATATTTTGACGATCAAGCATCAGCAATTGACGTTTAGCCTCTTCAATTAGTGCAACATCTAATTTGTCACCCGAGAAAAAAACCGGAATATTTTGCTCAGTTAAGTCCTGCCAAAATGGATTTTGACGGCTAATAACAAAAGGGATCGCAAATTGAATAAGCAGACAAAGTGTGCCAATACCTTGTTGTCGATGAAAAATAAAATAACCTAAATCACATGTTTTCAATAATGCTAAATAATCATCAAATACCAATTTATCACGTAATATTTCAACCTGATTATATGGAAGCAACTGGCTAGCGGCTTGGGTTACTTCATCAATATAAACGTGATTATTTTCAGGATATCCCATTGGAATAATCACTTTTGCACGTGTTCCATATTGCTCTGAAATTGCCTGCAAAGCTTCAATGTGGCGATTCGATCTATCCCCTGAATTACCCACAATAATGGTAAGTTGTTTTTCATCAATAGGCGCTTTTTCTGTCACCGTAAGCGCAGGATCCATTCTTGTTGGAAAATAGAGTAAACTGGCAGGGATGTTAACGTTAAATTGCGCAAAATAATTTAAATCACCTCGTGTACCAAATACTCGCCCCACACGTTTTTGAGCAAGTTTACGAAGAAGATAGAAAAGTCTAAATTTTAGCTGTTTAGAATCCTGATATAAATCAGCACCCCAAATGTGCCACCAAAATTGATGACGTTTAATTTTGCCTGTCAATAATGCCAACCAAATAGGCGCATTAAACTGACCTAAAAAAAGGAATCGTTGGTGGGTATCAGCTTTTGCCAATGTAACCACTCTCTGAGCAACCTGCTGCTTATCAGCTAAACACTCAATATCTAAAGCTGGGTAGCTTTCTTGCAGTGAAGTATTTCTACTGGCAACGATAAAACGAGGTTTATAAGTTAACCCCGCCTCAGTCACGAGGTGGTCGTTAAAAAACCGTAACATTGTGTTGTTATGATGCACAATGTCTGAACCTAGTACGTAAATCAAAGTTGTCATTTGCGCCTGCAATAAATCACGAAAACGGAACTACAGAGAAGGAAGTAAATAATATACGTTGCCATATAGGCTTGAGCCGCACCCAGTGCGCCATGTTCAGGAATAAGCCAACGCGAAAATAGCGTTAATAAAGCAAATTGACTTACTTCTGTAAGGATATAAAAACGCAGTGCCGCTTTTGCTATGATGAGATAACCAAAGACATAAGCGCCTACTTTTAAAACATCACCGACAAGTTGCCATGCGAATAAATCACGCATAGCGACAAATTTATCTGAAAACAGTAACCAAATTGCGAAATCACGTAATAACCACACCATAAAACTCGCAACCGCTACCACAGGTAATACAAACTTCAGTGACTTAACAATCTCTTTGGTAATATCACTCTTTTGCGTTAATCGGGAGAGTGTTGGCAGTAAATAAACTGAGAACGATGCGGTAATAAACTGCAAATAAGCATCTGAAATACTGGTCACCCCTTGCCAAATCCCTACGTCTTCCCAGCTATAGTGCTCAGCAAGTAAGTTACGCATCATGATATAAGCGACGGGTAATGTAATCGAGGTCAGTATTGCCATAATGGTAAACTTACCAAGATGACTTGCTATCGCCTTATCCCAATGAGGTTTGAGCTCGCGTAAAGCGAAGCGTTTACGTTTTACTACTAAAAATGTAGCAGGAAATAAAATAAGTGCTGGGACTAATGCTAGTCCAATTAATGCACCGTGATACCCCGCAAATAAATAGCACAAATAATAAGCAACAACACCAATAATGCTACCGGCAATTACAGATAAGGCATTGCCTGCTGCGTCACGATAACCTTTTAATATAGCAAGAAAATAGTTGCTATATGCTATCCCCATTTGAATAAAAGCAACGGCTCTTACAATATCCTGATATTGATGATAATCATCACCAAATAACACTTGGCTAATGGGGGCAGAAAAAAGAAGAAATAAAATAGCCAATAGTGTGGAAAATAGCAAAATCATGGATGATGAAGTACCCAACACTTTTTTACGTTGAATATCATCATCTTGATATTGTGCGATTAACTTCGTCACACCATTAAAAATACCCGCACCAGACAAGACGCCTAGTACGGTAATTAATTGACGAAAGTTACCCGCTAACCCAACGCCTGTTGGACCAAAAGAGACTGCAAGTAACTTAACGACAAGCAGACCAGCCCCAATTTTTATCAGGGTTGATCCGGCAGTCCAAATTGATGCTTTGGCTAATGACATAATTTAAGCAAAAAAGTTGCGAATATGACCAATAACAGTCTGCTGCTCTTCTTCTGTCATATTGTAGAACATAGGTAAACGCACTAAACGCTCACTTTCTTGTGTTGTAAAAATATCTTCACCATCAAAGCGACCAAATTTCATACCTGCTGGGCTGGTGTGTAATGACACATAGTGGAATACTGTTAAGACACCATGCTCTTTCATATAGTCATTAAACGCACTACGTTGCTCAATATCTTTCAGTTTGATATAGAACATATGCGCATTGTGTTCTAATCCTTCAGGCACGATTGGAAGTGACAATAAGCCTTTTTCTGCTAATGGCGTTAATGCATCATAGTAAATTTGCCAAAATGCTAAACGACGCTCATTAATTTTTTCAGCTTCTTCAAGTTGAGCCCACAGGTAGGCTGCTTGTAAATCTGACATTAAGTAGCTAGAACCAATATCACGCCAAGTATATTTATCTACCTGACCACGGAAAAATTGGCTACGGTTAGTCCCTTTTTCACGAATAACTTCTGCACGATTGATTAAATCAGGATCGTTAATTAACGTTGCACCACCCTCACCGCCTGATGAGTAATTTTTAGTTTCATGGAAACTATAACAACCAATATGGCCAATTGTCCCAAGAGCCTTACCCTTGTAAGTTGACATAACACCTTGTGCCGCATCTTCAATCACGAACAGATTATGTCTTTTCGCAATCGCCATAATGGTATCCATTTCACAGGCGACACCAGCATAATGAACAGGAACAATAGCACGGGTTTTATCTGTAATGGCGGCTTCAATTTTTGTTTCATCGATATTCATGGTATCTGGACGAATATCAACAAAAACAATCGTTGCTCCACGTAATACAAACGCATTAGAGGTCGAAACAAAGGTAAAACTTGGCATGATGACTTCATCGCCAGGCTTGATATCTAATAAGATGGCAGCCATTTCAAGCGATGCTGTACAAGAGGGTGTTAACAGCGTTTTATGACAATGAAATTGTTCTTCTAACCACTTTTCACATTTCTTTGTGAAATTGCCATCACCACAAAGCTTGCCACTTTCCATAGCCTGTTTCATGTATTCTAATTCGGTGCCGACAACCGGTGGTTTATTAAACGGAATCATATTATCCCCTGTATAACCAATAAGTGGTACTTTCGATTAAGCCACCACTGTGTATGTATAAACGCGAAGCTGCGATATTGCTGATCTGTGTTGCAACATATAAGGTGGAAATACCTTGTTGTTGACACCAAAACTTCGCGACCGACATCAGTTGCTTACCAATGCCTTGTCCTATTCTGTTGGGCATTACTGCTAATAATCCCACTCTTGCTTCATTTTCAGATAGATAGCGTAACGTGACAAAACCACTGACATTATTTTCAACATCATAAGTTAATAAGCAGATATCATCGAACGTACCTAATACCGCTTTTTTAACCCATAATGCATAAAAACGACTACTATCACCTTCTTGATACCAAGGTGCTCTAAAACGACTTTGTACAAAAGCTTCTGTAGCCGTTGCCATCAATAAATCGATATCATCTTCATTGGCTTTTCTAAAACAATATTCTGTCGCTTTCTTACAAGCATTTTCTGTGCCAATTGAAAGTTTAAAATCAATTTCACCTTCCGCAAATTGAAAACCTAATTGACTGAGTTTATCGATGAGAGAAAGCTCATAAGATGCGACTTTAGCTTGAACCACAGCAAAAGCGTCAAGCCGTTCGCCTGTTAACGCAGGCGCTTGGGCATCAAACTCAAGGCGTCCTGTTTTGAGGGAGAAATACTCACTTTCCCACTCAAGATAATTAATATTGGCGAGGACGGACATGCAATAAATCCAATAGATAGCGACCATAACCCGTTTTAGACAGTGATTTTGCACTTTCTCTTACTTGGTCATCACTGAGCCAACCGTTGCGCCAAGCGATCTCTTCAAGGCACGCCACTTTAAATCCTTGGCGTTTTTCAACGGTCTGAACAAAGGTACTGGCTTCAATTAAACTGTCATGAGTTCCGGTATCTAACCACGCAAAACCACGACCCAGTAGTTCAACATTAAGTTCACCACATTCAAGATACATCTGATTAATCGACGTAATTTCTAACTCACCACGAATCGAAGGTTTAACTCGTTTGGCAAAATCAACCACTCGGTTATCGTAGAAATAAAGCCCCGTCACAGCCCAATTAGATTTAGGTTGTTCCGGTTTTTCTTCGATAGATAACACTTTAAAATCATCGTCAAATTCAACAACACCAAATCGTTCAGGATCCATCACTTGATAACCAAAAACTGTTGCACCACGTTCACGTTGTGCAACTTGTTTCAGTTTTGGACTAAATCCTTGACCAAAATAGATATTATCGCCTAAAACTAAACAGCAATGATCATCACCAATAAATTCCTCACCCAAAATAAAGGCTTGGGCTAAGCCATCTGGAGATGGCTGAATTTTATATTGAAGATGAACACCAAATGCAGAACCATCACCCAATAAGCGCTGAAATGAAGTCATATCATCTGGTGTTGTGATGATCAAAATATCTCGAATACCGGCAAGCATCAGAACTGAAAGCGGATAATAGATCATGGGCTTATCATAGATAGGCAATAACTGCTTCGATACCCCTTTGGTTATCGGATGCAGTCGTGTACCAGAGCCACCCGCTAAAATAATACCTTTCATCATTTATCCTTCTTTACTTAATCAGTTCCCAAGCCCTAGACGTTCACCTGCATAAGAGCCATCTAACACACGTTTCCACCAAGTTTCGTTATTTAAATACCACAAAACTGTTTTACGAATGCCGGATTCAAATGTCTCTTCTGGTTTCCAGCCTAATTCTGCTTCAATTTTTGCTGCATCAATCGCATAGCGCAGGTCATGACCCGGTCTGTCTTTCACATAAGTGATGAGATCGACATATTGATCAACACCTTCCGGTTTTGCTGGATATAACTCTTCTAATAGTGCACAAATCGTTTTAACAACATCAATATTGCGACGCTCATTGTGTCCACCAATATTGTAAGTTTTACCCGGTGTTGCTGTTGTTGCGACTAAATAGAGAGCACGAGCATGATCTTCAACATAGAGCCAGTCGCGGATCTGTTCACCTTTACCATAAACAGGTAATGGTTTTCCTGAAATTGCATTTAAGATAATTAATGGGATTAATTTTTCAGGGAAATGGTAAGGACCATAGTTATTTGAGCAGTTCGTGATCACGGTTGGTAAACCGTAAGTGCGTAACCAAGCGCGAACTAAATGGTCACTTGACGCTTTAGAGGCAGAATATGGGCTACTTGGCGCATAAGGTGTGGTTTCAGTGAAGAAATCATCTGTACCTTCTAAATCGCCATACACTTCATCTGTTGAGATATGGTGGAAACGAAATGCCGCTTTCTTCCCTTCAGGCAAGACTTGCCAAAAATGGCGAGCCGCTTCTAATAAGGTGTAAGTACCAACAATATTGGTTTCAATAAACGCAGCAGGGCCATCGATAGAACGGTCAACATGGCTTTCTGCCGCTAAGTGCATAACAACGTCTGGCTGATATTGAGCAAATAAGCGATCAAGCTCAGCTCTATCACAGATATCGACGTGCTCAAAGGCATAGCGTTCACTGTCAGCGACAGTTGCTAATGACTCTAAATTGCCGGCATAAGTCAGTTTATCTACCACAACAACACTGTCATTGGTATTTTCAATAATATGTCGAACAACAGCAGAGCCGATAAAACCGGCTCCACCTGTAACTAAAATGCGTTTCAACGCCATACTCCTTTAGTATCTACAATCCATTTTTGAGTCACTTTACTACCTGGGATCGCTTTAAATTGTTGGTGATCAACGAGCATTAAGACAATATCAGCGTCTTTCAGTGCTTGTTCTGTTGATACTAACTCTGTGATCCCCTTCAGTTTTGTTGGTAGCTCATGAATATTTGGCTCAACTGCTAATGTCGTACCACTGTGCCAATCAGCGATTTGTTTAGTGATATTCATTGCAGGACTTTCACGTAAGTCATCGATATTAGGCTTAAAAGCTAAGCCAAAGCAGGCAATCTTAATTTCGTTTGCACGTTTACCTGTCTCTGTCAGGCAATCTGCAACAGCAGCTTTAACTTGATCAATAACCCATACAGGTTTGCCATCATTAACTAAACGCGCAGTGTGAATTAAACGGGATTGTTTTGGATTTTGTGACACGATAAACCAAGGGTCAACAGCGATACAGTGCCCACCAACGCCTGGGCCGGGTTGTAAAATATTGACGCGAGGATGGCGATTCGCCAAGCTAATTAGCTCCCACACATTAATATCTTGCTCAGCGCAGATCAGGGATAATTCGTTAGCAAACGCAATATTCACATCACGGAAGCTATTTTCAGTCAGCTTACACATTTCCGCGGTACGCGCATTAGTGATAACACATTCACCTTCAAGGAAAATCTTGTATAGCTCGCTTGCACGCTCTGACGATTTACGGTTCATACCACCCACAACACGGTCATTGCGGATAAGTTCAATCATTACTTGACCAGGTAATACACGCTCAGGACAGTAAGCAACATCAATATCCGCATCTTCACCTTGTTGATGAGGAAATGTTAGGTCTGGACGAGCTTCCGCTAACCACTCTGCCATTTTTTCAGTAGAACCAACAGGTGAGGTTGATTCTAAAATAATAAGATCACCTTTTTTCAGTACAGGTGCGATAGAGCGTGCGGCTGCTTCAACATAAGCCAAATCAGGCTCGTGCTCACCTTTAAATGGTGTAGGTACAGCAATAAGGTAAGCATCTGCTGGCTGTGGCGTGGTATAGGCTTTTAAATGACCTTCTTCAACCGCTTGTTTAACGACTTTATCAAGATCAGGCTCAACAATATGAATTTGACCTTTATTAATCGTATCAACTGCATGCTGATTAACATCAACACCGATGACGCTTTTTTTACGAGAGGCAAAAGCTGCCGCTGTAGGTAAACCAATGTAGCCGAGGCCGATAACAGAAATAGTTTCAAAACTCATAATGTCACCTGATTTTTTTTCAATGCTTCAAGAATACGTTGGCAGGCATGACCATCACCATAAGGGTTTGTCGCCTTACTCATTTGGTGATAAGCGTTTTCGTCTGTCAATAAAGAGGTTACTTCGCTAACAATACGTTTAGTATCTGTTCCCACTAAACGAACAGAGCCGGCTTCAACTGCTTCTGGGCGCTCTGTCGTGTCTCTCATCACAAGAACTGGCTTACCTAATGAAGGAGCTTCTTCTTGAATTCCACCAGAGTCGGTCAAAATAAGGTAAGCATGGTTCATTAAATAAACAAATGGGAGGTAGTCTTGTGGTTGTATTAGCTTAATATTATCAATACCATGAAGGATACGTTGAACAGGTTCACTCACATTAGGGTTTAAGTGAACAGGATAGACAACTTCTACATCTGGGTGTGCTAATGCAATTTCAGCTAAAGCTTGGCAGATCCGTTCAAAACCACCACCAAAGCTTTCTCGACGATGTCCTGTTACCAAGATCATTTTCTTGTCAGGCTGAATAAATGGATAGTGTACAGCAAGCTCATTTAAGAGTGTTTGATTGCCCATCACTCTATCACTTACCCAAAACAACGCATCTATTACCGTATTTCCTGTGACAAAAATATTTTTATCCGCGACCGCTTCTCGTACCAAATTTAATTTTGCAGTTTCTGTTGGTGCGAAATGATACATTGCAAGATGTCCTGCAATGGTGCGGTTTGCCTCTTCAGGCCAAGGGGAATAAAGATTGCCAGTACGTAATCCAGCTTCCACATGTCCGACTGGAATTCGTTGATAAAATGCGGCTAAACTTGCAGCCATAGTCGTTGTTGTATCACCATGTACTAAAACAACATCAGGTTGAAATGACGCTAATACTGGTTTTAACCCTTCTAAAATACGACAGGTAATATCCGTTAAATCTTGTCCTGGTTTCATAATATTGAGATCGTAATCTGGTTTGATCTCAAAAAGATTTAATACCTGATCAAGCATTTCTCGATGTTGGGCCGTAACACATACCTTCGCTTCAAACGAATCATCATTTGCTAAAGCGTGCACTAAAGGTGCCATTTTTATCGCTTCAGGGCGTGTGCCAAAAACAGTCAACACTTTCACAGTGGCTCTCTTTTTTTCATTGTTATATTGCTTATTTTTGGGAAAGCAATATGCCCTTATTCTCACAACATCAGGTGCCGAAACACCTGATGTCTCGTTATTGTCATCAATGACAAAATTTAATTATTATTTTTTAATGAACTGCGTCTTACTAATGCAACACCTGCACCCACTAAAACGCCAATAGCGCCCCAAAGTACCATCATAAAGGCACGACGAGGGCTATCTCGTTTTACAGGATCTTCAGGGGTACGTAGAAAACGGTAAGTTTGGAAGTTGTCTTGTAATTTTGCGCCCACAGTAAGGGTCGCTAACATTGCCGTATTTTGATCGTAATCACTATCAAAATCAGCACCTGTGGCGATTAAAGTTTCTAGCTGTGATTGCAACAGAGGTACACCTAACAGAAACAGTTTAGAATCCGGTAACTCATCAATCGCAATCGAGGTTTGTTTTTGAGAAATACCTTGTTTCTCAGCCACTTTGATTGATTGCTCTAATAAGTTAATTTGGCGTTGATACGCAGATTGAGCTGCCATTTCTTGGCGTTTAACTAGCGCTTTCATTGATTGAGTTCTAGTCGACCAAGCTGTTATCACTTCATCATTAAGATGGGTAGATGCTCTTTTATTAGCAAAAGCAATATACTCATTTAATAATTGGCTCGCTTCTTTTGATGTTTCTGCGATAAGTTTCAGTTGATCATTAACTAATTTTTTCTCATCGGCAGGCGTAAATTGAATATTGTTAATTAACTCATCCAATAATGCAGCATTAGCCTGTTCATCACTCTCTTTGCGCTGTTTAAAATAATCCGTTTGCAACCAAAACTCACGACGTGTATCAAATGCAGCAACCTGAGTAATAAACTCTTGATAAGCTTCATCTGAAATAGTTAAAGCGGAGGTTTGTGCCGCTGGATTAATCTGTGTATCAAGATTGCGCAAGAATTGAGATTGCGAATAATAACTGCCTAAGTTATTAATCGTTGGTTTCTCTGTCATTGCGATCGCACTCCATTTGGGTTGCATCAAATAAGATGCACCCAGTGCAATCACGGCAAAAAGCAGAGCGAACCCTATAATCCAGCTTTTTCCTGACCAAAGTGCACAAAAAAGACCTCGAATATCGAGTTCATTATCTGGCTGATCACCCTGTCGGGAGGCGTTATTTTCCGAGTTCATCACGTTAAAAAACCTCTGCTTATATTAATGCTGTTGTGTTGCTCTACGTAAGCGACGCTTATGTCGTTTAATAAAACGAGCGACTCGCCACGCGCGTTTAATGCAATAACCATACATAACAAATGCAAGCAAGAATAATGCCAACATAAACCATTCAGGTACAAATGATAGGTTCTGACCGATAATACCAATCGCGGCTAATAACGCGGCTGACAATGTAATCAGAATGAAAGCTTGGCGGGAGGTAAAACCTGCACGCATAATCAAATGGTGAATATGTTGACGGTCTGGAGAGAAAGGACTCATTCCTTTACGTAAACGACGGTACATAATTGCCACCATATCCATAAGAGGGATAGCAATTATCCATAATGCAGTTACTGCTTTAACTGGGCGAGGCTGAGTTTGTGTGGATGCAACCAATAACCAAATAATAGTAAATCCAATCAGTGTACTTCCCGCATCGCCCATAAAGACTTTGAATTTTTTACCGCAAACGCCTAAGTTTAAAAAGATATAAGGTAAAATTGCCGCGATAAATGAGAAGCACCAGAATGCAAGAGCGGAGTTGCCACCTTGATATAATAAAATACCAAGTGCACCAAAAGAGACACAAGAAAGACCGCCTAATAACCCATCAATACCATCAACCATATTAAAGGCATTGATTGCTGCCCAAACCGCGAAAAGTGTAACAATATAGCCGAAAGGCCCTAAATGCATTTCCCAAGGACCAAAAGCATGACCTAGTGTGTCGAGTTTTAACCCCGCCCCCACCATCATCACGATCCCAACAAAAGCTTGGATTGTTGCTCTAATTTTGACACTTATATCGAAGCGATCATCTAATGCGCCGATAAAAACAAGAAGTCCCGCACATGCCAGATACAATTCCTTATGAGGAATATAGATATCTGAAATATAAAATGCGAAAACAATACCAAAATAGACTGATATTCCGCCAACTAGGGGGATCAATCCATGATGTTTTTTACGATAATTCGGTTTATCTACGAGTCCAATTTTCTTTGCAATTTTACGAGCCAAGAATAAAAATGCGAAAGAAAATAAGAACACATAAAAAACGCTTGTGCTCATTTTTAGTATATCCACAGTACGGTTCTCTATAATAAATATAGCTGGTTATTTTACGCTTCCATGTGTTTTTATTCTTTTTCCAGCCTCACCACGACGAGTTTATTCAAAACCCACCACCCCTCATCAATTATAAGTTTTCCTTAACTATTTTTATTGATGCCATCGCTATTTTTATCAATTACCAAAACATGCAATATATATACCAACATCTCACTAAAATATTGCAATCTAAATTTGGATTACATCCATAAAAAACAAAAAACGCCACAACTATTGTGGCGTTTTCATCATATCGTCATTCTTACAAAATAAACGAGCTTAACAGCATATAAATTGAGGTGATATTACTTATTCTGTAATAGAGCACACTATTTTAATCCTATTCTCAGCTCAATCACTTTGTTAATACACTTTATGAACGTTTCATAAAGTCGAAGAACTCTTCATTGGTCTTAGTCATTGCTAACTTATTAATGAGGAATTCCATTGCGTCAATTTCACCCATTGGATGAATAATTTTACGCAAGATCCACATTTTTTGTAGCTCATCTTGAGACGTCAGTAACTCTTCTTTACGTGTACCAGAACGATTGTAATCAATTGCTGGGAAAACACGTTTTTCAGCAATTTTACGAGACAGGTGTAATTCCATATTACCTGTACCCTTAAATTCTTCGTAGATAACTTCATCCATCTTAGAACCCGTATCGACTAATGCTGTAGCAATGATAGTTAAGCTACCACCTTCTTCAACATTACGAGCCGCACCGAAGAAACGTTTAGGACGATGTAATGCGTTTGCATCCACACCACCTGTTAACACTTTACCTGATGAAGGAACAACAGTGTTATAAGCACGCGCTAAACGTGTGATGGAGTCTAACAGGATAATAACGTCTTTTTTATGCTCAACTAAGCGCTTCGCTTTTTCAATCACCATTTCTGCAACTTGTACGTGGCGAGAAGCGGGTTCATCAAAGGTTGACGCAATAACTTCACCTTTAACTAAGCGTTGCATTTCTGTCACTTCTTCTGGACGTTCATCAATCAGAAGTACCATTAATACACAATCGGGGTAGTTATGAGCAATATTTGCTGCAATATTTTGCAGCAACATGGTTTTACCTGCTTTTGGTGGAGCAACGATAAGACCACGTTGACCACGGCCAATAGGTGCCGCTAAGTCAAGAACACGCGCGGTTAAGTCTTCTGTTGAACCATTACCACGCTCCATGCGTAAACGATTATTAGCATGTAAAGGTGTTAAGTTTTCAAAGAGGATTTTACTGCGGGCATTTTCTGGTTTATCAAAGTTAACTTCATTAACTTTTAGGAGGGCAAAATAACGCTCACCTTCTTTAGGAGGACGAATTTTCCCTGCGATGGTGTCACCAGTGCGAAGGTTAAAACGGCGAATTTGACTTGGAGAAACATAGATATCATCGGGACCAGCAAGGTAGGAACTGTCTGCGGAACGTAGGAAGCCGAAGCCATCCTGCAATATTTCCAGCACACCGTCACCGAAAATATCTTCTCCACTTTTCGCGTGTTGCTTCAAGATAGAGAAAATAATGTCTTGCTTTCTCATTCGAGCCAGGTTCTCTAGCCCCATATTTTCGCCAAGTGCTATCAGTTCTGATACCGGCGTATTTTTTAATTCGGTAAGATTCATAATGGTGGGTTCTTAATAACTCGGGGTAACTCTCGAACTATGAACGTGAATAGTATAACAGCGAATCGCTGTCAGTTTCGTCATGTGTAAAATTACAGATTATAACTTTCTAACATAAAGGTATAACTAAAATGATAATGTTAGAGAGTGTTAATACTATATAGACCAGTCTGCTTTATCCCAGAGAAGTGACATTCATTTTCGTGATGCATGAGTGTACTTTCAACTTATGGGTTAGGAACATACTTTGGAAAAATTTATATTCCTTGAATACTATAGATTATTCTAAGGCAACTTGACTGGTTAGATGAATTCAGATTACTTATATTAAATATCATATTAGATTAAATATCATATCATGTTATTCAATTCTATTACTTTGCACGCTTGATATTCAATATCTCAGACTTATTTAATCATGTCTAATCATATTGACAAGTAGATCCGATATATTATGTAAGTAAGTGGCGCTAACTTACCATGCTTCGAAGCGGACGTCTAGCGGTCAATAACAGAAATACTGACAAGATCTAAACGTCCTACTTTATTTTTGATATCTAAATCAAATTAGATATTTTCGTCTAAAAACTCTTTCAGTTGAGTTTTTGACAATGCGCCTACTTTTGTCGCAGCAACTGCACCGTTTTTGAATAAAATTAGTGTAGGAATACCGCGAATACCGTATTTTGGTGCTGTCAGCGGGTTTTGATCGATGTTTAGCTTCGCAACTGTTAATTTACCAGCGTATTCTGTTGCAACTTCATCTAGAATAGGAGCAATCATTTTACATGGGCCACACCATTCAGCCCAGAAATCAACAAGCACAGGGCCGGTTGCATTTAATACATCAGCATCGAATTTGCTGTCAGATAAGTGAAGGATTTTATCGCTCATTGTTCTACTCCAAAGAATAATATTGACCGTACCAGTGTAACATTAAATAACAAAAGTCTGTCTGCATTTCAGCGGATAAACTTTTGTAATGCAACCTATAACTGATATTCTATTACATTATGAGCAAAACATATTTGACAGAAAAGAAGTTTTCCGACTTCGCCTTGCATCCCAAAGTGATAGAAGCCCTTGAAAAAAAAGGGTTCTCTAATTGTACACAAATTCAGGCATTGACGTTACCTATCACTGTGAAAGGTCAAGACATTGCCGGGCAAGCCCAAACAGGAACAGGAAAAACGTTGGCATTTTTAACCTCAACGTTTCATTATCTTTTAACACACCCTGCTAAAGAAGGGCATGAAACTAATCAACCTCGTGCACTTATTATGGCGCCAACACGCGAATTAGCTGTGCAGATTTATTCTGATGCTAAAGAGCTTGCGCAAAGTACAGGAATTAAAATGGGTCTCGCCTACGGTGGCGATGGCTATGACGAACAACTCAAAGTATTAAGTAATGGTGTCGATATTGTTATTGGCACAACAGGTCGTTTAATTGACTACGTTAAGCAAGGACATATTAACCTTAACGCAATCCAAGTTGTGGTACTTGATGAAGCTGACAGAATGTACGATCTCGGCTTTATTAAAGATATTCGTTGGATCTTCCGCCGTATGCCAGTTGCCACTGAGCGTATGAATATGCTGTTCTCTGCAACGCTTTCTTACCGTGTAAGAGAACTGGCTTTTGAGCAGATGAATAATCCTGAATATGTTGAAGTGGAACCTGAACAAAAAACAGGTTTTAGCATAAAAGAAGAACTCTTTTATCCTTCAAATGAAGAGAAAATGCGTCTTCTTCAAACATTAATTGAAGAAGAATGGCCAGATCGCTGTATTATTTTCGCCAATACAAAACATCGCTGTGACGACATTTGGGCACACCTTGTCGCCGATGGACACCGCGTTGGTTTATTAACAGGTGATGTACCTCAGAAAAAACGTCTACGCATTTTAGAAGATTTTACCCAAGGTAATCTTGATATTTTGGTTGCCACTGACGTTGCCGCTAGAGGTCTTCATATTCCATCAGTAACTCATGTTTTTAACTATGATTTACCTGATGATTGTGAAGACTATGTTCACCGTATTGGTAGAACAGGACGCGCTGGAAATAGTGGTAACTCAATCAGCCTTGCATGTGAAGAATATGCACTGAATTTACCAGCAATTGAAACTTATATTCAACATGCTATTCCTGTGAGTAAATATAATAGTGATGCGTTATTAACTGATCTCCCTGAGCCTAAACGCCGTCACCGTCCTCGCCAAGGTCAGCCTCGTCGCAATAATGCGTCTGCGCGAAATAATAGAGGAAATAATACTCAACGTAACAACCGAAATAAACGCCCGAGTCATCCATAAATTATGCTGAAATCCTCATCACTTTATGCTGCTATTGATTTAGGTTCTAACAGTTTTCATATGTTAGTCGTTCGAGAAATCGCGGGCTCTATACAAGTGCTTTCCCGTGTAAAACGTAAAGTTCGACTCGCTGCAGGCCTAAACAGTGAAAATGAATTGTCAGAGCAGGCAATGGAACGCGGTTGGCAATGTTTACGACTTTTTTCTGAATATCTACGTGATATTCCAGCTGAACAAATCAGAGTCGTAGCAACAGCCACATTACGTATTGCTAAGAATGCGGATATTTTTGTCGCAAAAGCGTCTGAAATATTAGGTAATACTGTTCATGTTATCAGTGGTGAGGAAGAAGCGCGCCTTATCTATCGTGGCGTTGCACATACTACTGGTGGTGCAGAGCAACGTTTAGTCGTCGATATTGGTGGGGGTAGTACAGAGCTGGTAACTGGTACGGGTGCTAAAACGACGCAATTAATGAGCTTAAGTATGGGCTGTGTCACTTGGTTAGAGCGCTATTTTACTGATCGCTCTTTAACCCAAGAAAATTTTGCTAAAGCACAAGACGCAGCCAAAGCGATACTCGCCCCAGTGGCAGATAAATTAATTGAGCAAGGCTGGCAAGTGTGTGTGGGTGCCTCTGGTACTGTACAAGCATTACAAGAGATCATGATTGCTCAAGGTATGGATGAATTAATCACTTTACCTAAGCTTGAGCGACTCAAATACAAAGCCATTGAGTGTGGAAAACTAGAAGAACTGGAAATTGAAGGACTTACTTTTGAACGCGCTTTAGTGTTTCCAAGTGGGCTTGCTATCTTAATCGCCATATTTGAAACACTGCATATCGACAATATGATCTTAGCAGGTGGGGCATTGCGAGAGGGGTTAGTCTATGGAATGTTGCATCTTCCTATTGAGCAAGATATCCGCCAACGTACTCTTCGTAATGTCCAGCGCCGGTTTCAAATTGATATTGAGCAAGCACATCGAGTTCAACAACTGGCAGAACACTTTTTTATCCAAGTCAGTAAAAGTTGGCAGTTAGATAATCGTTGCCGTGAATTGCTTAATAGCGCTAGTGCATTACATGAAATTGGCCTAAGTGTCGATTTCCGCCAAGCACCTTCACATGCAAGCTATCTGATCTCTCATCTTGATTTACCAGGATATACTCCTGCCCAACGACGTTTATTAGCTTCTTTGCTAAAAAACCAAACTGGGATCATCGATCTTGCCCCCCTTAATCATCAAAATGCCCTGCCGATAACTCAAGCCAATCGACTAGTGCGTTTACTGCGATTAGCCATCATTTTTGCTAGCCGTCGCCGAGATGATACGCTCCCAGAATTACGATTACGCACTGAAGATGAAAAACTCATTATTACATTGCCATATCAATGGCTTAATGATCATCCATTGCGTGCTGAAAATCTCCAAGAAGAGATCCAACTTCAGAGTTATGTCCATTGGTCTTTAATGATTGAAGAACAAAATAGCTCTCGTATAAGTTAACCTTTTTACTTATACAAAAATAAAAACCCCTTGGCGATCAATATGCCAAGGGGTTTATTTTATCTACTGTTCTCTACGCTATTCCGGTTTATGCCTTGCCAACATCGCTCTTAATCCTGCAACACCTTTTTGCCCTTTCTCTTGTTTTTCCTCTGCACTTAACACTTTCTTTTTATTGGTATCCCAATTCAAATCATCTTGAGGTAACTCATAAAGAAAGCGGCTTGGATCAGGTTTGATTAATTCACCATATTGACGCCGTTCTTTACATAACGTAAACGTAAGTGTTTTTTGTGCTCGAGTAATTCCCACATAAGCAAGACGTCTTTCTTCTTCTACATTATCTTCATCAATGCTACTTTGATGTGGCAATATCCCCTCTTCCATTCCCACTAAAAACACATGAGGAAATTCAAGACCTTTAGAGGCATGTAACGTCATTAACTGAACTTGATCTAACTCTTCTTCTGTTTCTCCTCGCTCCATCATATCACGCAAGGTAAAACGGTTAACGACTTGGGAAAGCGTCATAGGCTCATGTAATTCATCACCTTCAAGCATTTCACTCATCCATAAAAATAGCTGATTAATATTTTTCATCCTCATTTCTGCAGCTTTCGCACTACTTGAGGTTTCATATAACCAACTTTCATAATCCATTTCATGCAATAAATCACGCACAGCTAATAGTGGCTCTCGTTCTGATTTTTGTACTATACGCGACATCCATTGTGAAAATGCTTGTAATGAATTCAAGCCTCGGCCTGTTAATGTTTGGCTTAACCCTAAATCAAAGCAGGCATTGTATAAGCTTTTATCTCGAACTTTTGCCCACTCACCTAATTTTTGGATCGTCATAGGTCCGATTTCACGACGAGGCTTGTTCACAATACGTAAAAATGCGGCATCATCATCAGGATTAGTAATAACGCGTAAATAGGCTAGAATATCTTTTATCTCTTCTCGTGAAAAAAAAGAGGTTTCACCTGAAATACGATAAGGAATACGATTTTGCATCAAGTATTTTTCAAAAATACGAGACTGATGATTACCACGATAAAGGATCGCATAATCCTTATAATTAGTTTTATTAATAAAGTGATGGGCAATTAATTCACCAGCTACACGCTCAGCTTCATGCTCTTCATTATTCGCCGTTAAAACTCGCAGTTCATCACCATAACCTAATTCTGAAAAGAGTCGTTTTTCAAAGACATGGGGATTATTCTCAATCAAGATATTCGCTGATTTTAAAATACGCCCAGAAGAGCGATAGTTTTGCTCAAGCTTGATCACATTAAGTTGTGGAAAATCTTTTTGTAATAACACTAAATTTTGAGGGCGAGCGCCACGCCATGAATAAATGGATTGGTCATCATCGCCGACAACCGTAAAGCGAGCCCTTTCGCCAACCAACCATTTAACCAATTCATATTGACTGGTATTAGTATCTTGATATTCATCCACCAGCAAATAGCGGATACGTCTTTGCCAGCGCTCCCTCACTTCTTCATTCGTGCGCAATAACATAGTCGGTCGGCTAATTAAGTCATCAAAGTCGAGCACATTGCAACTACGCAAATGTTGTTCATAACGTCGGAAGCATTCGGCAAATGTATGATCTTGTTGTGATCTCGCCATTCCCATTGCTTGTTCTGGCGTAAGCATGTCATTTTTCCAGTTAGAGATTTGGCTCTTTAACTGGGAAAGTAAATCTTTATCTTCTTCTAATAAATCAGCCGTTAATTCTTTGAGCAAGGCGGATTGGTCTTGATCATCAAACAATGAAAATTTCGCTTTAATACCGAGTGCTTTATATTCACGTTTAATAATTTCTAATCCCAAGGTATGGAACGTTGAGATCATTAACCCCTTCGCTTCTTGTCGACCTAAGGTTTGAGCAACACGCTCTTTCATTTCACGTGCTGCTTTATTGGTAAACGTAACCGCTGCAATTTGCTTTGCTGAGTATTGGCATTGACGAATAAGGTGTGCAATTTTATTGGTAATAACCCGTGTTTTACCTGAGCCCGCACCAGCCAAGACCAAACAAGGGCCTGACACATATTCCACTGCTTTTTGCTGACCAGGATTTAATCGCATACTTTTTCCAAACTTCATTAACCAAGAACATAACGGGGAATAATTGTAGCAGAAATCAACCAAAGTCTTGAGTCATTCCCTCTTTCAACTTTCCCTAAAATTATCAAAACAAAAAACCGTATTTCATTAAGAAACACGGTTTTCAATAAATTTGGATCTTACGCTTATTTTTCTAAGCGATTTACGAGAGAAGAAGGTGGCAAAGGAGGTTATCCCAAGGAGCATACATGAGTATGTGGCTTGGGTAACCGAGTGTAGCCAACGCACTTATCGCGTAAAGAGCGACGAAAAATTAGTTACCGACAGCAATCTTTTTCATATCCGTCATATACCCACGCAACGTTTTACCTACCGCTTCAATTGGGTGCTGACGAATGGCTTCATTGATATCACGTAATTGTGCATTATCTGTTCCATTATCTTGAACTTTCTTCGCTAAATCACCAGATTGCAATGTTGTCATAAACTCTTTCAGCATAGGAACAACAGCGAATGAGAACAGATAGTTGCCATATTCTGCGGTATCAGAAATAACCACATTCATTTCATACAAACGCTTACGAGCGATGGTATTCGCGATTAATGGCAACTCATGCAGTGATTCATAATAAGCTGACTCTGCAAAGATCCCTGCTTCAATCATGGTATCAAAGGCTAATTCAACACCAGCTTTAACCATTGCAACCATTAAGACACCGTGATCAAAGTACTCTTGCTCACTGATTTTACCCTCATATTCAGGATAATTTTCAAATGCGCTGGCTCCAGTCTCTTCACGCCATGTCAGCAAGTTTTTATCATCATTTGCCCAGTCAACCATCATCGTTTCAGAGAATTTACCTGAAATGATATCATCCATATGTTTCGCAAACAGTGGCGCCATAATCTCTTTCAGTTGCTCTGATAATGCATAGGCACGGATTTTCGCTGGGTTAGATAATCTGTCCATCATCAAGGTGATACCACCTTGCTTGAGTGCTTCTGTAATGGTTTCCCAACCAAACTGAATCAATTTACCTGCATAGCCAGGTTCAACACCATCGGCAACCATTTTGTCATAACATAACAGAGAGCCTGCTTGTAACATACCGCACAGAATAGTCTGCTCACCCATTAAGTCAGATTTTACTTCGGCAACGAAAGAAGATTCTAAAACACCCGCACGATGACCACCTGTTGCCGCTGCCCATGCTTTCGCGATGGCCATACCTTCACCTTTTGCATCATTTTCAGGGTGAACAGCAATCAGTGTTGGAACACCAAAACCACGCTTATATTCTTCGCGAACTTCTGTGCCCGGACATTTTGGTGCAACCATCACAACGGTGATGTCATCGCGAATTTTTTCGCCAACTTCAACGATATTAAAACCATGAGAGTAACCTAATGCTGCACCTGATTTCATCAGTGGTTGAACAGCTTGAACAACAGCAGAGTGCTGTTTGTCTGGCGTTAAGTTAACCACTAAATCTGCTTGAGGGATCAACGCTTCATAGGTTCCAACCTCAAAGCCGTTTTCGGTCGCGCGACGCCATGATGCACGTTTCTCATCAATCGCTTCTTGGCGTAAGGCATACGCGATATTCAAGCCTGAATCACGCATATTTAGACCTTGGTTAAGGCCTTGTGCGCCACAACCGATGATAACGACTTTTTTGCCTTTCAAGTAATTTGCTTCATCAGCAAATTCTTCACGCGACATAAAGCGACATTTACCCAATTGCGACAACTGCTGACGCAGATTCAGTGTATTAAAATAATTTGCCATAAGGGACTCCAAAATCGTTGTGTATGTGTTTGCTATTATTATCCTCACTCTTTGTGAGGTGCTACATGACTTTACTATAGGGGATGAAAGCCATTGCTTAAATTGATATATTTACAAGATAGTGTTGCAAAAAATGCAACGTTCTTTTTTATCACCTAAGGTGGATGACAATGGATATTCGCGATCTCAAACTCTTCCTACATTTAGCTGAAAGTTGTCACTTCACCAAAACGGCACAAGCGATGCATGTCAGCCCTTCCACGCTCTCACGCCAAATTCAACGCCTTGAAGAGAGCTTAGGTCACCCACTGTTTTTACGTGATAACCGACAAGTCACGCTCACTGATGCTGGCGAACAATTAAAGCGCTATGCTCAACAGACTTTGTTGCAATATAAGCAACTGAAGCATACGCTAAACCAAAATAGCCCAAGCCTTTCTGGTGAACTACGACTATTTTGTTCTGTAACAGCAGCTTACAGCCACTTACCACCTATTCTTGACCGTTTTCGTGCAGAAAATCCATTAGTTGAAATAAAACTCACTACTGGAGATGCGGCTGATGCCGTCGATAAAGTGCTATCTGATGAAGCGGATTTAGGTATTGCAGGAAAACCTGAAAAGCTACCTGAAAATATCTGCTTTGAAAAAATAGGGGAAATTCCATTAGTACTGATTGTGCCAGCCCTGCCTTGTAATGTTCGCCATCTTGCAACACAAGAGAACCCCGATTGGCTTAATATTCCCTTTATCATTCCTGAACATGGTCCATCACGACAACGAATTGCATTATGGTTTAAACGCCACCGCATCCATAATCCCTTAATTTATGCGACTGTTTCAGGACATGAAGCGATTGTCTCAATGGTTGCGTTAGGTTGTGGTATTGCACTTATTCCGCAAGTTGTCGTTGATAACTGCCCAGAGCCCGTTCGTAATCGCATCTCTTCATTGGATAATATTTCAATGGTAGAACCTTTCGAATTAGGCGTTTGCGGATCACACAAACGCCTTCAAGAGCCAGTGATCAGTGCTTTTTGGCGATTACTCCACAACTAAACTTGTCGTTTGTGGTGACAGGAATAACTGAAAAGAAGGATTTCCTGTCTCATCATGATATTCATAACCTAATGCATCTAAATGTCGCTCGAAACGACCTTCGGTTTCAGGGAGTTCAAACGCCACCAGCACACGCCCGTAATCAGTGCCATGACTACGATAGTGGAATAATGTGATATTCCAATAAGCCCCTAATGTTTTTAAAAATTTCATTAAAGCGCCCGGGGACTCAGGAAATTCAAAACTAAATAGACGCTCTTTAAGCGATTTATTAGGACGTCCCCCCACCATATAACGCACATGAAGTTTTGCCATTTCATCGTCAGAAAGATCAGCGACTTGATAACCTGAAGCCGTTAGCTCGCGTAAAATTTCTTTTCGCTCTTGTAAACCTTGGCTTAAACGTACCCCGACAAAAATACGTGCATTTTCAGGATCCGCATCGCTATAACGATAGTTAAACTCTGTCACTACACGCTGCCCTAAGATCTGACAAAAACGTAAAAAACTGCCCTTTTGCTCTGGAATAGTCACAGCAAATAACGCTTCACGTTTTTCGCCTAGCTCACAGCGTTCAGAAACATAACGTAGCCCATGAAAATTCACATTTGCACCGGAAAGCACATGAGCTAGACGCTCACCTTTGATCTGGTGCTGTTCTACGTATTTTTTAAGTCCTGCTAATGCCAATGCGCCTGAAGGCTCTGCAATTGCACGCACATCTTCAAATAAATCTTTTACTGCTGCACAAATTTGATCACTATCAACAGTAATCACATCATCGACATACTTCTGGCATAAACGAAAAGTTTCATCACCAATACGCTTAACAGCAACACCTTCTGCAAATAAGCCTACCCGAGCTAATTCAACAGGATGCCCAGCCTCTAACGCTGCTTTTAAACATGCCGCATCTTCTGCTTCAACACCGATAATCTTAATTTCTGGCATAAGTTGTTTGATTAATACAGCCACGCCAGCAATTAAACCGCCCCCTCCTACGGGTACGAAAATACGATCGAGATGAACATCTTGTTGTAAGAGTTCCATTGCGAGTGTTGCCTGTCCTGCAATTACTGCAGGATGATCAAAAGGTGGAACAAAGGTATATCCCATCTCTTCAGACAGTGCGATAGCTTTCGCTTTTGCTTCATCAAAATTGGCACCATAAAGTAGCGCTTCTCCACCAAATTGGCGAACAGCATCCACTTTAATATCCGCCGTTGCTACTGGCATTACGATTAATGCCTTTACCCCCATTCGATTCGCTGACAAAGCAACACCTTGAGCGTGGTTGCCCGCTGAAGCAGTCACAACACCTTTCGCCTTTTGTTCAGGAGTCAGCCCTGCAATCATGGTGTAAGCACCACGTAATTTAAAGCTATGAACAGGCTGTCGGTCTTCACGCTTAACTAAAATTGTATTCTCTAAACGTGCAGAGATTTTTGTCATTTCTTGAAGTGGAGTGACTATTGCGGCTTCATAAACAGGTGCACTCAGCGCCGCTTTCAAATATTCAGCACTACTTGGTGCTGAACTTAAAGGTCTAAAAGCAGCCATTCTTAGCCCCCTAATTTAGATTTATCACGCACCGCACCTTTATCCGCACTAGTGGCTAAAGAGGCATAAGCTCGTAAAGCAAACGAAACTTGGCGCTGTCTATTTTGTGGTGTCCACGCTTTATTACCGCGAGCCATTTGGGCATCACGACGTGCAGATAACGTTTGATCATCCACCTTTAAGGAGATCTCGCGAGTTGGAATATTGATAGAAACAATATCGCCTTCTTCAACTAAACCAATCACGCCACCATTTGCTGCTTCAGGCGAGACGTGCCCAATGGATAAACCCGATGTTCCGCCAGAAAAACGACCATCAGTAATCAATGCGCAAGCTTTACCTAACCCCATAGATTTTAAATAAGAAGTTGGATACAGCATCTCTTGCATACCAGGACCACCTTTAGGGCCTTCATAGCGGATAATAACTACATCACCAGCAACCACTTTGCCACCTAAAATAGCCTCTACTGCATCATCTTGGCTTTCATATACTTTTGCTGGGCCACTAAAGATGAGATTATCTTCATCAACACCCGCCGTTTTAACGATACAGCCATCTTCAGCTAAATTACCTGATAGCACGGCTAATCCACCATCTTGGCTATAAGCATGTTCTTTGCTACGGATACAGCCATTTTCACGATCCATATCTAAAGTTGGCCAACGACAATTTTGTGAAAAAGCTTTCGTTGTACGAATACCTGCGGGGCCTGCTTTGAACATCGATTTTACTTGCTCATCTTGTGTTAACATCACATCATATTGCGATAATGTTTCTGGTAAACTTAATCCTAAGATATTATTAACATTGCGATTAAGTAATCCTGCTCTGTCTAACTCACCTAAAATACCCATAACACCACCAGCACGATGAACATCTTCCATATGATATTTTTGTGTACTTGGTGCGACTTTACATAAATGAGGAACTTGGCGAGAAAGTCTGTCGATATCTTCCATGGTGAAGTTAACATCACCTTCTTGCGCGGCTGCCAATAAATGCAGAACCGTATTTGTTGAGCCCCCCATTGCAATATCTAAGATCATCGCATTTTCAAAAGCTTCTTTTTTAGCGATATTGCGCGGTAATGCGGATTCATCATCCTTTTCATAATAGCGCTTGGTTAATTCAACAATACGCTTACCTGCGTTGATAAACAGCGTTTCACGATCTGCATGTGTCGCTAATAATGAGCCATTTCCAGGTTGAGATAACCCCAGAGCTTCTGTTAAACAATTCATGGAATTTGCGGTAAACATGCCCGAACACGATCCACACGTCGGACAAGCAGATCGTTCGATTTGCTCACTATCAGCATCGCTGACATTTGGATTCGCCCCTTGGATCATGGCATCAACTAGATCCAACTTGATCAGTTGATCTGAAAGCTTTGTTTTACCTGCTTCCATAGGGCCTCCCGAAACAAAAATAACAGGGATATTTAAGCGTAAAGAGGCCATTAACATTCCTGGGGTGATCTTGTCGCAGTTTGAGATACACACCATCGCATCAGCACAGTGCGCATTAACCATATATTCAACAGAGTCAGCGATAAGTTCACGCGATGGCAAAGAGTAAAGCATGCCACCATGACCCATTGCGATACCGTCATCAACCGCAATGGTATTAAATTCTTTAGCAACACCACCAGCGGCTTCAATTTGCTCAGCAACGAGTTTTCCTAAATCCCGCAGATGTACATGACCTGGTACAAATTGCGTAAATGAGTTCACAACAGCGATAATGGGTTTACCAAAATCAGCATCAGTCATTCCCGTTGCACGCCATAAGGCACGGGCTCCAGCCATATTACGACCGTGTGTCGTTGTCGCTGAACGGTATTTAGGCATTTTTCACACTCCTGCGATAAATAAAGCGAGCAGGGAACGATCTACCCGCTAAATAAAATTATTTGATTATGTTTATGAATTTATTGGATCTAACCAGCCGTATTTATCTTCTGTCTCACCAGTAAACAGTCCAAAGAAGGCTTTTTGAATTGATTTAGTCACCGGGCCACAACGTCCAATACCGACTTGAATACCATCAACACTACGTACTGGCGTTATCTCTGCAGCTGTTCCTGACATAAAGACTTCATCTGCAAGATAAAGTGATTCACGAGAAAGTACTTGTTCACGCACTTCATAACCGAGATCTTTTGCTAATTTGATGATGGCATCACGCGTGATCCCTGGTAAGGCTGATGAAGTAAATGGAGGCGTAAAAATAACACCATCTTTTACTTCAAATAGGTTTTCACCTGCACCTTCAGATAAGTAGCCATGAACATCTAATGCAATCCCTTCTTGATAACCATGACGGCGAGCTTCGCTTCCCACTAATAATGAAGATAAATAGTTGCCACCGGCTTTTGCTGCAGTTGGAATAGTATTTGGTGCAGCGCGATGCCAAGAAGAAACCATTGCATCAATACCTTTATCTAAAGCTTCTTCACCGAGATATGCTCCCCATGGGAATGCAGCAATGATCACGTCTGTTTTATAACCTGCCGGAGGATTAACACCCATACCGACATCACCAATGAAAACTAATGGACGAATATAAGCACTGACTAATTTGTTTTTACGTAAGGTTTCACGACATGCTTCCATTAACTCATCAACACTTTGCTCAACAGGCATACGGTAGATTTTGGCTGAGTCATGTAAACGTTGCATATGCTCACGATGGCGAAATACCACAGGACCTTTATGAGAATTATAACAACGCACACCTTCGAATACGGAAGTACCATAATGCAATGCGTGAGACATCACATGAACCTTTGCCTCAGCCCATGGAACCATTTCACCGTTAAACCAAATATAATCAGCTTGCTTTGTCATTCTTTTATCCTTACATGGCACTTAGTGCATTCATGAATCGTAATTTTTCTTTCTGTTGATGTAATACTTGAATACCTGCAACATCAGCTAATTTTGTTAACTGGCTGCACAGAAGTTCTAATGGGCGCTGACTACTCACCGTCAGGCTTAAGTTAATATTGTTGCTCTCTGTGATATTCATATTCATTGAGCATATATGAAAACCACGATGACGAATAACTCTTAGGATACGTTCTAAGATCTCTGGACAAAAACGGGCTTCAATTGTGATATTGTGTTGGTTCATTTTGATTTCTCCATCATCTCATCATTACTTGCGCCCGGCGGGACTAAAGGCCAGACATTTTCTGCGTCATCGATAGATACCTGTAATAAGTAAGGGCCATCGCTCTCTAATAAACATTTTATTGCATCAGCAACTTGTGCTTTTTCTGTGATACGTTGCCCAGGAATATCAAAGGCCTTGGCTAAGGCAACAAAATCTGGGTTATCTGTTAAAATTGTTTCGCTATAACGTTGTTCAAAAAATAACTCTTGCCATTGACGAACCATACCAAGACGTTGGTTATCTAATAACACCAATTTGATAGGTAATTGTTTACGTTTAATTGTGCCCAGCTCCTGCACATTCATCATAAAAGAACCATCACCAGATACGCAGATAACACATGCATCAGGTCTAGCAATTTGAGCACCTACTGCTGCAGGAATACCAAACCCCATGGTGCCTAACCCACTTGAAGTGATAAAATTTTCAGGTGCATCAAACGTCATATGTTGTGCTGACCACATTTGATGTTGGCCAACATCTGTTGTCACAACCGTATTTTCAGGTTTTGCATCTGATAATTGTTTTAATAATAAAGGCGCATAAATTGCTGAACCTGGATGATCATAACGCCATGCATGTTCTGCTTTTAATTCTTGTACTTCTTGTTGCCAAGTAGCGATAAATAATGGCTGAAACAAAGCAGGTAACAACTCTTTCGCATCACCCAACAATGCAACATGAGCTTGTTTTAATTTATTTAATTCTGCATGGTCGATATCGATATGGATAACCTTGGCATTAGGTGCAAAAGTATTTAATCGCCCTGTTACGCGATCATCAAAACGTGCACCAACAGCGATTAATAAATCACTACGCTGAACGGCATAATTTGCCGCTTTAGTGCCATGCATACCAAGCATACCGAGATAATTGGCATCTAATGCATCAGCACAGCCTAGCCCTTTTAAAGTGGAAACAACCGGGATTTCTGTTTGCTTCACAAATTCTCTTAACGTTGCCACTGCATTACTCATGGCAACCCCTCCACCGACATACAAAATTGGTTTTTTTGCCTTTGCTAACATCAGCTTAGCTTGAGTCAGCTCTTGTGTTGGGTAAGGAAATTCTTGCTCTTCTGGTAATTCATAACTTGATAAATGGGAAGCATCAGCCAATTGAACATCTTTAGGAATATCAATTAAAACCGGTCCAGGGCGACCTTGAGAAGCAATAGAGAATGCCTCTGATAACACTCTAGGTAATTCATCAACGGTAGACACTAAAAAGCTATGTTTCGTACATGCTAATGAAAGACCTAAAACATCTATTTCTTGGAATGCATCAGTCCCAATCAAATCGGAAGCAACTTGCCCAGTGATAGCAACAACAGGCACAGAATCTAACAATGCATCAGCAAGTCCAGTGATAACATTAGTAGCGCCTGGGCCTGATGTCGCAATACAAACCCCCGTTGTACCAGTAGAGCGGGCGAAACCGATAGCAGCAATGGCAGCACCTTGTTCATGACGACATAAAATGTGTTCAACACCGCCATCATAGAGTGCGTCATAAACAGGCATAATCGCACCACCAGGATAACCAAAGACTGTCTCGACTTGATGTTTTCGTAATGCCTGTACTAACCACTGTGCTCCATTCATTCTTTCACCCTGCCATCTTAACTTCTTGTTTAATTTAAATTTATTTTCCACTCAATCTCTTTTTCAAACTCAGGCTTAAAAAAAACCCCCGCGCCTTTCGGTGCGGGGGTTTTTAAGAGATCCGGCTAGTTTAGTTAGCCTTTCTTCGTCCTAGTGCAGCCCCGCACGGTGGGTTAATAATCACCACCACGCTGATAATAATTAGGCTAATCACTAGGACGATAGTATTCATAGTTTTATAATTTCTTTTCTTATTTAAAATGTATGTTTGTAATATTGTGTTGTGTTTTCTTTCACTCTGTCCTTTTAGAGTTATCATGATATTTTAGAATTGACAATGTTTATTTTTAAAAAAAATCTAACATCATGAATTTCATGTGTTTTTTTATACCACAAACACACAGCAGAGTATTAATCTATAAAGTATTTATTTTTTAGTTATTAACACTAAGTAAGAACAGGTTATTTTGTTTTTTCTACTATTGCATTTTATTATTCCAAGTTAAAAATTAATGGCATTTTTCATTATATTTATATTAATTTATTAAATTATTTATTTAATAAATTAAATGTTAAATTTCAATAAATTACATTATTCTTGAGATATCTCGCATTTATTTAACTCTCCATTTAACACAAAAGAAAAAATAATTTAAAAAGAAAAAAATAATGGAGAATAAAAAATGGCATTAGCAATAATATATACGCGTGCTTCTTTAGGAATATCAGCTCCACTTATTACTATCGAGGCACATATTAGTCAGGGATTACCTGGATTAACATTAGTTGGATTACCTGAAACTGTCGTAAAAGAAGCAAAAGATAGAGTAAGGAGTGCATTAATTAATAGCGGATATATTTATCCCGCAAAAAGAATAACGATTAATCTTTCACCTGCCGATTTACCCAAAGAAGGCGCACGTTATGATTTACCTATTGCACTAGCAATACTCATTGCATCAGAACAATTAAAATCAAATAAATTAGAGTGTTATGAGTTTATTGGAGAGCTTGCACTTTCTGGAAAATTACAACGAGTTAATGCGGTTATTCCATCAATTCTTAGTGCCTCAAAAGATCGTCGAATATGTATTGTATCAACAGAACATCAAACTGAAGTTTCATTATTACCCAATAAATCAGCTTTATTGGCCTCTCATCTTTTAGAGATTTGTCATTATCTAGAAAATAATACGCCATTAATTGAAACAGAAAGTTTCATTATTAATGAGGAAATTAAAAATCAAGATAATAAAGATATGAGCGATATAATTGGTCAAAATAATGCAAAAAGAGCAGCGGAAATCACAGCAGCAGGAAATCACAATATTTTATTTCTTGGTCCACCAGGAACAGGAAAAACAATGTTAGCACAAAGGATAAGTACGCTTCTTCCCCCCTTAACCGCTAAAGAAGCACTTGATGTATTAATCATTAGCAGCTTAAGAGGCCTGACATTTAATGAGAGAAAATGGCCAACAAGACCATTTAGAGCCCCACATCATACTTCCTCTGCTGTTGCTTTAACAGGAGGTGGTTCTCTACCTAAACCAGGAGAAATTACATTAGCACATCACGGTATTTTATTTTTAGATGAATTGCCAGAATTTGAGCGTCGTGTACTCGATGCATTACGTGAACCTCTAGACGCTAGAGAAATTACTATTTCACGCGCAAAAGCCAAAATAAGCTATCCTGCTAATGTATTATTGGTCGGTGCATTAAACCCAAGCCCAACAGGGCATTATCAAGGTAATCATAATCGAGCACCAATAAAACAGATCCTGCGCTATTTAAGCAAGGTTTCTGGACCTTTTTTAGATAGGTTTGATTTATCTGTCGAAATGCCACTTCTTCCTCAAGGTTCGCTTATTCACCCTACATTTACCACTGAAAATAGTTCAACAATTAGAAAACGAGTTCTAAAGGCTAGAGAAAGACAATTTTCACGATGTGGAAAAGTGAATACTTATCTCACCGGAAAAGAGATTGAAAACTATTGCTCATTAAATACCAGTGATGCCACTTTTCTTGAAGATACGCTTAATAAATTAGGACTATCGATACGAGCTTGGCATAAAATTTTAAGAGTATCGAGGACTATTGCAGATCTCGAAAATGAAGAGAAAATACAGAGAAATCATTTAATTGAAGCATTAAGCTTTCGTGCAATGGATAGATTAATGATCTATTTACAAAAGCAATTAGATGGGTAAATAAAAAGGAGCGAAAAAACGCTCCTTTTTACTAAAACTAATGATATTAATCATCAGAATCGGTATAGTCATCAGATGGATCGAGCTGTGGCTTTCCACCCGATAATGTATGAAAACGTTTTGGACGACTTATACGACTCGTATATTTCTTCCAAATTTTTTCTTCGATCGTTGCTGCTTCTCGTTCGCCACGACACATGGCAACAAATAATTTTTCCGCTTCAGTTGTAGGCTCTCGTTTGCCTAAATCAAGCTCATTAAAGGCTTGACCATGACGTTCCAATATCTGGGATTCCTTGATAGTGAAATCGCCATGACGAGAAAAACCACGCGGATAATGTTTATTGTCAAAAAAACGATTAGTCGTGATAAAACTTTCTGCCATCTGACACACTCCTAATTCTCTATCGTCATACTTATGGCGCGGAGTATTAGATAGTCATGCGGTTCTGTAAAACAAAATATTTAAATCGTAACGACAAATTTTTTTGGAGATAGATGTGGATACCGAATTACTGAAAACCTTTTTGGAAGTCAGTAAGACTAGACACTTTGGACGAGCCGCTGAATCTCTTTATCTAACGCAGTCTGCGGTTAGTTTTAGAATACGACAATTGGAAACACAATTAGGCACAAATCTATTCACTCGCCATCGTAATAATATTCGTTTAACTGTCGCGGGTGAAAGACTGATCCCCTATGCTGAATCGTTAATGAATACGTGGCTTCTCGCCAAAAAAGAGATTAGCCATGCTTCTCAACATTCAGAGCTATCAATTGGCGCCACAGCATCACTCTGGGAAGCATATCTAACATCTTGGTTACAGGAGTCTTATCTAGAAAAAAAAGAGCTTAGAATCGAATCTAGAGTCTCTACACGGCAGTCTCTTGTAAAACAACTTCATGCAAGAGAGCTAGATCTTCTTTTTACGACTGAAGCACCCAAGATGGATGAATTAGAAAGTAAAATTATTGGTGATATTACTTTTCAGTTGATGAAAATAGCATCACATAAAACAGAAGAAATAGTACAATTTATCAAGATTGAATGGAGTGCTGATTTTCAGCCTTTTCTTCCTAATGAGTCAGTGCAAAAGATTGAGCCTATTTTAACCACTAACTCTGCAATGATTGCTTATCAGTTAATGAAAACAACACGAGCAGTTGCATTCCTGCCTACACATTGGCTCGATCTCTATTCAGATCTAGTACCAGCCTCAACAGAAATTATTCAAAAACCTTTATTTGCGGTTTGGCTAAATACTAGTGATCAACAAGTATTGATACAACAGCTATTAAAACAACCAATAAATCATCAATAAAGCTTAAATCTACCCTATAGCCATTCATTCATAGTATTAAAACGAATCACCTTTGGATTTAAGCTTTATCTCTAAAATTTTCATTACATATATTTTAACGACATATAACAGAGAATATTACTGATAGGTATTGGTAAAAGAAGAGCATTAGTAGGTTAGGTGAAAGGAGTTTAGTGCAGTAAATATTGAGCATATACAAATAACAAAAAGCCCAGTTAATTAACTGGGCTACAAAGAAGTATAAATTTTGTTATTACTTAATTGGTAACTGGCAGGGGCGGAGAGGCTCGAACTCCCAACACCCGGTTTTGGAGACCGGTGCTCTACCAATTGAACTACGCCCCTAAATAGTTGGCGGAACGGACGGGACTCGAACCCGCGACCCCCTGCGTGACAGGCAGGTATTCTAACCAACTGAACTACCGCTCCGCGTATTCTTTTTGCGATTAATGTTATTTTTAACACTAACGCTTTAAT
>NZ_JASVWV010000060.1:0-757 GCF_030286765.1 Proteus faecis
CGCTGATGAGCGCCGACCACCCGGGCAATATCTTTGGCCTGAGACGGTTTTTCGCATAAAAATAGTTTCATTGACTTACCTGTCTGTATGTTTCCCGGAGAAACAATAAAAATGCGGTTCCTGTTTCCCCGGAAAACAACCTGAATGTCATTTATCTGATTTTGCCGGAGGCGACATCCCTTATCTGCTTAAATAGCGGATCCACATACTCCTCCGTTAAATGCCCGCTGAACGAGGAGTGATAAACCACATATACCCGTGTCCCTGCACCATTCTTTTCCAGTTCCAGAATCACTTCATCCAGTGGATTATTGTTGCCCAGCTTACGCCCGAATTTATAATAACTACCCGGTGTTGCTTCAAATGTATGTCCTTCAGCGGCAATTGCTTCTGCGGCCCACTGATCGTTAACAGTCCCTCTCTGAAGTGTTGCAATCTGAGTATTCACATCCGTAAAACCATAATAGCGTCGCAGTCGGGATGCAACGGTATCAATATCCACCGGAATCGTCATATCAGTCGCTTTTTTACTTCGTTCCTGTTTTCCTCCGGTCATGGTATTACTGACCTGATGACCCAGATCACTGATTTTCTGATTCCACTCAGTGATTTCCTGTACAGAGCATCCGGTTAAAAGCCATAAAGAAAAACATGAGATAAGTAAGCAAGTTTTTTTCATTGCAGCTCCTTATTATTTAACAATTAATTCAATATAAATAATATTCGTTATTTTTTTAAAACAGGTAAAAATGAAGCG
>NZ_JASVWV010000061.1:0-667 GCF_030286765.1 Proteus faecis
CCTGAAATTGAGAATACGTCTTCAATTGGTAACAGGAATGGTTTGTCAATTGCACGCTCTGGCTCTGGAATGTATGAATCCAGTGCTTCTGCTAATTCAACAATTTTTGCTTCCCACTCTGCTTCGCCTTCCAGTGCTTTCAGCGCTGAACCACGGATTACTGGAGTGTCATCACCTGGGAAATCGTACTGAGACAGAAGTTCACGAACTTCCATTTCTACTAATTCCAGTAACTCTTCATCATCTACCATGTCACATTTGTTCAGGAATACGATGATGTAAGGAACACCAACCTGACGACCTAACAGGATGTGCTCACGAGTTTGTGGCATTGGGCCATCTGTCGCAGCAACAACCAGGATAGCTCCGTCCATTTGCGCAGCACCGGTGATCATGTTTTTAACATAGTCGGCGTGACCTGGGCAGTCTACGTGTGCGTAGTGACGAGTTGGTGTGTCATATTCTACGTGTGAAGTAGAGATGGTGATACCACGAGCTTTTTCTTCTGGTGCGTTATCGATTTGATCGAATGCACGAGCAGCACCACCGTAAGTTTTAGCTAAAACTGTAGTGATTGCAGCAGTCAGAGTTGTTTTACCGTGGTCAACGTGGCCGATAGTACCAACGTTAACGTGCGGTTTTGAACGTTCAAATTTTTCTTTAGACA
>NZ_JASVWV010000062.1:0-567 GCF_030286765.1 Proteus faecis
TTTTCTTGCCAGAATATACTTAGCAATACTTAATTTTGTTTTTTCTAAAAAGATATCCTGAAAGTATCTTTGACTATACCCTGATTTTTTAACAACATCAGTCTGAGAGATAGGCATATTTATATTATCCTCAACCCAATCAAGGACACCATTAATTACATCATCATGCATATCCCTGCCCTCAAATATTTTTAATAAACATAATGTTATTTAAACTCTCTGTCAGTATAACGCTAAATCAGATAAATACCCAATATGTTCATATCAGGGATAAAACCCACTTACAAAACAAATGTGTTATCAAGATTAAAAGAGTTATACACCTACCCACCGCCATCACCAGGGCATATGCCCTGTACGCTTCCGTTTACCCGATTGCTTGTTGGCATCGGGTTTCACTGGCTTGCTGACCGTGGATATGTGCATAACTCACCAGATGTAGACAACGATTAAAAATCAACCTAAAATTGTACTAAAGACAAACAACAGGTATGAGACAACTCAGACTCACTGATTACTGACCGGAGGGAAAAATGAGTGATAAAATAACTATTTCCCGGGGAGAAC
>NZ_JASVWV010000063.1:0-552 GCF_030286765.1 Proteus faecis
TCGACTGAAGGGCTTTAATGCGGCTGTTATCCGTTTCTTTTGCATCTCCGGCCGTCTGTACTGCGGTATTCAGTGCTGCACCGGCAGTACCGCTCAGGGCAAGCGTAAAACCACTCTGCTTCTGTTCGGTTTTTGTCAGTTCCGTGCGTGTGTTTTCCGCTGCGGTCACTGCAACAGACTGACCGGTCAGGCTGATATCCTTTTTCGCCACCACATCACTGCCGTGTACCTTTATATCCCCGCCGGCCGTCATCACAACATTTCCGTCCGTACTGCCCAGCGTACTGCCTTTATTCAGCCGGCTGTCGCTGTCCGTGCTTTGCTTCAGAGACTGTTTACCCACGGTAAAACCAATACCGCCACTGCTCATCAGGCCGGATTTCTTCTCTTCACGCCGGTGAGTCTCATCCCGTGATTCCGTTGCAGTGGTAATATCCAGCCCCCGTCCGGCCTGCAACGCCAGATTTCCGCTGCTGACCACATTGCTGCCTGACACACTGATATCCCGCCCGGACTGAAGATGAACTGTCTCTCCGGACAGTTCAGTACTGA
>NZ_JASVWV010000064.1:0-552 GCF_030286765.1 Proteus faecis
TCGACTGAAGGGCTTTAATGCGGCTGTTATCCGTTTCTTTTGCATCTCCGGCCGTCTGTACTGCGGTATTCAGTGCTGCACCGGCAGTACCGCTCAGGGCAAGCGTAAAACCACTCTGCTTCTGTTCAGTTTTTGTCAGTTCCGTGCGTGTGTTTTCCGCTGCGGTTACCGCAACAGACTGACCGGTCAGGCTGATATCCTTTTTCGCCACCACATCACTGCCATGTACCTTTATATCCCCGCCGGCCGTCATCACAACGTTTCCGTCCGTACTGCCCAGCGTACTGCCTTTATTCAGCCGGCTGTCGCTGTCCGTGCTTTGCTTCAGTGACTGTTTACCCACGGTAAAACCAATACCGCCACTGCTCATCAGGCCGGATTTCTTCTCTTCACGCCGGTGAGTCTCATCCCGTGATTCCGTTGCGGTGGTAATATCCAGCCCCCGTCCGGCCTGCAACGCCAGATTTCCGCTGCTGACCACATTGCTGCCTGACACACTGATATCCCGCCCGGACTGAAGATGAACTGTCTCTCCGGACAGTTCAGTACTGA
>NZ_JASVWV010000065.1:0-512 GCF_030286765.1 Proteus faecis
TTGCTAATATACTCTGAATTATTATTTTATATTCAAGAGATTATGGTGGAGCTAAGCGGGATCGAACCGCTGACCTCCTGCGTGCAAGGCAGGCGCTCTCCCAGCTGAGCTATAGCCCCATAATGCAGTCGAAATAACCAGTGTTTCAACCATTATCTTTTTCAAGATAAATCGACTTGAGACAAGGCGTGAAATAACGAAGTTTACTTAAAGTAAACGAGTTCTTTCACAACGCAGTATTCAAGGCGATTTGGTAGGCCTGAGTGGACTTGAACCACCGACCTCACCCTTATCAGGGGTGCGCTCTAACCACCTGAGCTACAAGCCTATACCGGTATTTCTGCTCGTTCTTCATCAGACAATCTGTGTGAGCACTGCACATAATACGTATCTCTTAGGTAAGGAGGTGATCCAACCGCAGGTTCCCCTACGGTTACCTTGTTACGACTTCACCCCAGTCATGAATCACAAAGTGGTAAGCGCCCTCCCGAAGGTTAAGCTACCTACTTCTT
>NZ_JASVWV010000006.1:0-232225 GCF_030286765.1 Proteus faecis
TCTGAAATCAGTATCGTCGCGCCTGCTCCGGCAGCAAAACACACATTTACGGATGCAAAGTAAAACGGGGCTTTTGTGGTCGAGATCGTACTTTGTCTGTAGCACCGGAGGGGCAACGATTGAAACGTTCAGAGCCTACGTTCAGAGTCAGTCAACGTCTGATTGATCTTTAAAGCCCTGCGGGCTTTTCGCCTTATATCCCCGCCCGCATTGGGCGAGAGTTTACGGCGTTTTTCGCTAAGCTGGATCAGTTTTTAAGTTTCAACGATCGTGAAGTATTACAAGGCGCTGGTGGAATGAGTAAGAAAGCCGCAGATGAAAAAGCCAAAGAGATATTTGATATCTATGCTTAAAAGCGTCGTCAATTAAAAGAGGCAGAAGGGGCGAGGGCGAATATTGCTGCGCTGAAAGATTTGCTGAAAAGAGGTAGGTAAAAAAGGAGTTATTCTATTCTTTTTTATATTAACTCCAATTGTCAGGATCAGCTCTGTGCCAGAAGTGGAGATAGTAAATATTGAAGGCTAATTATTTACTGATGGTTCATAACAATGAAAAGTATATTAAGAACCAGCCAGTATTAGTGGGTCATTATAGGTTTTAGGTGGATTAATTTTCTAACTAAAAATCAGTCTTAGAAAAACCGGTCATACCATCCAATCCCATTTCGCGACCTAATGCCGTCATTGGATGGACAATGATCAGTCCTCGCACTGCTTTTTTCAGTTTGCCAATATCCGCTTGTTCTCTCTTAGTGATGATGCGTTTGAATGGCATACCCACCAACTTCTGTACTTCTTTGCTTAGTTTTTTGTTACGCACTTCTTTCAGATGAACGATTTCAGTTTCCAGTGCCGCTTTTTCTTTCTCAAACTCTGCGTATTTTTCTGCTTCTTCCGTCAGTGAGATATTTGCCATTTTGTGGCGAATAAGGTCTAAACGGTCGCTAAGAAGTTTAATTTGTGTTTTTTCGATTTCTTTCATTATTAATAACCGTGAATAAATTTCTTGCCGGCAAGTATACACCATTCTGTGTAAGAGAGTGAAAAGGGACTCTAGTTGGCTGAGCGGGAATAAATTTCTTATTAAGGAAAACTCCATTACTGGTTGATATTCCTCCGGCAAGTTGGCTTAATGCGCTGACTTGCTGTTTTTCGCTTTCAGTAAGTTCGCTGATTGCTTTATTAGGGTAGAGGTTTGAGGCGATAACTCTAGCGGCTAATTCACCGCCACCAGCGCCTAAACCTCCAGCCACAGCCGATTGATTATTCAGCTCGGCGGTCACTGCGCCTAAAATTGTATGTGCTAGAGCATTTGCGGCGATATTCACTTCACCATTAACGGTAGTCAATTTTTTGATTTCAGTGGCGAGATAAGGTGATGCCCCACTGGCTAATGCACCAGCAAGATTATTGCCGGATAATGCGGTTAATGCACCTGTCACCGCTTGTGCCGCATTTAAGGTGATTTCGTTTTGGCTTCCTTCAATGGCAATATCACCACTATGTTGTGCTTTGTTTTTCCTGTCGCTGTAATAGCAATATCAACTGCTATAGATATTCCTCCGATGTTATGGGGATGTTATATTCACTGATATGGTCACAAATAGTTTCAAATGCTAGGCCTTTTTCATCATATTCTATGTAATTAATTGCATCTTGTAATAACTCAGCATCTAAGCGATCAAAAAAAAGTGTTCTGGCTATTCTCAACGAGTTAAGCCTTACCGAGCAGCATATTGATGGCCTGCTCAGCACGATGTATGAACAGAAGCAGGCACGGCCTAAGCTGTGATTTAACCGCTAGATTAAGGCTAGATCCTAGCCGTTAACTGGTATCTTTTATTGTTTATCTAGCTACTTAGCCTAACGCCTCCAACTGTAAAAGACGTTCCTTTGCTTTTTCTATTAGTTGTAAAAATTCGTTATAGTCAAAGGTAAAAATATTTTCTGGATCAGGGTAAATAATTATATTTACTGATTTTCTATCCTCAGATAAACATATCTCTGCAAACTGAACCCGATTAAATGATAATTCGGCATAGAGATCGTCTCTGTTCATTGAACTACCAACACTATATTCTAACATTACATCCTCCTATATTTTATGGCTCTCTAAACCCGATTAGCTTGCTGCCATCCTCATTAAATCTCAACGCTCTACCATCAGGTGCTGTAGCCTCAATGACTTTGATCCGCTGCTTATTTTCAGTGATATATCGAGATTCTATTTTTGTTCCTGGTGTTGTCAAAATGTCATTAACAATATTCTGTGCTTCCTTATTCAAGGTTGCTGCTTTCTGATCTGTATAGGTGTATACACTACCTTCCCGACCACCGTGTTTTTGTAAAGCACGTCCAGCATCGGTCAGGCCATTTCTGTTTGCTGAAGCAGCCGCTTGGCTAAGTTGATCGACGTTAGGTAGTGCATTATTTGCAGCATTATTCGCTTGTTCTGCGCCTGCTGAACCACTCGTTCCCTTTCCAGTAATTACCTTATTCACAATTTCTGGCGTAACTTCAACACCATCTTTTTTAGCGACAGCCTGTAAAGAGGCAAGTTCAACGAGTTGTTCTTTTGTCAGTTTAGCCGTAACGCCAGCCGTACCTGTAATCGCGATACCTGCGGGAGCCGCCTCTGCACCTAATGTTTCAATAATGAAGGTGCCCACTTCATTTGCACAAAGTACAGGGTTCGTCAAACAACCTGCGGCAGCTGTATCTGCAACAACAATTAGAGCATTAGCCCCCAAGCCAGATACTAATGCTAATTTTAACGCACTATCAACGGCTTGACCGCGAATACAAGCATCTCCTGAAGGATTGCTTGAACAAGACATCATATCGCTGACATGGGCTTGAGCAAACTTAACTTGCCCATCTTCAGTACCCCCCATCAGGTTATTCTCAACCGCATTTTTCCCTGTTTGTGCGGCGGTAACAGCACCTTCTATATAAAGGTGTCTGTTTAAAAGTTGTCTTTGTTTGATATAGGCGCTATCTGTTTGCTACAGACACAGTGTGATTTTTAGTTAAATGGCGTTGATGTAAAAACACTGACAGTTAAAGAAGAAGTGGTCAAACGAACTGGGATTTGAGGTGGGTAGGCACTACACCCTCACTCGCCAAGCCAGACGGTTGATTATCCAGTTGGCTGAGGAGTGATGTAGATGTGGATAAAGAAGACCCCTAACTATTATTAGCATCTTTCTTCTATTTTATTACATTGGCATTTTTGATAGTAAGTTATTTATACTCGTCTGAGCTTCAGGGTGAAGTTTTAAATACTTTTCACAGGCTAATCTGACGTAATGATAACAAGTTTCTTCAGTTACAATGACGGTATCTTCTTCTGTTGGAGGATACCCAATAGCAAACTCAACACCTTCAAAATGTTCAGTTTCATCATAATTATCCATGTCAGGGAAATGACAATATGCTCCATCTGTATTTAGTGCTCCTCTTTGAGAGAGTAATTCTATAGCTTTCAAAAAATCACCATCCTCATACATACGATCAAAATATGATGCAACAATAATATTTACACCGTTATCAATATCATGTTGATTAAAAAGCTCTTTTATCATATTACCTCTTAATTAGGATGAAAGTTTTTTACAATTCCCGTTGATTTATCGACATATATTCTAAAGGTAACACCATCAACTGTTGCATTAGCTTGACCACTTTTACTTGCCATCGCATCTTTATAACCTTTAGCTGCCGCCTGTTGTCCTAAATCTAGCATTTTTTGGTCGGTATAGATTTTCGGGTCATAAACTGTTTTCTTAAATGGCTCCGCGCCACTACCCTTATAGTTACCAGTTAAATTTCCTGCTGCATCCTTTGTCGGTATCCTATACTCAATTTGAGTAATCCCTTTCACGCCTGTAGGCGTTTCACTAATAATCTGTAAACCTTTGTCTTTGGCTGCGCTATAAAACACATCTGCGTTATGAGCACCTGAAACCCCTGCTTTTTGGGTAAATTTATCCATTGTTGCCAAATGTTTCGGTAATTCTATTTGAAAGTGTATACCGTCAGGAAATGTAACTGCCACAGTTACATCTTTTCCATAAGGCAATGAGTTCCCATCAGACTTACCATTAGGATGCTTAACATCAATCACTTTACCTGTATCTTTAAAGCGATATTGACCTATTCCTGCATCCCAACTTGGAATTTCCTTACCGCTTTTTGCAAATGCTAAATAAACTTTCGCTGCCACAAATTGAAGTGTTTTCGCTTCTGTTGTTGGTGGTGTGTTGCTTAATATTTCAGCAGCTTTTTCAGGTGTCATTTCCTGCTGTGTTAAAAATACATCAAGCGGAATACCTGTCAAATTACCCCACGCGATTAAAATTCCAAGTGCTGGATCTTGCCCCTCTGGGTGTGTTCCTTTTACTGCTTTCGTTAAGGCTGCATTGATTTCATCTATACTGTTATCATTTTGTGCCATTGAAATCGCTAATGATGATACGGATTGCCCGTAACTAGCCATACCCGGTGGTAGATCTTTGGGTTTGAAAAAATTATTCTCAACCGCATTTTTCCCTGTTTGTGCGGCGGTAATAGCACCTTCTATATTACCGGTTGATATTCCGCCCGCAAGCCCGGCGGCGAGTTGGCTTAATGCGCTGACTTGCTGTTTTTCGTTTTCAGTAAGTTCGCTGATTGTTTTATTAGGGTAGAGGTTTGAGGCGATAACTCTAGCGGCTAATTCACCGCCGCCAGCGCCTAAACCGCCAGCTACAGCCGATTGATTATTCAGCTCGGCAGTCACTGCGCCTAAAATCGTATGCGCTAACGCATTCGCGGCGATATTGACTTCACCATCGACTGTAGTCCGTTCCTTGATTTCAGTGGCGAGATAAGGTGATGCCCCACTGGCTAATGCACCAGCAAGATTATTGCCAGATAATGCGGTTAATGTCCCCGTCACCGCTTGGGCGGCTTTTTGTAAATCACTGCCTGTACCAAAGCGTTCCATCGCGTGGTTGTACTCTTTGGTTTCACGCAGCTCATTCACACTCAAGTTTGGATGTTTTGCTTGTGCTTGTTTTAAGCCCACGATATCCCCTTGGGTGCGAATAATATCCATCGCCTGATTGCCGATTTCGCCAATTAGCTGGGCTTGTTTTAAGCGATTTTGCTCTTTATCTTTATCAAAGATCGGGTTGATACTGCCGTCATTGGCATGTTCAGTATCGCGGCTTAATTGGGTGATATTTTGGGTTTGATTGTCGGTATCACGAATAAGCCATTTACCATCAGAAACCGCGGTTTTGGTTGTGCCTTGCGCATTATCTTGGTTATTCGCGTTCGATAGTAATCCACCGACCATGTTATTCAGCAGATCTTTGCCTACAGGTCCACCGGTACTCATTGAGACACCACTGTGTGAGGCTTCAAACTCGGCTTTATTGTGGATATCGTTCCAGCCTAACGTGCCCGTTTCAAGGCTGTTTTTGTCTTTATCGGCAGTTGATGCAATCACTGCGCCATCAAGCTGAGTATGCTCTTTTACCTTAACATCAAAGCCCTCTTTGCCAGCAAACAGCCCAGTTTGCTCTTTAACGCTGTCGTAATTGCTGTGTAGCTTGTCTTTACTCGCACTAAAATTAAGGGTTGGATTACCAGAGCCGAGAGTATAACCGCCGCCAAGGCTAATATTTTGCTGTTTGGCATCATAATGGTCGCGATCTTGCTGACTTTCTAGGGTGAGATTACGCCCCACATTAGCCGTGATCTGTTCACCGCTGACTTGTGCCCCTTTAAGCGTTGTATCGCGCTCGCTGGTAAGATTCACTTGCTTACCGGCATTTAAGGTGGTTTCTGTGTGAGTGACGCCATTGCTATTCTCGCGACCTTTACCGGCATTTACGCTAGCTGAAAGATTAACACCAGCACCGCCTTCACCTACGCCTAAGCCAACCCCTACACTGCCGCCTTTGCTGCTATTTTTGCTTTGAGTGCTTTCACTATTTTGCGCAGATGAGAGATGGATATCTTGTGCCGCATTTAAGGTGATTTCGTTACCTGCTTTAAGTTGGCTTCCTTCAATGGCAATATCACCGCTGGTTTTCTCTTTATTTTTACCTGTGGCGGTAATTGAGAGGTTTTGCCCTGCATTGAGTGTACTGCCTTGAGAAACGGCACTTTCAGTGTGTGTCTCGCTTTTCGAAGATTGGCTACCATAAGAGACGCTCACACCAATGGTATTTGTCGCGCCTTTTTCAGCGCCGTCATCACCGGCTTTCACACCTGTTTCTGCATTTTTCGCGGCGGCGGCTTGTGAAGTTAAACTGTCTTGTTGATAAGCAAGTCCTGCTTGCACACCAGAGAGTGCGGCTTTAGTCCCTTGTAGTGCACTTAAGCGACCATCGCTCTCTTTTCTCGCTTGTTGTGCGGTACTCACCGCCGTATTGAGTGCACTGCCTACGGTGCCTGATAACGCTACACTTAAGCCACTTTGTTTCGACTCAAAGGTCTCTTCACGGGTACGTTTATCAAAACCGGGGTCGATTTGAACGCTATCACCCGTCAAATTGATCTCTTTATTGGCGACAATATCAGCACCACCAATATGCAATTTATCATTGGCGGTAATATTGACATTACCTTGGGTACTGCCAATGGTGCTGGCGCTTTGGCTTTGTGTGGTACCTTGTTCATCGACTTGATGACGAGAAGATTGCTGACCGATGGTGAAACCAATACCGCCATTACTAAAGACACCCCTGCGCTTTTTCTCTTCCAGTAAGTAATGCGAATCCGTTTCTGTTGCTGCAACAATATCTACATTATTGCCCGCTTTTAGCGTGACATCATTTTCTGCCACAACGGAAGAGCCGCTAACTTGAATATCCTTACCTGCATTGATATTGACTTGTTCACCACTGATAACGCTACCTTGTTCGCGTGTAACGTGGTTATGTTGGACAATGTGGGTACTGCTTGAGCTTAAAAAGCCTTTGCTATTTGAATGTTGTTCTAGAAACTCACTCTGTGTTTCTGTTGCGCTATTAAGGGTGATATTTTGTTTAGCTGTTAAATCAATTGCCCCCTTTTCACTGTGCAGTGTACTGCCTGTAACATTGATATCATGCTTATGTGCGACAATATCGACACCTTGTTGCCCACTAAACGTGCTACCAGTAACACTATTTTGCGAGGTTTCAACCACACGGTCACTACGTTTACTGCCACTGTTAACTTGCTCGTTATCTTGATCTTCAAGATGCTGATTTGCTGCATGAATATCAATATGCTGCGCGTTAATACTGATTTTGCTCTCTTGACTATCAACTTGAGCACCTTGTGTTGTGAGTGCATTACCTGCATTTAATATCACCCCTTTATCGCCACTTAAGGTGCTTAATAGCAGACGTTCTTCTTCGCGAGTATTGCTAACAGAAGAGGTACTACTATTGGCTTCAAGATGCGTTTTGGTGATGGTGCTATCGGCAATAATATTGAGACTATCGCCAGCATTGACGGTAAGTTGTTCACTCGCTTTGGCTTGGCTACCTTGCAAGGTGATATCTTTTCCTGCGGTTAAATTGAGATCACCACCAGCATTAAGTTCGCTGCCTTGAGCGCGTTGCCATTCACCACTTATTTGGGCGAGACGGTGTTCTCCTGCTGGTTCTATTCCGTCACTGGTGCGATTACCCATTGCGCCGGAAATCACACTAATTTCCCCTGAATGCGTACTTCTTGCGGTGGTGATGGCTAAATTATCACGGGCATTGAGATTGATATCGTTTAATGCATCCAGTTTTGCGCCTTGTAGCTGAATATCATTGCCTTTTAACGAAATATTGCTGCCACTTAATGACGCTTGGCGTAAGGCGTCTTGTAAATGGGTACTCAGTGTAATGCTATCAGCTTGAATATTAATGTTTTCTGCATGAATATCGCCACCTTGATGTGCAAATTGTTTGGCATCAATGTCGATGCCTTTATTTGCCAGTAGTTGCCCAGCATTATTCACGCTATTGGCAGAAAGATGTAAATTATTACCACTGACAATGGCACCACTGCTGAGTAAGTTTAAGGTTTTATTTGCTAAGTATACTTTTGGTACTAACACCGTTTGTGAGCCTTGTGCGGTATCCACCGATTCACTGACTAACCAAACGATATCTTGTTGTAATGCCGCAATTTGTTCAGGCGTTAATGACACTCCGGGGCGTAAATTAAAATCACTGGCGACGTTAGCACCATTGTTCATTAAGAATTGATACTGCGTCATCGCATCCCCTTCATAAAGAGAAGGGCGTCCAGTTAATTTTAAAACCTGTTCACGAACAAGGCGTTGTTCGTAGGCTCCATCACCTAATCGTTTATGCACTTGAGAAGGTGAATAATCCACACGAGAGAGCAGATAATCACTACTAATAAATTTACTGCGGCGAGTAAAACGCTCATCAGTAACAATTAAGAATGGGCTATCTGGCGATAAATGTTGTCGAAAGAGTCCGTTATTGGGGATCTCGGTGGCGATATTGCCTAAATGTTGTTTTTCAGTCAGTGCAATTTCAGCAGGTAAAAGAGGGCGTTCGAGTGGTGAGGTTGCATCAGAATGAGTTAACGTTGTTTTATCGCTGACAATAAAATCAGTATTCACTTCCTGTTTATTTGCCCCCTCGATCTGAAAGGCGAGGGGATTATGTGCAAATTCAGCACGTTGCGCATCTACTGCTTTTAATGCGGCTTCAATGTCATTAATTTGTGCCGCATTAACCGTGGTGTTGGTAATGGAAATGCCTTTGATGGTGACATTACCATTTCCTGAAATAACGCTATCAATGGGAGTTAATGCGGTGGTTTCATCATGATCAAATGAAGGGTACCAATGATTTCCACTAATATCATAATGATCAACAATCTTTTCTTGGCGATGTTCATTAACGGAATAGGCTTTGTTCTCAAGTTTTCCGCTACCTTCAATGGATTGATTCCCCGTTGAAATAATTGTACTCGCATCATTGAAAAGCACCTCAGAAACATTCACTTTCATCTTTCCACCGGAAAGAATACGAGCTTCGATGCCTTCAGAAATCAATTTATCGCGAGTGGCGGTTCCAAATACGGTTCGTTCTCTTAAGCCGCTATAGTCACTAACATAAAGAAGATTATCGATATCAAGGTGTTGTTCAGGAGCCCAAATTTCATTGTAGCCACGATTGTGCTCACGCCACACCGTATTATGGTAAGGGGTTGGTGTATTTTTCTGGCGGTTAGCATGACCTCGTGTTTCATAGAAAGTCATGGCATAACTACCATCACTGTTGGGTTTTAACGCGAGATAGTTGACCCAAATATCAGTCAATTGCCCCTTATTGTTTTTAACCCTAACTTGCGCTCGTTTATTATTTGGGTCAATTTCAAGTAGCGTACCATATGGGTTGTCGATAGCAGCTTGCTCATTTTTAAAAGTGAGTTGTTGAGTCGTTGGTGCCATTTGGCGACTATCGTTATGATGCTCAACTTCAAAAGAGCGCCAATAATAGTTATAACGATGCCAACGGTAATGACTGGTTTCAGCTTCTCGCTCAATACTTAAGCCTTCACGTAAGTTATTTAGTTGCTTCGCACTAAGCGAAATATCACCTTCGGCTTCTATCACACTTGCTTTATTTTCAATCAGTACGCTTGATAGTGATAATTTGTCACCACTGTAAATCATCGCACCGCTATGATTAGTTATGCTGTCGCGCGCTGTTAAATCCGACGATTGTGTCATGGCGATAACGGCATCTTTTCCTTTGTTATCGATAACGTTCGCGTTGATCACTGCGTTATCGCCCATTAAGGTTGCCGTGTTATCCAACCGATTTATCTTAAAAGCAAAATCATCTGCTTCAAGACGTCCGGTGTTGCGCGCAATATCGCTTGTGAGAGTAAGCGCTTTACTGACGAGTGAGCCTTGGTTGGTAAACTGTGCGCTCTTTATTGTTAACTCACTGGGTAGTAACCAGTGGGTTAAGTTTGTAAAAGCGCCTGTAATAGAAAGGGAGAGTGAATGATTACTACTTAGTATATCGCCAGCTCGTTGTATATAGTCTTGTGCCGCAGTCAGTGTTAATGCATTTTGACTTTGTAAGGTTCCACCTTGATTATCGATGGTCTGCGTATTAACCGTGAGTTTATTACCACTTTGGATTACACCTTGTTGATTTAATAAAACTAATGGTGAAGTGAAAGGAGGATTTTTGGCATTAATCTCAATGCTGTCATTGGCTAAAATATTCCCTTGTTGGTTATCAAGCGAAGTCAGATTTATCAGTGATAACCGGTCGTTACTTTGTAGTCGTCCTTGTGTGTTATCGATGTTTTTTGCAGAAATCTCATTTCGAGTTGTGCCCCAAATCAAACCATTATCACGGTTGTTTAACGTATCTGTAGTGAGATTTAATATTCCTTGGCTACTTAAGATGCCGTTATTGTGGTTATCAAATTGGGTTGTTTTAATATTTAGCGCTTGTGTTGAAACTAATTGCCCTTGCTGATTTTGTACTTGGGAAGCGTGAATTGATTGATGTTGATGACTTCTAATTTTACCAAGGGTGTTATTCAATAAACCCGATAAGGTTAGGGTAATAGCCTGTTGACTATCAATTGACCCCGATTGATTTTGTAGTGATTTTGCCGTTAATAAGAGAGCGTCTGCGCTTTGTAATTTTCCTTGGCGATTATCTAGTTCATTTTCAACCAGAAGCTGCATCTGTTTTTGGCTATACAGCAAGCCTTGCAGTGAATTATCGATATTTTTTGCAAGTAATGTCAGTGTATTTCCAGTTAACCATTGCCCTGATTGATTGAGGATAGAATCAATTTTACTTTGAGGCAGTTCACCTCGTGCATTAATCGCTTTTTGTGCACTGATTTTGCCTTGTGTATTGTTAATATTATTTGCAATACGCAAATCAATATTATCGTTGGATTGGAAAATACCGTTGTTATTATTAAAGATATTACCTGTTAAATTCGTTGCTTTTTGGCTTTGAATTTGCCCAGCTTGGTTATTAAAAATAGCTGTTTTAGCAGACCAACTGCCCAAACTGCCTATCCAACCTTTTATATTAAGAATATTAGCCGCTTGTAAGTATTGTGATGATTGGCTAAAAAGGCGGCCTTGACGATTATCCAGTTGATTAACCAACTGAATATCTAACTGATTTAATGCATTTATCTCACCTTGAGTGTTAATAACATTATTTGCCTTAATTAAGGTATTTTCATGACTAGTGAGTTTACCGTCTTGGTTGAGTAAATCGTTTTTTAACCAGAGTTGTAATGCTTTTAGGCTAACAATATTACCTTGTTGTTGATTGGTTAATTGACCGCCCTTGAAGGTTAAAGCGCCATGACTGTGTACTATCCCGTTATTGTTATTAAATTGGCTGGTTTCAGCGCCTTGCCAATCTAATGTTTGCTGCGCGGTGATTTTACCTGCGGTATTAATTACATTGCCGTCAGTATTTAAGGTGAGAGCATCTGCTGATTGTAAATATCCCTCTGTATTATCAAGCGTATTAGCGTGAGCTACTACCTGACTTTCAGCTTGTGTAACACCGCGTTGGTTATTCCAAATGCCGTGCGTTTTTGCCATGAGATGTTGACCTGCTTCAAGCAAGCCAAGGGTATTATTGATGGATTGATGAGAGGTCAACTCAAGGTTTTGAGTCGCAACAAGTTTACCTTGCTGATTGGCTAATTGGTTTGTCGTAATAACAAGTGATTTAGCGCTAATTTCGCCAGTTTGGTTATCGAGTTTTTCTTGGCTATTTAGTGTGATTTGTTGCCCAGCAAGTATTTTTCCTTGGCTATTTTGAAGATTTTGGGCTTCAATTTTGGCATTGCCACCACTTTGTAAAATACCTTGTTGATTATTAATATCGCCGCTATTGGTAAGAGACAGATCTTTATTCGTCAGTATTGTGCCAAGTGTATTATCAAGCGACTTATTTGCCGTGATATCGAGCTTCTCTTGCCCAATGATCTTTCCAGCAATATTACGGATGGTGTTGGCTTGAAGCGAAAGTGTTTTTGCACTGATATTGCCTTTATCAGACATTAACGTCTCCGTTGTTAATGCCATATTTTTACTAGAAAGTAGTTGTCCTTCTTGGTTATCGATATTTTTTGCGAAGAGATTAAATAAATTTTCACTTTGGATCGTTCCTTTTTTATTATTCAAATCGCCTTGTGTGGATAAGGTTAATGCTTTACCTGCTGCGATAATGCCTTGGCTATTATTCAGTGCTTTTGTGGTTGAAAGCGTAAGTGCGTCTTGGCTAACTAATTGTCCTTGAGTGTTATTTAGTGAGCCTGTTTTAATCTCGACTTGGCGACTATTGATCGTACCTAATTGGTTATTAATTATATTATTGGTATTTAAAACCAACTCATGACCTGAAAGTAAGCGACCTTTTTGATTATCAATGCCTGATTTTGTTGTTAGCGTTAATTCCGATTGGCTTTTAATGTCACCTGATTGGTTATTAATAGTATTCGCATCGAGAGTAAGTGCGCCATTATTACCTAATATGCCCTGCTGATTATTGAGTTCACCCTGAAATTGCCAATGTTGTTTTGCGCTATTAAGTGTAACTAAACGGCCGTTTTGATTATGTAGACTGCCAGCATTGAGTTTTAATTGATAGGCTTCAATGCTGCCCTCGGTATTATCCAGTTGTCCGCGTAATGCTAAACCACTTTCGCTTTTTCCCGTTTGTGTCCAAATTCCTTTTTGGTTAAAGAGATTATTGGTATTGATATCCCAGTTTTGGGTTTTAATTTGTGCCTGTCGAGACGAGATATCTCCTGTTGCTACAATATTTGTTTTATTGGTGTCAATTTGCGTGTTATTTAAACGCACGTCACCTTGTGTGGCATTCAGTGTTAACGTCGATGCCGCAATTTGGCTTTGACTTAAATCGACATTCTTCGCTGTTGCATTAATCTCTTTTTTACTGAGCAAATGACCATTAGCGCGAATATTATTTTCACTGCTTAAGGTAAGGTTGGCATCTTGGTTGATTTGGCTATTTAGATTGCTGCCAGCAAGTAAATTACCTTGTGTCTGTATCTCTTTTTTAGCGGTTAAGGTGACATCTCGCGCTGCGGCTAGTGTGCCTGATTGAATAAGCGCACCTGCTTGGCTTTCAACATGTAATGCACCACCGCTATGTAATTTACCTTGGTGTGTCATATCACCTTTTGCCAATAACATGATATTGCTACCTGCTTGGGTGATGGCTTCTTGTGCTTTAGTCGATTGCCAAACTAATTGTCCATTACTGGTAACGGTTAAGGTTTTATCGGCTTGCAAGTGACCTGCTTGATTGCGAACACCAACGCCATCTTCAGTACCCACCATGCGAATTTGACCGCTGTACATTCCCCCCATTTGTCCCATATCAATGGCAAATTCCGGTTGAATGTTGCTGTCTTTATTTTCTTTATTATTCAGTGCGGTAGCTTTATTTTGTGCATCGATATTATTGCGACCGGCAACGACATCAATTTTTTCTTTTGCCCATACTCCGGCATTGATTTCTACTGCTCTCGCTAATAAATCCACATATTGAGTATCATGGCGGCTATCACCATTTAAGCCACCCCCCTCAATGCGGATCACGCCTCGTTCAACTTGGTAACCCACTAGACTTCCGTCACTATCGAGCTGGGGTTTACCTGTTGTTAAGGTCATTCTTCCTGCATTGATGGTGCCACAGCCATTACAAATAATGCCTGCTGGGTTGGCAACAATCACTTGTGCTTTACTACCAGCAACTTCAAGAAAACCTTTTATCTGGCTAGGATTATTACTGTTAATTTCGTTGAGAATGACACGAGCAGGGGCTGTATTGGAATTTAAATTAGGATTTCCTTGGATCATGCCTGCGGTTTGTGTTGACGTCATTACCACAGAGTTATTTAAGATTGCCCCTTTTTGCTCAACATCAAATTGACGGTATTGGTTATGAGATATGCCTGCACTATTGGGGGCAACAATATTGACTTGTTGTAGACCATTTTGCGTATTAATAACATCAGGACGTTGATTTTGAGGTGCTCGATTATCGGCAATAATACCATCAGCCAATGCACTATTGCTGCCTAAAACTAGCCATAATAACAATATGGTGCGACGTAGTGTTACCCATAAACGTACACCTTGGGAGCCCCTTGTTTGTCCTGCTTCAGCACTACAACTTTTGGTTAATTCTGAAACAACACGTAATTCCCCATGGGTACGGCTGAAGATAAGGCGATAACAATGCTTATTCATAAATAATACCTTTAAAATCAACAATCCAAAAAAAAGAGAAAGGATTAGTTAAACCAAGGGAATAACTGCCACAGAAAGACTAAATCTCTACATTAAGAGTAAAACCAGTGGTCGCACCTGAAGTATGGAACCCTTCGGGTTTATAAAGTGGTGTACCCACAAAAACGTCATAACTTATTCGAGACCATAGTGAGCCGCGTAAACCCAATGCTGTACCCGCTAATTGGTGTCCCACGAGGTAGCGTGTGTTTTGTCCTTCAACTCGACCATAGTCGATACCTAAATAGAGCTCTTGTCCTTGAGAAAACAGGTTCCACGCAATGTCATTGCGCCAAAGCAGGGCTTTTTCACCCGATAGGTTTTGCTCGCCATCAAAACCGCGCACGGTATAACGCCCACCAATCGCCATGCGGTCTTGTGGCGTTAACGCGTGTTGACTCCATTGACCACGTAATGAGGTGTTCCAGCGCCAAGGCTGCTTACCCAAAGAAAAAGGCTGATTAAAATTGATATCACCTAAAAACAGACCTGTTCTTGCACTGCCGCTATCAGTTGCTTCTTCTGGTGCGGGCAATGCATGAAATGCCGCTGTACCTCGACGCCAGTTAATGTTGGTATCTAATGTAGAAGTACCGAAGTAACTGCGTTGATTGAGCCCAATTTCCCATCCCGCGGTACGACGATGTTGTTGGTCAATATCAATCTCATTGACGGCATTGGTCGAATGTTTACGATAAGCACGTATATTCAGGGTGGTTTTATGAAATTGATTACGGAATAGCAGTCGTGACACCGTAAATTGTGCATTGTCACTTTTGCCGCTATAACGAAGTACTTCATTAGCGTTAGGAATATTTTGGTGATAGGTATAATGGTTATAATTTGCGGAAAATGACCAATATCCTACGGGAATAAAATAATTAAACGTATATGAGCGATTACCAAAAGGACCATGATCAAAGTAATCTTTACTGATATTGGCATAGAACAGATCGTTTTGAGAGAAAGGTGCATCAATGGCCAATGTCGCCGAACCTAAATAACGGCCAGTGCTTTTTGAACCGCTATCATCTAACCCCAAACTTAGCCGTACAGGGCGCTGTTCTTGCCAACTCACCACTAAATCACTGGTGGCATCTTCTTTGCCGGGGACAATTTGAATATTTGCTGTGACATTCGGTACCCGTTTAAAATTTTCCAGCCCTTGTTCAATATCACGTAAGTTAATAATATTGCCTGATGATGTGGGGATCGCATTCCATAAACGAGCACGCCACGAGACATTATCTTCAAAACGAATGGTATCAATACGACCGGGTTGTAGTGTGAGCGTTAAATGACCTTGTGTAAGATCTTGCTCTTGTACCATAACTCGAGTGGTGACATAGCCTTTTGATAATATTTCATTTTGAATTTTGTTCACGACTAACAAAATACCCTGTCCACCAAGGCAATGATCTTTAGCGTCATTTACCGCTTTTAGTGCCCATTGGAAATCATGAGAAGCTTCGCCTTCAAGCGTAAGGGTATTAATCAAAAAACAGGGTTTTTCATTAAGAGGGTAGTCAGGAAGTTCGATATCTGAGTGAGAAAGGCGAGTATCAACATTGGGTCTATTTTGCTGTTGTAATATTTGTTCACGTTCTTGTTGGCGCTGTTGTTCTCGAACATCAATCGACACGGCTTGTTCTGCCGGTGTAGGGGAAGTATATGGCTCTGCAATTAACGGAATAGATAAAAAATAAAAAAAGAACAGTCCCAATTTTAAATAACGTTGTTTATTCATTGTTTGAATAACTTCCTAATAATGCTAATTGTTAGCCAATAGTTTTATATATCAAGCAGTAATGAAATGGTGATGTTATTTATCGCTAATATATAAGAAGTAATGCCATAAATATTTAAAATAATAACTTAATTAGATTTTCCTTGGTTTTAATTTAGCTAAGTGAGTATGAAGAAATCAAGGTAATTTTGTATTGATTTGAAATTTTGAGATTTATTATATTGCTAATGAGTTTAAATTTATCTTATTGTTTTCTTATAAGTTAATAAACTATTTAAATAGTTTTCTTTTATGGTGTTCATAATTAATTGCACTTATTATTAATTTATTTAAGAAGTTATATAGAAATATTGAGATGTGATCCAATTAATATAAAGAAAACAAAGGTTTTTTTGATGTAGAGTGATTGGTTTTCTATTTAATAAATTGATTGTGTTTTCTAATGAAAATAACTCTTTAATGGTATTGGTTATCTGGTTATTTAAATGAATTTAATTTGCCAATTATTTTTTAATAAAATGAGTGTTAAAAACTTCATTATGATAATTAAATATGGATAAAATGTTGAGTGCTAGAATATAGGAAGGCTTACTGAAATAGATCAGTAAAAAGAGGAGCCTTACTATTTTTATTATATTCACTAAATCAACAGCGTTATTTTTATATTATTTGCAGATATTACTAATACTATTTTTTCTTATTGAGCATCGACTTTAAATCAGCAAAAGGATTATAGGTTGCTGCACCAATATCATCTTGTGCATCTTCACCGGCGATAACGGTTGTGCCGTATTGGTCTGCTTCGGTGTATTTAGAGTGTTCATGATCATGGCAAAATAGACACAATAACTCCCAGTTACTGCCGTCTTCTGGATTATTGGTATGGTCGTGATCAATATGATGAACGGTTAGTTCACGTAAGTTCGAGTAGACAAACTCGCGCGCACAACGTCCGCATACCCATGGGTAGATTTTCAGTGCTTTTTCACGGTAACCACTTTCTAAACGTGCATAGTTTTTTGGGATCAGAGCCATTGTTAGTATTACCTGTTATAAGAGAAGATTTGGTGATAGTTTTTCCAATATACTCTAAATACATGGATAGGTTCAAATCTCACAAGGCCTATTTTTTCTAATAAACCACCAATCTTACAATCTGATGCACTCTTGGAAATTACAGGTATAATTTCAAAAATGATTGAGCAAATTTAGGCATAAAAATGGCAAAACTTACCTTACAAGAGCAGATGTTAAAAGCAGGGCTTGTGACTAGTAAAAAAATGGCAAAAGTCCAAAGAACGGCAAAAAAATCACGTGTTCAAGCGCGAGAAGCAAGAGAAGCCGTAGAAGAAAATAAAAAAGCCCAACTTGAGCGCGATAAACTGCTTAGTGAACAACAAAAACAAGCAGCTTTATCTAAAGAATATAAAGCGCAAGTTAAGCAACTGATTGAGATGAATAGAATTACGCCAGCAAAAGGTGATATTGATTTTAACTTCACTGACAATAATGTGATTAAAAACATCGTGGTGGATAAACTGACACAATCTCAATTGATTAGTGGGCGTCTTGCCATTGCTCGTCTGGATAGTGTAGGTAAAATGGAATACGCAATTATTCCAGCAAGTGTAGCGGATAAAATTACACAAAGAGATGTGGACTGTATCTTGTTAAATAACGCGCTTAGCGAGACAGAACAAGATGAAGACGATCCTTATGCTGATTTTAAAATCCCAGATGATTTGATGTGGTAATAAGCAAAGTGCTTATTCGCTCACAGGCATAGTCTGTATAAGCATTGTGCTTTATACTGCATCAGGAAATTTTTGTAGATAAATGACTAAGTAGGCGATAATAATGGCAATGAACGGAATAATCACAAAGTGGTTTGAAGATAAAGGTTTTGGATTTATTAAAGATGAAAACGGTGATAACCGTTATTTTCATGTGATTAAAGTTGCCAACCCTGCTTTGATAAAGACAGATGCAAACGTCACGTTTGAACCAACCACAAATACTAAAGGCCTATCTGCTTACGCTGTGAAAGTGATCCCTGATAGCAAGTATGTTTATATTGCTGGTGAGCGAATTAAGTTAACATCCATTAAATCATTTCGAATTTATAGTGAGGAAGTATCTGCTGATACGCATATCAATAAAGAAAACACTGTACTTTCTGTCGGTACTTTAATGAATAGCATCAGACCTAAATCAGCGGATAATGCCAATAATATGCGCACGTTGAGAAAACTTGCGATCACCACAATGCACGGAACAGAAATTGTTTTTACTGAAGATGAACTTGATATCGATGAAACAGTAAAAGCGCTTAAACTGTAAATCTTGTTATTTAAAACGGGCTCTCACTGCACGCTTTTATTGGCACTTGGCTAATGGGGTGAATAAAATGAAGTTCACTTGCATGAAGCATAAGTCGTTGAGTCCGTTTAGTTTCTTTAATTAAACCTCCGTCATACTCATCATATAAATCACAACCTAAAATAGGATGCCCGATAAACTGGCTGTGAATACGAAGTTGATGAGTTCTCCCTGTTTCAGGCGTGAATTGTACGCGTGTTAAAGGCAATAATGTTCCATCTTCTAATGTATGATAAAAACGCTCAATAACCTGATAACGAGAGCGTGCAGGCTTGCCATTAACAGGGCAAATCGACATACGCGGAAACAGAGCCGGATCTTTTGCTATTGGCGCATCGATTATTCCTTCATTCTCATCTATATGTCCACACAGTAGTGCGTTGTATACTTTGGTTACAGTACGCTGGCTAAATTGCTGACACAAAAGAGCATTGATTGACTTATTGCGTGCCACAACCATTAACCCAGATGTGCCAAAATCAAGTCGATGAACAAGAGTACATTCAGGAAATAGCTTCACTAATCGATAATGTACTGAGTCGATATTTTGTGGATTTTTTCCTGATAAGCTCAATAGCCCTGTCGGTTTATTGATAAGTATTAAGTGCTCGTCTTGATAAAGGATCTCGATTTCATCATGGCAAGGTGGGGCAATAAAAGTATCGATAATCGTAGACATCAGCTTATCCGCAAAAAAGAAGAGAGTGGATGATAGCGAATTTTAGGTTATCAGGCGAATGTAGAGATATACTCTTATTAATTTAAGTATGACGAATATAAACGTTAATTCTTGGGAACAACTTATGAACAATGAAATTCACTTTAAATATTATGATATGGTTGAAGAGTATGCAATGGAATCGATAGAGCCTGTTGCGAAGACAGAAGAAGATGCGCTTGCTCTCTATTTCCAGTTGCTACTCACCCGATTAATGAATAATGAAGAGATTAGTGAGAGCGCTCAGCAAGAGATGGCAGAAGAAGCGGGTATTGATAAAAAACGCATTGATGATATCGCCATGTTTCTTAATCGTTGGGGTAATGAATAACACGTATTGGGTTCATTAAATATGGGCCCAATATTATCCTATTTCACAAATTATCACTCTGCTCCTACATAACTGTATGATTTAACGTATACTCATTATGCACTTTATTTCACATAAACTCGCAGAAAGAACAGAACTGCTTTTTTGATGTTAGTTGTTTTCATAGAATGCTTTAGATGAATTTATTGGGTGAGATATGCTGGATTTTTTAAAAAATTATGACAATTTAACGATCAGCGAAAAAAAAGTATTAAAATATCTCACCGATAATATTGCGGATATTCCGTATTTAAATATTAATGATCTGGTCGCCAAAACCTTTGTATCAAAAACGGTGATCATTAATTTATCGCAAAAATTAGGATTTAGTGGATTTAAAGAGCTTAAATTCCAAATTAATAATTATATTTTGACCAGAAATAAAGTCGAAAAGACTAATGTGGCGTCTTATAAAAAACAGTTAGAAAAAAACATTCATAAAACATTTACCTTAATTAACGAAGAACAAATTCAGGAGTGTGCAAAAACCTTACGCCATTCTAGGAATATTTTTATTGTTGCAAGAGGCACAAGCAAAGCCGTAGGGTATTATCTTGAACACCTATTGTTTGCATTAGGTCTACATTGCTTTTTTATTAATGATTACAACTTATCTGACTCGTTTACGCGTCTTGTTAATGAAGATGACACGGTTATCTTTATCTCCCTTTCTGGGGGAACCAAGAAAATCATTGAGACAGCAAAAATTGTGCAGTTAAAAGATGCCAATATCATTAGCATGACAGCATTTAATACTAATGAATTAACTAGTTACGCAACACATGCTCTATTTTGTTTTGCAGATAATCATGATACAAAAAAAGATGATACCAAATCCCGCATTGGCTTTTTTATGCTGGTAGATTTATTAATTAATGAGCTGGAAAATCTACTTTAAAAAGAGATAACATCATCTATATGATTTATTAAATCCTCTTTTAATTATTAAAGCGTGAATAGTATTAATATATCCCGTTAGAATAATCATCATTTATTCTAAAATAGTCTTTCTTTTCAATCTTACTTCTCTGTTCTCAAATAAATATTATTTAATAGAATAAAATCATTTATTCATCATTATTGATTAATTTGAACATTAATAAAAAGACCTAAGTCATAAGTTGTGACCTGAGATAATATTTAAAACCAGCGCGTCATTCATTTCCTATAATCCCTAAGATAGAGTACCTCGGTAATTCTTTTATATTCGAGAAGTCATAAGGAAAAAAATATGGCCAGGAAAAAGTTCAGCGAATCTATTCAGCGCTTTGGTAGAACTCTACTTCTACCTATCGGCGTATTGGCACCTATTGGTATGATCTTAGGGATCAGCGGTGCTTTAGTTCAGTCTTATATGATTGCACGCTTTCCTTTTTTAGGGAATGAAACAGTCAATGCTTTATTAGTGAGTATCCGTTCTATTGCTGGTGTTGTGTTTGACAATATACCTCTCTTATTTGCAATGGGTGTGGCGTATGGTATGAGCCACAAAGATAAGGGGATCGCGGTCTTTGCCTCCGTTGTCGGCTATTTAACCTTGATAAGTACTATCAATATCTGGCTGGTATTGACTGGAAAACTTGCTGATCCTGCGATTATGACACAGGTGGGGCAAATCAAGGTACTTGGTATACAAACCATGAATATCAGTGCCGCGGGAGGAATTATCACGGGATTAATTGCCGCATGGGCAACGGATAAATTCTATAACCTTGAATTACCAACGGCATTTGCCTTTTTCTCAGGGAAAAAATCTGTCGCCATTATTATGGTCGGACTGATGATTGGCGTAGGAGCATTATTGCCATTTATTTGGGAAGTCTTAGTCATGGGCTTAACTAAGCTCTCGGCTGTCTTCTTAAGTCCTGTAGGACCGTTCTTTACCGCAGGTGGTGAGCGTCTATTTATCCCATTTGGTTTACACCACGTCTGGAACGTTTTATTTAGATTTACCGAAGCGGGTGGTTCTTATGTGATTGATGGGCAAACCTATGTAGGTGTTGTTCCAGCAATGACAGAAGTGTTATTTAACCAAGGACCAAGTAGTGAATATTGGGCAATGATGCCAAGCCTGACACGTTTTATGGCTCAGCAGCAGATGCTAGTGACACTGTTCCTGTTCCCTGCAATTGCATTAGCGATTTATAAAACTTCGAAAAAAGAGAATCGTGCTGAAGTTAAGTCGATGCTGGTAACGATGGTCTTAACTGCCATGTTAGGTAACGTCACAGAACCTCTTGAATTTACCTTCGTCTTTATCGCACCGTTACTTTATTTAATTTATGCGATTATCGTCGGTATTGGTGCCGTTCTGCTCTCTTTTGCGGGTGTAGCGATCGGTTATATCCGAGGCACAGTCTTTGACTTCACTATCTTTGGTTTACTGTACGAACACACTAACTGGATCTTCTTAGTGCTGATTGGTAGCGGACTGGCTGTTGTGACCTACTTCATTTTCTACTGGGCTATCGTCAAATTTGATATCAAAACGCCAGGTAGAGAAGAATCAAGCAATATGAAAAATACGCTAATCAAAGAAAAACGTTATGGCGAAATTGCAGAAATTTTAATCCAAGCGTTAGGTGGCAAACAAAATATTCGTAATGTTGATAACTGTATTACACGATTACGTATCGATATTAATGAAGTTAATCAAATAGATAAAGAATTAATGTTGGAGTCTGGATGTACAGCATTCTTCTTTCCGGCAGCAAACCATGTCCATGTCGTTTATGGCCCTAAAGTCGAATTTGTTCGCAATGCTGTTGATGAAGCAATGAAGAAATAAAAGGATACATGATGAGAGCGTTATACGATTCTAAAAGCAAAACAATCGACGATCGCGGTATAAAAAATCTGCTGTCCAATGAAGCTAAATATTCAACTTGGTTGATGTTTGAAGCAATGTTAGCGCAAGCACAAGCTGAATACGGTTTTATTCCACAGTCTGCCGCAGATGAAATTAAAGAAAAGGCGATTATTGAGAATATTGATTTTGAAGAGATGAACCGTATTTATCAAAAAATCGGTCATGGTTTTGTGCCTTTCTTAAAAGTCTTGGTGAATGCATGCTCTGAAGAGAGTGGTAAATATGTGCACTACGGCATTACCACTCAAAATATACAGCAAAGTTCACAGCTGTATATGATGAAAACTGTACACAACAAATTTATGTTGTTGTTAAGCGAAATCATCGAAAACTTATCTAATCTTGCTGAAAGAACCAAACATATGGTAATGGCAGGTAGAACGCACGGTCGTCATGCTATTCCGATTACTTACGGCTATAAAGTGTCGGTTTGGATCAGTGATTTTATTGATTGCTACCAACGAATGAAAGAGAGTGAAAAGCGTGTATTCACTATCATGATGGGGGGCGCAGTAGGTGCTTTTAACTCAATGCCTGAAGTGGGGATGAAAGTACAAAAACGCGTTGCTGAATTAGTGGGTATGCAAGCGATGGAAGTTCCATCACGTAACCTAAGTACGCATAAATTAGAGTACATGATGAACTTGGCATTGATGGCAAATATCTGCCATAAAATTGGTGAAGAAGTTTATAGCACCACGTTAGAAGAGATTGCAGAGGTTTCTGAAGGATTTACCAAAGGTACTGTGGGGAGTAGCACGATGCCCCATAAAATTAATCCAAAATTAGCGAAAGGAATTATTGCTAACTCACAGAAACTGTACTCATTACCTAATGTGGGGATGTACTCTGCGGTAAGACCTTATGAAGGTGACAGCAGTTCTTATATGTTATTCGATGGTTTAATTGAAGAAGCATTAGAATTAACAACAGAAATTCTATTAAGAACGGAAGAGCTTTCAAGAACCATTGTTCCTCATGAAGAGAGAATGCTACATAACGTGATGAGAAATAAGGGATTAGATAATACCGAATACGTTATGATGAAAATGGCAGAAAAATTAGGTAAAGATAAAGCGCATTCACTGTTATATGAAGAAGCTATTAAAACCGCAGCCGATGGTGAGGATTTTTACACTAACCTAATGAAGAATGAAATTATTAGCGCTACCTTTAATGCAGATGAAATTAAAGCAATGCTAGATCCTCGTTCTTATATCGGCTTATCCGTTGAACTTGCTGAAAAAGAAGCAAAACGTGGGTTAGCGATTTCTCAAGAAATTAAACAGAGTTATAAATAAAATTATCAAGTATCTATAAGTATCCGTTAATTAAAGAGTCACTCATTCGAGTGACTCTTTTTTGTATGGATAATTAACCAATCAATCCATGCACTAAAATAATACCGATACAAATTGGACCAATATAACGCCATACCAATAATAAGCTTTGACGTTTTAAGCCCGTGATATTTTCAGGGATAAATGCATTTGCTCTACGTGACCAACCAAAGATTAAACACATTGCAATACCAAATAGAGGCATCAAAATATTAGAAGTCAGGTAATCCAATACATCGAAGACGGTTTTGCCCCCCAGAGTCACGTCACTCATCGGTCCGAAAGATAATGAAACAGGAATACCCATCAACATAATAGAGGCGGTAACGACTAAGCCAGCACGGCGACGAGTCCATTGAAAACGCATCTGCACATAAGCGACGATATGCTCCAGTAATGAAATTGCAGAGGTTAACGCCGCCATTAATAACAAGACAAAGAAAGTCACTGCTAAAATATTACCACCGGGCAAGTTGGCAAAATAAACTGGCATCGTCATAAAGGTTAAACCTGGGCCAGCATTGGGTTCTAAGCCTGCGGCAGATAATGCAGGGAAGATCATTAATCCGGCAAGTACACACACCATACAAGACAGAATAACGACCCACATACTGGAGTTAGCGATACCTTTATTATCTGCTAAATAAGCACTATAAGTGATGTGAATACCTAAACCGATAGACAGTGAGAAGAAAGCTAATCCTAATGCATCTAATACGCCTTGAGGTGTTAACTTACTGAAATCAGGATATAAGAATAATTTTAAACCTTCAGAAGAACCCGGTAAGCTGATGCCAACAATAATCAATAAAATCATAATGATAAATAACAGTGGCATCATGATTTTAACGGCTTTTTCTAACCCGCGCTGTACACCAGCTAAAACCACAAAGCAGGTTAATCCTGCAAAGGTAAGGTGAGCCAAAATAGGCCATAAAGGATCACTAATAAAGCGGGTAAAAATACCTGTTAATGCAGCGCTATCAGTAATATTCAACTGACCTGTTGCCGCCATAACGGTATAGCCAATTGTCCAACCACCGACAACACTATAGAAACTATAAATACACCATGAACTGAATACACCAATAACGCCAATGATGACCCAATTGCGTCCCATCATTTTTTTAAATGCGTTAACGGCTTCAGCGTGTGTGCTACTACCCAAAATATTTTCAGCCAGTAATACCGCAAGTCCGATTACAAAACTAAATAATAAGAAGACGATTAAGAATGCGCCTCCCCCATTACTGGCGGCAACATAAGAAAACTTCCAGATTGCGCCAATACCGATTGCAGAGCCTGCGGCTGCTAAGATATGGCCGATTCGTGATGTCCATTGTTGGCTCATTTTTCCCCCTGTTGAATCATGTGTGTTATGGAGGTCATTGCCAAACAGTAGGTTGTTGGTAAGTTACTGCAACTTTTAATCCTTGTGGTGAAACTATACATCATAGAACTCCCCTAAAAACAGCTCCACCAGAAGGCTACAGACAAAAAAGCCACCTTGCTGGTGGCTTTTGCAAAAGATGAATAAGCTTAGCCACCTAACGAAGTAGTAGGTTTAGGCTTAGTAGTCGTAAAATGTTGACATGTGCTTTCATTCTTTTGCTCTTTATTGATATGAATATGGTTAAATGCAGTGATTTTGTGGATGTCACTGCTAACGCGACCCTTTTTTTATATCACAAAAATAAATTAAAGAAAGCTCTATTTTTAAAATAAGTGCTAATCAGCGAGGTTTATCTTTCTTGTTATTAGGGCTAATTTTAAAAAAATACACAATTGGAAGCTAAGTCAATTTTTATGAAGAAGGCAGGTAATAAATGTTATTGCAGAGAATGTTTTATTAAATTTTTAGTTATATATAAATTTAATAACTTTAAAGTGGAATATGATCATATCCAAATATATGCGACGCCATAAAATATAATAATAAAAAACGTAATTATAAGTATAACCTCGCTTGTTCTTATCAAAGCAACAGTACTTTCACTCCTTAATATTGAAGTTGGCGATATGGCTGTAAGCCTTCTCAGTGATGATTGTCAGATGTTCCATTTCTAATTTAAGTTAAGCAAAGCAGAATAAATAAGAGAAAGCGTGGTGTGAACATCATTCCACGCTTTATTTTATATATTTATCAATCAGTTACAAGGTGCTGGTTATTGTTTGATCTTCTTCACAAATTACTGTTTTTCTATTTGAGAAATTAAACTCCGTAAAATATTATTATTTGGAGTTACATTTCAAAAGAGAGGGCAGTGAGTTCAAAATGGCGCTAATTGAAAAGATGACTAAAGATATTCAACAAAAAGGTGGATTAATTGTGTCTTGCCAGCCTGTTGATAATAGCCCAATGGATAAGCCAGAGATTGTTGCAGCAATGGCTCAAGCAGCGGTAAATGCGGGAGCAGTCGCTGTGCGTATTGAGGGGATTGATAACTTAAGAGCAACTCGTCCTCTTATTGATGTACCGATTATTGGCATTGTAAAGCGTGATTTACCTGATAGCCCCGTGAGGATCACTCCGTGGCTTAGTGATATTGATGACTTGGTTAAAGCAGGCGCCGATATTATTGCTTTTGATGGCACTGATCGTGTGCGTCCTGTACCCGTGAAAACGTTATTAGCTCATATTCATCGTTCAGGGAAATTGGCGATGGCAGATTGTGCCACCTTTGAGGAAGGTATGTATTGCCAACAGTTGGGCACTGAATTTATTGGTTCAACTATGTCGGGTTATACCGGTGGCGAAATACCAGAATTGCCAGATTTACCGCTGGTTACTGCATTGGCTGAAAAGGGATGTCGAGTGATTGCTGAAGGGCGTTATAACACACCAATGATAGCTGCAAGAGGAATGCAAGCAGGTGCTTGGGCTGTTACGGTAGGCTCTGCATTAACCCGCCTTGAGCATGTCTGTGACTGGTTTGTTCGGGCATTAAAGTGGCAGCAGGAGTTAGATAAATGAATACATTAGCAATTGATATTGGAGGAACCAAGATCTCGGCAGCATTAATTAGCCGAGATAACCAATTAACACAACGTACTCAGATAGCTACACCAGCAAGTGCATCACCAACGCAGCTTTATGACGCCTTAGTTGCTATTACTACGCCACTAAAAAGTTATGCAGATAGCATTGCTGTCGCATCAACAGGGATTATTTGTAATGGCATTTTGACCGCATTGAATCCTGATAATTTAGGTGGGCTAAAAGATTTTCCTTTAAAAGAAACACTCTTTGAACTCACAGGATTACCTTGTTGGCTACTCAACGATGCTCAAGCAGCGACATGGGCTGAATATGATCATCGTCGTGAAACGATATCTGATATGGCATTTATCACCGTATCAACAGGTGTTGGTGGTGGTGTTATCCAGCAAGGACAACTTTTTACAGGAAAACGAGGTATTGCTGGTCATTTAGGTCACACGCTTGCCGATCCTGATGGTCCGCTTTGTGGTTGTGGTCGCTATGGCTGTGTTGAAGCTATTGCTTCTGGTCGTGCAATTGCGTCGCAAGCGACTCAGGAACTTGCTGGAAAAGATGCAAAAGCGATTTTTGCTGCCTTTCATCAAGGAAACTCACAAGCAAAAGCTATTATTGAACGTTCAGCAAACACCATTGCAAATTTGGTGACCGATATTAAAGCAATAACGGATGCTGATTGTGTCGTTCTTGGGGGAAGTGTCGGGCTGGCAAAGGGATATATCGAACTTGTTCAAGCCGCCCAATTAAAACAACCAGTCGCATTACAAGTGCCAATATTATCGGCTCATTATCATCATGATGCCGGGCTTTGGGGCGCTGTCCTTTGGGCTAGAGAGCAATAAAAGAACTGTCGAAAAAATTACCTTTTACCCTATATATGGCAGGACTACAAAATGCAATTACATGATTTTGGTTTTATTAACTATGCAGTGTTGTTTGGTTATTTGGCGGCTATGTTACTCGTCGGTGTTTATTTCTCTAAACGCCAAAAAACAGCAGATGATTATTTTCGTGGAGGAGGGCGAGTTCCTGGTTGGGCCGCAGGGATTTCTGTCTTTGCGACCACTTTAAGTTCCATTACTTTTATGTCAATCCCAGCAAAAGCCTACACCTCTGACTGGACTTTTATAATCGGACAATACTTGGGCATTATTATTTTGCCTTTAGTTTTTTATTTTTATATTCCTTTCTTTAGAAAATTAAAAATCACTTCGGCTTATGAATATTTAGAAGCACGTTTTGATATACGCAGTCGTTTATTTGCCAGCCTTTCATTTATGTTATTTCATATTGGACGAGTTGCCATTATTACTTATTTAACCGTGCTTGCTTTACGTCCTTTTATGGGCATTGACCCTGTTGTTTTAATCGTACTGATTAGCTTGCTCTGTATTATTTATACTTGGATGGGCGGAATTGAAGGCGTTATTTGGACTGACGTTATTCAAGGATTATTGCTTTCAGGTGGCGCTGTTCTTATTTTTATTATGATCTGCTTTAAAGTTGATGGCGGAATTGGCGAAATTTTCACGGTGACATCACAAGCCGATAAATTCTTTCCTACGACTCAATTACGTTGGAGTTGGACTGATAGCACTATTCCTGTTTTGATGATCGGATTTTTATTCGCGAATATTCAACAGTTTACAGCAAGTCAGGATGTTGTGCAGCGTTATATTGTGACGGATTCTATTGAAGAAACAAAACGTACACTAATCACAAATGCGAAATTAATTGCCACTATTCCTATCTTTTTCTTTGCTATTGGGTCTGCCTTGTTTGTGTATTACAAACAGAATCCTAATTTTTTACCTGAAGGTTTTAATACCGGGGGAATTTTACCTCTGTTCGTTGTGACTGAATTACCTGTTGGTATTGCTGGATTAATTATTGCCGCTATTTTTGCTGCAGCTCAATCTAGTATTTCGAGTAGCTTAAACAGTATCTCAAGTTGTTTTAACTCTGATATTTACACTCGTTTAAGTAAATCTGAACGCAGTGCCGAACAAAAAATGAAAGTCGCAAGATTAGTTATTATTGTTGCCGGTGTCTTCAGTAGCTTAGCAGCAATCTGGTTAGTTTTATCTGATGAATCCGAAATTTGGGATGCCTTTAATAGCCTGCTTGGTTTAATGGGTGGCCCAATGACAGGTTTGTTTATGCTAGGTATTTTTGTTAAACGCGCGAATGCAGGTAGCGCAGTTGTCGGGATCATTGTCAGTATTATTGCCGTCTTAGTTGCACGTTATGGCAGTGATCTTAATTTCTTCTTTTACGGAGTGATTGGCGCAATGTCTGTTGTTATTGCGGGAGCAATTACCGCACCGCTTTTCGCATCAGCAAAACAAATTTCATTAGATGATAGTGAAACGTCAGGAAATGAATAGGGAATAATCTATGTTATTTGGACATATATCCGATTTGGCTACGATGCCAGAAATGAATCCCGCGTTGCGTGACGCGATGGAAAAAGCATTAACACTTGATCCTGCTTCACTTGCTCCGGGTAGTTATAAAATTGATGGTGAAACGTTATTTATGAATGTGATGACGTTTGAAACGCAGCCTCGGGAACAGAAGCGAGCTGAATTACATCAGCGTTATATTGATATTCAAATATTGCTTAGTGGTGAAGAAATTATTGATTTTGGTATACAGGGATCAGCTCAAGATGTGACACCTTATAATGAGGCTGATGATTATCAACTAACCGATACAATAATTGGTCAACAGACCTTAGCGCTAACCCCAAATATGTTTGCTGTTTTTATGCCTTATGAACCTCATAAACCAGGAGTTTCGGCTGAAATGGGAGCAAATACACTGAAGAAAGTTGTTGTTAAGCTAGATGTTTCCGTATTGACTGACTAACAATGACTGTTTTTATTAAGCGCTTTATTTCTGATGTATCAGTACGTTGTAAACTGATGACATTGAGGAATAAAGCGTTTTTTATTATCACATTATTGTATTAGCAAGGCTTTTTTTAACCGGTTGGAATTGGTACTCTTGTTGGCAGAATTTTTCCCGTGTATCTTCTGCAACCAAGGATAATCTCCATGACAGAACAGGCAACGACCCGATTAAAACCGGGTAAAATACTTGATACGCTAGGCGCAATGAAAAATAGCCTAACGCGAGTATCTCAGCGTATTGCAGACTATATCCTGTTTCATCCTACAGAAGTTACCCAGCTCTCTATTGCTCAACTTTCACAAGCGACAAAAGCAGGTGAAGCAACTGTTGTGCGCTTTTGTCGTACATTGGGTTATAAAGGGTTTCAAGATTTTAAAATGGATTTGGCGATTGAAATGGCGACCTCTGATAATGAAGAGTCACCTATTCTGGATGCAGAAGTAACCCATCAAGACGATATCCATACCATTGGCTTAAAACTTCAAGCAACGATTAATAACGTACTATCAGAGACATTGAATCTGCTCGATATGAAGCAAGTTCAATATGCTGTAAATGCTTTATTATCTGCAAATTATATTTTTATTTGTGGTGTAGGTTCTTCAGGAATTACAGCCGAAGATTTAAAAAATAAGCTTATGCGAATTGGTTATCGTGTTGATGCTGTTACAAATAACCACTTTATGTATATGCAAGCATCGTTATTAAAACCAGGTGATGTTGCTATTGGAATTAGCCATTCAGGTAATTCTTCTGAAACTGTTCATGCTCTTAAATTAGCTAAAGAAGCTGGAGCGAGCACGATCGCGTTGACTCATAATTTAGGCTCACAAATTATGGAGTATGCTGATCACTATTTAATTAATGGTAACCGACAAGGGAAACTGCAAGGTGACTCTATTGGTACAAAAACAGCACAGCTCTTTGTATTAGATCTTCTTTATACGTTATTAGTGCAAGCTCAGCCTGACATGGTTAAAGAGCAAAAATTACGAACATTGAATGCGCTACAACAGACTCATTCCTCATAAGTTTATCTCTACATTGTGTGTTCTTTAGTGGAAATTGGCTAAAGATCACACTTTCATTTTTCTCTTCCTTTAATGCTGATTTCGTTATTGCGTTCTGAAGTATTGCTCCTTAATATAGAGTTAAGCTCCATAAAAATATCACAAAAGAAATTAACCTCCAAAGGAAGTTATCATGAACAAACTCTCTGGACTGATTGCCGCACCTCATACTCCTTTTGCAGCAGATGGAAGCGTTAATTACCCTGTCATTGATGAAATAGCAGAACACCTAATTGCAAGCGGTGTGACAGGTGCTTATGTATTAGGAACAACAGGTGAAGGCATTCATTGTTCTGTTGAAGAACGTAAGAAAGTGGCTGAACGTTGGGTTAATGCCAGTCAAGGTAAGCTTGATCTTATTATTCATACAGGTGCACTCAGTATTGCTGATACAGTAGAACTTACTCGCCATGCTGAAACACTAGATATCAAAGCAACATCCGTTATTGGTCCTTGTTTCTTTAAACCGGGCAATGTTGATGATCTTGTTGAATATTGTCGTCTGGCTGCAACTAGCGCCCCATCTAAAGGTTTTTATTATTATCACTCCACCATGTCAGGCTTAAGTATTGATATGGAAAAATTCCTACAAGCCGCGGGGAAAGTGATCCCAAATCTATCAGGTATGAAATTTAACTCCCCTGATATGTATGAATTCCAGCGTTGCTTACGTGTAGATGGCGGAAAGTATGACGTTCCATTTGGTGTTGATGAATTTATTCCTGCGGGATTAGCCTGCGGTGCATCAAGTGCTGTCGGCAGTACATATAACTATGCTGCGCCATTATACCTTGAAATTATTGAGAAATTTAAAGCCGGTGATCATGAAGGTGTTACAGCTTGCATGGATAAAGTGATTGCGATTATTCGTGTGCTAGTCGAATACGGTGGTGTTGCAGCAGGAAAAGTGGCGATGCAACTACATGGTATTGATGTGGGTGATCCTCGTCGTCCATTACGCCCAATGACGGCAGCTCAAAAAGCCGATGCATTAGCGAAGTTTAAAGCGGCTAATTTTCTGTAATCCATTTAGTTTTAATTGAATTATTTATAGATAGACTCATCTTTTAACATCACTCCCCCTTTGATGTGACAGTGGCTTTCAGAAGAAAGCCACTTTTTTATTATCTGCTCTAAAACTTGATTTTAAATGTCATTCAAACCAAAGTATGAGTGATTATTTTATTCTTAATTAAGGTGTGCGGATGGCATACGAATTTCTGACACAAGCAACACTTAAAAAATTGGCAACAGGTGAAAGTTGGCAACAACAAATTAATGATGAAAGTATTATTGATATCAGTTTAAATATGGGGCAATTAATGATTTCTCAGCCTGAAATTGAGGAAAGCTTTATTCCCTTTAGTCAGAAACTAATGGCTTATTGTGATCAACTTGCACTTAAGTTTCCATTTATTGAATTTGCTCAGCCACAAGAATATCACTCCACATTATTAACGATTTTTAATCAACAAAATGAACAGTTTAAACTGCAACGTCCCGTATTATTGTCATGGTGCCATGAGATTGCAAAAATCTTTAATCAAACAAAACGAATTGAAATTTTATTTAATAATGTTGTCCTAACATCCAACGGCAGTGTGATATTAACGGGTATTTCAAAGGAGTTAGAACAATTTAGACAAAATATTTATCAGCAGATCCCCATTGATAACACTCTTCATAAAAATATTATTCATATCACGCTTGGGCGATTATGTGAAAATACGTCATCAGCAGAAATGAAGACACTTTATGATGAGTTAGAACTAAGCCGATCATCATTAATACTTTATGATATTAATACCCCTATCGTTATTCGGCATCCCAAATTTGTGGTGAGCAAAGGTTCACTTTCATCTGAAGTGCAATTGGGTTTAACGATGGAGTTTAATCAATTATGGCCATTTAGGTGTTATTAATAGTCAATATTAAATAATCTTCTTCTTTTTGTGACTAAAGCGATATGGCTAATTGGTATATAATCCAGCGATTCTTTTTATTCGGATTATGTGTTTAAATTATGAATGTAAAATATCGTGCAGATATAGATGGTTTAAGAGCAGTCGCTGTTATTCTAGTTATCCTTTTCCATTTAGATAATCACTTAATTCCTTCTGGATTTATTGGCGTCGATATTTTCTTTGTGATCTCTGGTTTTTTGATCTCGCTGATAATTAAAACTTCATTATCTCAAGGTAATTTTTCATTTCATGATTTTTATAATCGTCGATTATGGCGATTACAACCACTTTATCTAGTTGTATTAATCGCTGTTTTAGTGATTTCAGGGCTTTTTTACCTTCCTAGCGATTACTTAGATATTACAAATAGCGAAAAATACGCCTCAGCCTTTCTCTCTAATAAATATTTTGCGAGAGTGACAACCAGCTATGCCGCACAAGATGCACTCTTTTTACCGTTATTGCATACATGGTCTTTAGCAATAGAGTGGCAGTGGTATCTGTTCTTACCTTTTGCACTTTATTTTCTGCATAAAATCAACGTAAAAGGCTTCGTTAATCATTTTTATTTGGTGGCGTTATTTACTGTTATTTCGTTTGTTTTTGTGTTTTATTATCAAAAAGATCAACCGAAAAATTACTACTATTTTAGTACGCGGATCTTTGAGTTTATGTTGGGTGCATGTGTTGCCTATTTCCCAACAAAGATAAAACTTAATCGAAGAATAAATGATGTTATTAGTTTAATTGCGCTAGGTGTTATTGTTTGGGTCGCATTTCAAAACGATATTATTGCAGGTTATCCGAACTTTAATACGTTGTATGTTTGTCTTGGTGCTGCACTTATTATTTATACCGGGCAGCATGAGAGTATTATAAAAAAAATACTTTCATTAAAGCCGATCGTGATCGTCGGGTTATTATCTTATTCACTCTATTTATGGCATTGGCCATTATTTGCAGTTGCACGTTATATTGGAGTGTTTAATACAGAACTAGAGAAAGGATCACTGTTAGCATTAACCTTATTACTCTCAATAACTTCTTATTTTCTTATTGAAAAGCCGTTTAGAAGAAAACGCTTAGCCTTTAAATATTCCATCACACTTTTGTTAATTATTCCTATTTTATGCGCATTTGGGTTAAATGCATTAAATGAAAAATATCAAGGCATTGGAGCAAGGCTTGGGCAAAATTACGTTAATTTAGAAGCTAAATTGAACCAGTTTGATTATCCTAATCGAACTAAATGTATGAATTTTGAAGCCTCAGATCCAGATAAAATGTGCCATATTGGTGCAGTGGGAAGTCAGAGAAAAGCTTTTTTATTTGGTGATTCTCATGCAAATCATTATTGGGGCTTTATGGATATATTAGGTAAAGACGCCAAGATAGATGTATATGCTCAAGCAACTTCATCATGTATTACACTTCCTAATATTTACCTTTATGACTGGTCTAATCATAAAAATGCAGTTTATCAACGTTGTTACGATCAGACGGTGAAATATTATCAACTTATCAAGAATAGCCACTTTGATTATGTAATATTTGGACAAGTTTGGAATAACTACGCGTCAAATCATGTGATTAATAAATTAGGTGATGTGAGAACCGTCGAAGCGTCTCGTCAACGTGTTGAAAAAGCGATGCGTGAGGCACTTGATATTATTATTGCCACAGGGGCCAAGCCCGTTTTTATTAAAACAGTCAATTCTATGCCAAGTGGTTTTATGACCTGTTTTTATGAAAATGCAAAATTAAGAAAAGATTTTGCAGATAACAACTGTAACCCGAAAGACTATAAAGGTGAGGGGAATACATGGATGAATCAATTATTTGCTAAATTAAAAAAGGACTATCCAACTTTAATTATCATTGATCCTAAAGATGTACAGTGTGATAAAAATGTCTGCTTAACCGATATAGACGGTGTACCGGTTTATCGAGATGTAGGACATATTACAGATTATGCTTCAACAATCTTTGGCATGATGTACCTAGAACGCTTTGCTAATCCATTAAAAAATAAAGAATAGTAAATAGATTTCTGTTAAGACAAAGCGCGATAAAATAAACGTTTTATCGCGCTTTGTCTTACGGCCATAATAATTGGTTTAGAAAATTGAGATTTGGGATTTTAATTTCAAAACTATTACAGTTTACCCTAGCGCTAATTTTATCTGTTGTGCGATTCGTTCAATAACTGGCACTACAACACTATTTCCAGCTTGTTTATATAAATTAGCATTACTCATATCTTTGGGTGATTTATAGTCAGCTGGATAACCTTGAAAGTTAACGCACTCTCTTGGTGTCAGTTTTCTGATGGTGTTCAGTCACAATATGTATAAATTTTTTATAGATCTAACCCTCTTATTTTGATGATTGATATATTTGGGCTAATATAATTAGCAATATATAAATTATCTAATAAGGTTCTATGATGCAGCGAAAAGATGAAGTATTTGATTACAAAAACTTGGTTGTTGGAAATGCATATAGTAAAAATGAAGCTTTGGTAACAGCTAATGTAAGACCTTTGAATAATAATAAGGAGATAACGGGAATAACAAGTTTTAATAATTGTATTGTTTTATTTGTCACATTGGATAAAAGCGGTAAAGAAAGCAGTCACAAATATAATGATATATTTCTTGATAATGGTAAAAAGTTTCACTGGGAGTCTCAGAATAAAAATACAATAGAAACACCTCATATGAGAAAAATTTTTACTGGAGAAACAGTTATTTTATTTGTTCGAACTCATGAAAAAATAAAAAGTAGTAGCCAACCTTTTATTTATATCGGTCGACTGTCTTATATAGAACATAATGGCAATAAACCAGTTCAAGTCTTATATGATGTACTTGATTATCAGAAAAAACCCAATAAAGCATTAAGTGCTATTTATGCCTGGGAAAAAATAGATACTTTAGATATTGATAATAAACTTCCCGAGATATTGAAAAAAGAAAAATTAAGCTATCAAGGTCGAGTTGCTGATGTTAAAAAGAAAAAGGTAATTGAGTTGTATGCAATGAATAAGGCAATAGAACATTATGAACAGCAAGGCTTTGAAGTATTAGATACCTCTTCTAATAGTCCTTATGATTTAGAATGTCATAAAAATGATACGATTAGGCGTGTTGAAGTTAAAGGCACGACGACAGAAGGTAGTGCGGTTTATGTTACTAGTAATGAGGTTGCATCAGCTTGTTCAGATGAGTGTGAAACAGATTTATATATTGTAAATAATATCAATATTTTTCTACAAGAAGATGGTAATTATTATGCTGATGGTGGTTCTGTTAATATTATTAAAAACTGGAAACCAGAAGAAAAGTTTTTAGAAGCTACTGTCTATCGTTATCATCTTAGTAAAAAATAATTCATAAATAGATGTAGTTAAAATAAATTAATAATCAAAAAATGTGCGCAATAAAAAAGAGTGTTGTTATTCTAAAATAAAGCGCACTTTTTATTTTTAAATATATTAATGATCAAGAGAAACTGAATGAACATGTTCAAGCTGTTTTAATGAACAATAAAATTCAGGTAAGGTAATTTTTTGTCTCACTAACAGTTTTAAATTCACTTCAACGCGTTCTTTTTTGATATCGCGAATAGTCAGATTTTCAATCACGTTTTTATGGCTTTTTAAATACTCAATTAACAGAGGAACACCACTTTCATGAGTAAATAACATACGCACTTTTATCTTACCTAAACGTTGATTTTTCATCTGAAAGAGCACCACTTGCGGGCTAAGTTGAATAGCCATAAAAAAGAGAACGGTCACAATCATGGCATGCCAATAAAAACCTGAGCCACAAGCAATACCAACACCCGCTGATGCCCATACAATGGCGGCTGTTGTCAGGCCTGAAATAGCATCATCACGTCGATGCAATATAACACCCGCGCCAAGAAAGCCGACACCACTGATAATTTGCGCGGCTAATCTCATGGGATCACTACGAATATTATCGGAGATATTGGCGTAATATTCCGCGGATTGAATAGAAACAATGGTTAATAAACAACTGGCAACAGCAATAATAACACAGGTTTTAAAACCGACTGGTTTCCCCTTTGATTCACGCTCTAAGCCAATAAGGCCGCCCAAAATAAAGGCGGCCAGTAATTTAGCGATACTTGAAAGTGATAAAGGGCCAATGCTGTCAACAAACTGTATTAATGCATTCATGGTTTGCTCCTAACGTTGGCTTATTCCTTTATTTTAAAACTAGGGTGTTGCAATACTTTCTTGTGCTTTTTTATCTTCGTTATTTTTCTTTTTACTCACGTCATCTTTAAAGAAGAAGATAAAGAATATGCTTACAACGGCGGCAACGATTGCTGGGTATATCCAGAATGTTGACCATTGTGGTAAAGCTGCATCGCCTGTTTCTGTTACGGTTGAATTAAAGATTTGACCACAAATAGTGGAAGCAAATAATAAGCCGAAACCATTAGAGACAATAAAGCGTAGACCTTGTGCTTGAGCACGAATTTCTGGTTTGGCTTTGCGGTCAACATAGATATCACCAGCAGTAAAGAAGAAGTCCCAACATAATCCCTGCAACATTAATCCGATAACGATAAAATAAAACTCGGTATTTACCGCTGCATAAGAGAAGAATATTGAGCGAATGATCCAGCTAACAGCACCTAAAAGTAGTGTGATTTTGAAGCCAAACTTCATCAAGAAGAATGACAACACAAACATAAACAGCACTTCACAAGCTATACCGATTTGCATAATAGACGCTGCATTATTAAAACCTAATGCTTTAATAAATACCGGAATATAAGCGGAATAAGCCGTTTTAGGGATCATTAAAATAAAGATACTAAACATTAAGATAGCAAAATAACGATCTTTAAATAATGAAAGTGCATCTAAACATAAAACATCACGAGCAGAGAATGGCTTACCTTTCGCTTTAGGTGGTGTATTAGGTAAAGTAAAGCAGTAGAAACCGAGTAAAACTCCCACAGCCGAAGCGATATACCAAGTCATAGTACTACCAGAGAAGCCCATTTCACCTAATATAAATCCGATAGCCATAAAGCCGAACGTACCGAATACACGAATAATAGGGAAGTATTTCACGCCGTTAATATGAGAGAAACTAATACTATTCGAAAGCGCAGTTGTTGGATAAAACAATAGTCCAATAATGAAAATTAAAAATAAAGTCATACCGCTATTTTGTGCTTCAATAAATTGAGGAACACAAATAATGACTGCGGCATTAATTAAATGAAGGATGCCCATGACTTTTTGTGAAGCAAAGAAACGGTCAGCCACCATACCAATAAATAATGGGGAGATAATTGTTGCGACGCCTAATAAAGCGTAGGCATTACCAATAATGCTTGCCATACCATAGCTACTTAATACTAGCCCCATGGTCATATTCCATGCACCTTGCATAAAATATTGCACAAACATCATAATCAGTAAGCGAGAGGTTATTTTCATATCCATCATCGTTCTCCTCTTAATTTGTTTCTAACGTTAACCCGTCGTAGGCAACGCGGATATTGTGAGGAGCACAAACAGCTTCTAATTCGTGATGAAGCAATTTACCACTATGTGAAATATGTGAAACGGCAATTTGTGTATCTTGATGTAAACAACCTTGCTGTTGTAGTTTTTCTTTCGCTGCAAATACGGTTTCTAGACTCATATGATTATCAGTACGATCTTTACCATTGAGTCCATAAGTACATTCAAAAACAACAATATCAAGAGGTTTGTTTTCTAACCATTTCCATGTCAATTCAGGGAACCAACCAGAATCATGACCATAGAAAATCACCTTGCCATCTTTCTCGATATGATAAACATAGCAGAGTTCCCATTTAGCATGATTAGCCAGCAATGGCGTAATTTTATAACCGTTTCTTTCGACAGTAACAAAAGGAATTAAGCAGTGAAAAGCAAAACGCTCTTTGCTGTAACCAGGTAAAACTTCGATACAGCCATTAATTGCGCGATCATTACCAAAAATATGAAGGGGATGGTTAATTTCGAAACCATAACCTTCCATTCGACTAAACAGATCGCCAACATTGAAATGATCAGGATGCGTGTGAGTGAATAGAAGGCTCTCAAAATGAGTGGCATCCATTCCATCACGCATTAATTGATAACTAAATGTAGGTGATACGTCGATTAACATAATGTCATCGACAATGGCAGAAGAGTGAGTTCTGATATCTTTCCCACCCATTTCTCTTGCTTTCAGGCAGTGTTCACAACGGCAGAAGGGATTGGGTATGCCTTCTGAGGCAGCCGTCCCTAAAAAATGAAGTTTCATAAGAAATCCCCTTATCCTATTGTTTTATTATGATTTTATTAATTATCTGGTGTTGGCTATCTATAAGGTATAGATGAATTTGAACGTTCCAATAATAAAATGGTGGAGGTTGTTTGCCAATAAATGAAGATCAGATCAGTGATCTTATTCAAATTAAATTTGTTATCTTATTGATTAATATTGTTATATTTTTCAATTGAGATTGATAATTATTTATTTACCATAAGTAACAAGAGCTTGTTTTATAAACAACTTTTAAATGGAACGTTCAAATCAATTAGCAGTAGTCGCGATAAATAATTCAGGTATGCTAGTGAAAGCAGAAATTGAGATGGAAAAAGGTCAATGGCAACGATTAAAGATATTGCAAAATTAGCAGGTGTCTCTCATGGAACGGTTTCTAACGTATTGAATAAACGTGGAAATGTAAGTGTTGAGAAAATTGAAGCCGTGTATCAAGCCGCCAAACAAATGGGTTATCAATTAAATACACAGGCTCAACTGTTAAGAACCAGTAAGAGCCATAAAATTGCGATACTTTTACCCCAATTAGTTTCTGAAAAATATGCGGTTTTCTTTAATTCGCTAAGGCAGTCTATTGCTCATTTCACCGAGGTTACTTACGATCTTTTTTTAACAGACGATCTTGAAACAACGGAATTAGAGGCATTACAGAAAATTGCTGCGGGTGGCTATAAACAAGTGATCACCGTTAGCTGTCTTAAAGATGCCAATATCTATTTTGACACGTTAAAATTACCCCCTTCTCAAGTTGCATTTGTTTATCGTCAGCCACTTAATACGCAAAAATTCTTCACGCTTGATTTTACCCAAGCAGCCGAAGCAATTTGTCAACAAATTGCAAAAACGCCAGGTAAATTAGTGGGTATTTTTATGGGGAGTAGCGATTATTTAAATAATCAAAACTTTGCCACTCAATTACAACATCGACTTTTAGAAACGGCTCCCAATAAAAAAAATGTGGTGCTTTGTGCATCAGATGAAGAGAGTTATAAAATTGCGTTTGATTTCTTTTCTCTGGAGCAAATCCCAGACATATTTATTGCTCAAGATATAGAGAAAGCACGTTATTTAACGCAAGCGAGTTATTTCGGTAGTCATAATGATTGTCCTCCTATTTTTGCATTGAGCGATAATATTCCACCTGTATTAAAAGGGTTGTATTACTTTCCTATGAATTACGCTCAACTTGGATTAGAAGTCGTAGATGCATTAATGCAAGTAGAAGACGAAAGTGAAATAACTGGAACTAATGTGACTTGTGTGCGTAATCAAAGTGACCATCTTTATACTTTAACGCCGGCCGTTATGAGTGAGGATAAAGCGGATATAAGTCTTAATTTACTGATTTTACCTAGTCCTTCAACTAGCGCATTAAAAAAGCTGTTACCTCATTTTTATCGTCAAACAGGGATTAAAGTTAATTTAGCAATACATCCTTACGATGAAGTTTATCAAATTTTAAGCCAGTTACATTTGCATCCCTATTATGATTTATTGCGTATTGATATGGCCTGTTTTCCTTGGTTTGCTGAAAGAATATTACAGCCATTAGATAAGATTGGTAATGGGCTAACGGACTTATTAAATAATTTTTCACTACCTACTCAGCAGAAATTTAGTTTAGTAAATAATGTTGCTTATGCGATGCCTTTTGATGCCAGTGCGCAACTTCTGTTTTATCGAAAAGACTTGTTTGAAGATCCTATTTTAAAAAGAATGTATTACGAGAAAACAGGTAATGAATTAACCGTACCAACAACATTTGAAGAATATGATAATGTGACGCAGTTTTTTACTGAACAACATGAAGAAGGGCAATTAAGTCGACCAATGGGCGCTTCAACAACATTGGGTAGTGCGGGGTTGATTGCAACAGAATATCTATTACGTTATTACGCCAAAGGTGGGTGTTTAATAGGAAACGATAATATTCCTAGATTAAAAATGCCTTTAGCGGGTGAAATATTAGAAGAGTATTTAAAACAGTTGTCGATCACTGAGAATATTCATAATAAGTGGTGGAGTGAGTCGGTTAGGCAATTTGAGCAAGGGCATCTTGCAATGCTGATCGCTTATATGAATTTATTTAACGATGTCGCTCATAGTAATATTTTACCTAAAATAGGTTTTGCACCTGTACCCGGAAGTATTCCACAATTAGGCGGTGGCGTATTAGGGGTTTCGCGTTATAGCCAAAAATCACAATATGCAGAGCAATTTTATCGTTGGCTTTATTCCCCAATAGTAATGGATCACCTTATTTTATTAGGTGGAAACAGTAATCATCAAAATTTCAATCATAATCAAGAAATTAGTCATCGTTATCCATGGATGACATTGGCTTATCAAGAAATTAATAAGGGAATACGAGAATCTTCGGTACCTAATGGTAAGTTATTTAATTTACGCCAAGCCGAAATTATTATCGGACAAGGTATTACTAATGTCGTTAATAATATTATGACCATAGACGAGACTATCGAATATATAAATCAGCGTTTGTTAATAGATACTCAAGGTGAACGGTAGGGTTTGCTTGTGGTCACAAAAATAGCAGGGGGGATGAGATCTCCTGTGTATGAACTATCACTCGCCAGCTAATGCTCTTGGAAATAATAAGTTGTTTTCTAAGCTAATATGATCCATTAAATTGTCGGTTAAATAGGTCATCATGCGTCAGGCTAATGGCGCATGGGCGTTTTACTATGTCAAAATGACCATAATAACGGTCATAATGACTATGAGGTGTTTTTATGGGCTTTTCTGTTGATGTGTTGGCTAACATTGCCATTGAATTACAAAAAGGTGTTGGTCATCAAGATAGGTTTAAGCGACTGGTAACTACACTTCGACAAGTACTAAATTGCGATGCTGCAGCACTACTTCGTTATGAGCCTCACCAGTTTATCCCATTAGCCATAGATGGCCTTGTACCTGATGTATTAGGGCGTCGTTTTTTACTAGAAGGGCATCCTCGTCTTGAAACTATAGCGCGAGCAGGGGATGTGGTACGTTTCCCTGCAGACAGTGATTTACCGGATCCTTATGATGGCCTTATTCCAGATAGAGAACATTTAAAAGTTCATGCTTGTGTGGGGTTACCGCTATTTGCAGGACAAGATTTAATTGGCACTTTAACACTCGATGGAATGGATCCTCATCAGTTTGATACTTTTAGTGATGAGGAGCTTAGGTTAATTGCGACATTAACTTCTGGGGCATTAAATAATGCGTTATTGATTGAGCAACTCGAAAATCAAAATATGTTATTTACACCAATCAATACGTTTAAGCCGACAGTAAAAACAGAAATTATTGGTTTATCGCCTTCGATGATGCAACTGAAAAAAGAGATAGAAATTGTTGCACCCGCAGAGATGAATATTTTAGTGAGTGGCGAAACAGGAACCGGTAAAGAGCTGGTGGTAAAAGCCATTCATGAAATGTCTCATCGTGCAGATAATTCGTTAGTCTATTTAAATTGCGCAGCACTTCCTGAGAGTGTGGCAGAAAGTGAATTATTTGGTCATGTGAAAGGGGCTTTTACCGGCGCAATTAGTCATCGTAGCGGTAAATTTGAAATGGCGGATAATGGAACGCTATTTCTTGATGAGATAGGGGAGTTATCATTATCTCTCCAAGCAAAATTACTTCGTGTCTTACAATATGGTGATATTCAACGAATTGGTGATGATCGCAATTTACGCGTTAATGTGCGTGTATTAGCAGCAACAAATTGTGATTTATGGGAGGAGGTATTAGCGGGAAATTTCCGTGCCGATCTTTTCCATCGTTTAAGTATCTTTCCTTTGCATGTTCCGCCATTACGAGAAAGAGACGAAGATATTTTGCTATTAGTGGGTTATTTCTGTGAGCAATATCGTCAGCGTTTTAACCTTACTCAAGTGATTATTAGTCCTGAATTACGCCTTTATTTATTGCACTATTCTTGGCCAGGGAATGTGCGTGAATTAGAACATACTATTCATCGAGCAATCGTATTAGCGAGGGCAGGGAATAAGACAGGCAGTCTTATTTTACAAGTTAGTCATTTTGCTTTAGGTACAGAAAATTCAGTTCACTCTGTTTCTCAGCACCTAGCTTCTGAAGAAAATAATTTAAAAGAAGCAACTGATGAATTTCAGCGAAGTTTAATTAAACAAGCATTGTTGCGTAATAACCAAAATTGGGCGGCTACTGCACGAGAATTATCACTTGATCCGGCTAACCTACGTCGTTTAACAAAACGTTTAGGATTAAAATCATAATAATCTAAAAAGAATGTCTAAATGAAAAAAGGTAATTTGGGTGCGTGGTCCAAATTACCTTAAGTAATTATGTTAGGATGATAATTTGTTAATAAGTTTCTATTTTCTGAATGCGTTCACCGTGATGGTTACCAGTTCTGTTAACGTGCTATAAAATTGGCTATACCCACTCATTTTTAATTTATTTAAATAGTGAGGTAGCCAGGTGGTCAAATGAAGGGAAAGTAATTCATTAACCGCGTCTTCTCTTTTTTCTGATGCCAATACCGCAACTTGAAATAACATCAAACCAATATGATCAACAGGCTCTGGAAAAGGCGTGTTTATTTTTAAACGTTCTCGTTTTAAAAATTCACTCAGTGCAAGGGTAGAGTCCCCTTGTAATAAACCTTCAGGATCTAAATAGACCGAACCCCAAGGAGGAGCGGGCAACGCATTGGGGCCAATAAAAAGATTTTGCCATTGGGTTTTTAATTGCTCTGTATCGATAGAAACGGAATCAATTAAACGTTCACACAGATGGCTTTCAATTTTACAAGGCCACTGCGTGATAAAATCCCCTGTTTTAAAAAAGTTGAGTGCAGTTTTATTGGTGTCATCATCTGGTGGGAATAAATAACAAATTCCCAATAAATTAAATGCAGCTGCATAATAAGAGAGTCTGCTCATAATTTTTGATACTTCCTTAAACAAACCCCAATTAATGAGGTTTGTTTTTTTATTATTTAAACGACTTGCTCAATGACAACTAGTGAATTGAGTAGAAAACATAGCGCAACATAAAGTCAGCGATAATTGCGATCACACAGCCAAGCGCAAAGATAGACTCTGTTGATTTATCTTGGTTTTTGGGTGTTAGGAATTTCACTAAACTATAGCCACAAGCCAATACTGCAAAGGTGGCTAAGATCCAGCATGTCGTCCGTAACGAACCAATGGAGTAATAGACTTGAATAGGTGATAACGGAAATGTCACCGATTTTTGGCTATAGAGCGTGCTAGTTAAATATTGCTCATAAAAAGGTTGATACAGTAGTCGACCGATTAAGCTAAATGCCATTATTCCCCATAATTGCCATTTCCAGCGCATTGGGAAAGAGTCTTGTGGTATTTCAATACCTAACTTACTGCCTATGCGTTGTAATACTTTGAGCAACAAAAAGAAAATAGCGGCACCAAGTGTTAACATCGCCCCGAAGAACATGATGTAAGTGTTAGGGTTCATCCATGTCAAAATAGAGGTATGGCGATAAATCGATGCCATACAATAAATATCAAATAGCCCGATCAGAATACTGGTACTTAATAACAGCATTGAGAGTTTGCGAGTGCGCCAGAGCCATAAAAAGGTTAAACCTAGACAACCAACAAAAATAGCTGTGATGGCAACTTCACGACTTAGCCAAGCAGAAAAAACATTTCTAATCGCATTAGGAGCATTTAATGGCACACCTAAGTGAGTGATTGAGGCAATAGAGCCTAAACCTGCTAACCCACAAATAATAAATAAGGCCAATAGCATAAAGCGATAGTAGCTTTCTGTATTGAGATAATGAGAAAGGCGACGCGCAAAAAGCCCTGTTGTTAACGCAAGACCAATGGCCGCATTCATCATAAATGTGAAGATTAATAATGACCATTCATTCATTTTCTTTCTCCCTTATTATTAATTCCGTCATTATTGGCACCCTGATGTGGGTTAATAACAAGGTTGGGATGTGTTATTTCAGGGGAAGGTAAACCCGTGACATAATCTAAATCACCATAGCGTTCACGGAGTTCATCAATAGGGCCAAATTGGATTGCACCTAGTGGACAAGTGGCGACACAAACCGGTTGTTCACCTTTTTGTTGCAAATCGATGCAAAAATCGCATTTTGACATCTGTTTGGTTTCAGGGTTCATCTGTGGCGCCCCATAAGGGCAAGACCACGCGCAAGCACCACAACCGACACATTTATCTGTATCTACCATGACGATGCCGTCACCTTCACGCTTATGCATTGCTGTTGTTGGACAGTTTTTAACGCAAATCGGGTCGTCACAATGATTACAAGAGATGGATAACGTGTAAGCAAAGACATTATTGATCAGCGCACCTTTAGGATTACGGGTATAACCACCACCCGTGATTTCATAGACACGACGAAATTTTCGTCCAACATCAAGATTGTTTTTATCTTTGCAAGCCACCTGACACGCTTTACAACCTGAACAGCGAGCGCTGTCGATATAAAATCCTAACTGCTTGCTACTTACAGCGGGATAAACGATAAATTTACTCATGCTTTTGCTACCTCGACCAATAATGTTTGGTGAGCATTGCCGTGTGCCATTGCGGTGCTACGGGATGATGTTAATACGTTGGCACATCCACCTTGATCTATACCTTTTGCATCAGGTTGCCACCAAGCACCTGCTTGCAAGGCGACGACACCAGGCATAATTCGTTGTGTTAATTTGACGGGAACCATCGTTACCCCACGATCGTTATATACTTTGACTTTTTCGCCTTCTTTTATGTTTCTATCTTCGGCATCTAGCGGATTTAACCAGAGCTCTTGGCGTTGTACTTCTTGTAACCACGGGTTGGCAAATTGCGTCGAGTTTGCGCGGTTACGCCCTTTCCATGTGATAAGTTGTAACGGGAATTTATCTGTTAACCTATCTTCAGGGCCCTCAATGGCGGGTACATAATGAGAGAGTGCAGGAATATCGACATTATTCATGTCATATAAGCGTTTAGAGAAAATTTCAATTTTGCCTGATGGCGTTGGGAATGGGTTATTCTCGATATCTTGGATATTTTTCTCAAACGCCACATTTTGAGTATGAGGACGATGTTTTAGTAGATGACGGCGTTTAACCAATAGCTCTTTAAAGGTTGGAATACCGTCTTCAGGGCGTTTAACACTGGCGTCATTGACTAAATATTCAATCCAATCGCGGTCTGTCTCTTTACCTTCGCTAAATTGTTCGCCCACCCCTAATTTATTGGCAACTTCACGTAACCAATCGTAGTCAGTGCGACGCTCAAATTCAGGTTCAATCACTTTTTCAGAAAGAATAATATAGTCGCCATAACTCCATGTACCACCGATGTTCCAGCGTTCTAAGAAGCTAGTTTCTGGCAGTAAAATATCGGCGTATTTTGCACTTGGTGTCAGATAGAGATCACTACAAACAATAAATTCTACTTTCGATTCATCTTCAAGTACTTTCGCGGCATGAAGAATATCGGTATTTTGGTTTGTCATGTAGTTACCGGCCATTGAGAAAATCATCTTGATTTCCGTATCAAGTTTCTCGGCATTCAGTAACCCATTCTCAGGTGTGACTAAATTTTTATCTTCACATGCTTGTACCCAGTTGGTGATATTGATTTTCGCTTTTACTGGATTGGTTAATAGACTTGGTCCCGCGATGGTTTTACGCAGTTCAGAGTTTAATGCCATACCATAACCAGCAGCCCAACCACCACGAACACCCACATTACCGGTAATAGTGGCAAGTAATGTTGCCCCACGCGCCGTCCGTTCACCACAAATATGGCGCTGAGGACCCCAGCCTTGTATTAATGCCGCTGGTTTTGTCGAAGCATATTCACGGGCTAATTGGCGGATAGTATCCGCAGGCACTTTAGTGATAGGTTCTGCCCATTCAGGGGTTTTCTTAATGCCATCTTTTTTACCCATCAAATAGGCAACTAAAGATTCATTTTTACCTACACCTTCTGGCATTTGGTGTTCATCAAAGCCAATAGTGTATTTATCGATAAATGCTTGATCGTGCAGGTTCTCACTGACGATGACATACATCATCGCATCCATCATGGCATTATCTGTTGTTGGCAGTAATGGGATCCACTGATCAGCTAAAGAAGAGGCGGTATCAGAATAACGTGGGTCAACGACAATAAATTTAGTGCCGTTTTTCTTCATTTTTTGGAAGAAATGGTTTGAATGGCCAAAAATAGTTTCGTTAGGGTTATGACCCCATAAAATGACAAGCGGGGTATCTTCTAACGTGTCGAGTGTACTACCACTGGCGGCGGTGCCGTAAGTATAAGGGGTGACAGCAAGAGTATTACCGTTACTGACAGAGTGATAGTTCTCCAAAAACCCCCCAGTGATATTAAACAGGCGACGTAACATATTCGCACCTGAGAAAATCCCCCCCGTAACACCTGTGCTTAAGCTAACAAAACGTGATGCAGGGCCATATTGATCATTAATACGTTGCATATTTTGTGCAATAAGCGTGGTCGCTTCTTCCCACGTGATACGTTCAAATTTGCCTTCACCACGTTTACCTACACGTTTCATTGGGTATTTTAAGCGGTCTGGGTGATAGACAAATTTACGATAACCACGGCCTCGTACACAGGCACGCATAATTGGCATTTCTTCATCTAAGTCAGCATCAGGGCGTGTACTAATTTGGGTGACTTTGCCATCTTTTACATGGGCTCGAATATCACATTTACCGCCACAGTCAAAGCTACTGCAAGTTGAAACAACGCGTTCACCCTCTTCGGTCATTATTGATTTTACTGGGATAGCGTTATCTGTTGTCGCAGCAAAAGAGTTTGATGCGAGAAAAGGAAGGGTGACTAATGCTGAGCTCGCTTGAATAAAGTGACGGCGGCTAACATTGTTGAGAATACTCTTTGTATCACTATCGTGATCGGACTGATTGCTCATATGAACTCTACCTTAAACATAATAGGCGGATCCCGATATACCCGATACTTGATATAAAGAATGTGCGTGATTTTTCTAGGCTATGAATAAAGGGAATGTCTGGTATCCGCTGCATTATTATTGAATGCATAGATAATTGCAGAGTGCTCTAAATCACCTCTGCGAGAGGGATAGTAGTTGATTAATCTTTTGCCAACATTCTAAAACCAGACAATGACATTTGAATTTCAGCCTATTTCCGAGGTGTGTTAAAAGCGCGTTTTTTGATTGTTAATAGAATTTATTAAATAGATATCAAGAAGGTTGAAATTTCATATAAGTCACTTGCATTGTTTATTTAAATATATAGCGATTTTAATTATATAGGTCATTATTTGCTGGTGTGTAGAGTGTGGGATAACTGCTATATTAAAAGAACGAAAATAGAAAGAGAGCGACCTAAATTGTGAGAAATGTACCTTTAAAAAGCGTTGATTCACTTGACCGAGATGTTATTGCGCTGGGTACAGACTATTTGCCCAATACGTTGTTAGAAACTCATCAACATCGCCGAGCTCAGTTTTTATACCCTGCCACAGGTTTAATTGAAGTGAGTACAGATGATGGTGAGTGGGTTATTCCACCGTCTTGTGGCGTTTGGATCCCGCCAGAAACTGGGCATGAAACTCGTATGTTAGATGTGAGCACCCGAAGCTTGTATATTGAGCCTTCAGCAGCACCTCGTCATAGCAAACAATGTGAAGTGGTCAGTGTTTCTCCTCTTTTTCGTCAACTATTGCTTGAAGCGGTAGATGTGCCCGCAGAATATGATAAAAAAGGGAGAGATGGCTTTTTAATGCAGCTAATTTTATGTGAATTAGCGAAAGCAAAACCGTTACCGTTTTTTGCACCTATTCCGCAAGACAGTAAATTAGCGAAATTATGCCGTGATTTTATTCGTGATCCTAAAATAGATTCTTTACCTCAACAGTGGGCAGATAAATTACATAAAAGTGAGCGCTCTTTTAGTCGTTTTTTCCGTCAACAAACAGGGATGTCATTTTCACAATGGCGACAACAAGTCTGTTTGTTGAATTCATTAACACAAATCTTATCCGGTCGTGGGATCACCGAAATTGCTTTTGATTTGGGTTATAACAGCGCTGGCTCTTTCTCAACGATGTTTAAAAAGCAGATGGGGCAATCGCCTTCTCACTTTAGTATGGATGGATTAAATATAGATTGTTTTTAATATCCAAATTAAGAACACCTATTTAAAAAGTATATTCTTAATATAAATATCTACATATTAATACGTAAGTAATATTAACTATGTAGATTATTTTTAAATAAGGTTTTTTGTCTTTAACTACTTGAATTTTTTATATGGTGACTTTTTTATAAAGGTTTAAATATACAATTATAATCATCTTAATAAGATTAATAATAATTAGTTTTTTATGTCTAACACAATGAATAAATTATAATTATTCTTATGTGAGTATTTTTTTTGACTTATATCTATTTTTTAGTTTTTTTGTTTGTTATTTTTTATCGCAAGATGATTAAATAATTATCACATAGTATACGATTGTTCATCTTAAATAGGTTATACACATCATTATTACAGTGATATATAGGATAAAACCTGTATCATTTTTATATTTAACTATAATTAAAAATTAACTAATAGTTTTAATAAAATTATTGTTGCAATAGGGTTAATAATAATATGTCAAAGGGTGCTTCTAATAACAATACAAGCCAAAAAATAGGCTTGCTTGCACTTGTTGCTATCGTCATTAGTTCAATGATAGGCAGTGGTGTTGATGGTCTACCACAAAATATGGCTGCAACATCGGAAGTCGGTCCAGTTATTGTTGCTTGGCTTATTTGTGGTTTTGGTATGTATTTTATTGCTCGCATTTTTATGGTGCTATCTGACGTTCGTCCAGATCTTCAAGCGGGTATTTATATGTATGCTCGTGAAGGATTTGGATCTTTTGTCGCTTTTATTGTGGCGTGGGGCTATTGGTTAATGACCATATTTAGCAATGTTGCTTTTGCTATTATGGTTATGGATACTTTAAATTATTTTTTACCTGGTGATTTTAAGGGGGGAAATAATATTCCTTCTATTATTGGTGCCTCCATTCTCATCTGGGGATTTAATTACCTTGTTTTATCTGGTACAAAGCTAGCGGGTGCAATTAATATTATTGGTACATTTGCTAAGTTAATTCCTTTAAGTATTTTTGTTTTTATTCTCGTTTATTTTCTTAATTATGAAGAACTCACCAATAATTTTTGGGGAAATTCTGCCTCTATACCCGCTGATAATCTGGGTTCTATTTCAGAACAAATATTAGCGCCACTCGATGTTGCTTTGTGGTGTTTTATCGGTGTAGAAGGCGCTGTTGCGTTATCTGGACGCGCTCGAAATAAGAAAGATGTGAGTAAAGCCACTTTGATCGGCTTTATCGTCTCACTTATTATTTGTATTTTTATTTCAATATTACCTTTTGGTGTTTTATCTCAAAAAACATTGAGCATGATACCAACCCCATCTACGGCAGGAATATTAAAAACAGTGTCAGGAGATTGGGGGGAATGGTTAATTAATATCGGCGTTTTGGTTTCCGTATTAACCAGTTGGTTAGCGTGGACAATGATTTGTGCTGAAATTCCTATGGCCGCGGCTCAGAATGGAACTTTCCCGAAAGCCTTTGCCACTAAAAATGAAAATGGCGCTGCTAGCGTATCACTTTGGGTCAGTAGCCTATTTATGCAGTTAGTCGTCTTTGTTGTTTATTTCTCCAATAATGCTTGGTTAACAATGTTAGCCATTTCCGCATTAATGGTTTTACCTGCTTATTTAACTTCTTCTGCATATTTATTACAACTCTGCTTATCAGGTGATTTTTCTAAATATGCAGATAAAGGAAAAATCTCAGCCTTGGTTAGTGGTTTTATTGGATTAGCCTTTTGTCTATTTATGTTTTATGCCTGTGAAATAAAGTATTTAGCAATGGTTCCTATTTTACTGACTTTGGGTATTCCCCTCTTTGTGTGGTCTCGATACCAAGAGAAAAAAGTGATATTTACGCCCACAGAACGCATGTTCTTTATTTTTATTATCATGCTGGACATATTAACTATTATTTTATATTTGAATGATTTTATTAAATTTTAATTTGATTATTGTGAAATGACTAACTTATTTTTTGTGAAGTAAAATGAGTAATGTAAACCTAATAAATATAGGTATTTGATACCTATGGAGGTGTCCGTGAAATTTAATCATAATGTATTATTTGTCTCTTCATCTGGGCTAAAAGAAGATAGCCCGGCTAAACAGGCATTAACATCTTTACAAAAAGCAATTGCTGAACGTGGATTTGTAGCCCAAATTGCAGATAATATTCATCATGGCATTAAATATATAAAAGAAAGCCCAAAATATAGTGCTATTGGTATTTTTTGGGATAATAACAATCCCAAAATGAATATAGAAGCCGAAGGTTTTATTTCATTATTCAGACAGAGAAATTCAGATACACCGATATTATTAATCTCCGAAGAAAATATTACAGATAATGTCTCTATCAATATTCTCAAAGAAGTTAGCGAATATATCTATCTTTATTCAGAAACAGCTACATTTACGGCGAATCGCATTTATACGTTAATCCATCGCTATGCAGAAAGCCTTTTACCGCCTTATTTTAAAACATTAAAAAATTTCACTGAGGATGGTGATTATTACTGGGATTGCCCTGGGCATATGGGCGGTATGGCATATTTGAAACATCCTATTGGCATCGAGTTTATTAATTTCTTTGGTGAAAATATGATGCGGGCGGATATTGGTGTCGCTACGGCTGAAATGGGTGATTATCTTATTCATGCCGGTCCATCAAAAACATCAGAAGAAATTGCCGCAGAGCTATTCGGTGCTGATTGGACATTTTATGGTGTGTCTGGCTCATCAGGCTCTAACCGTATTGTTGCTCAAGGTGCTGTAGGCGCTAATGAAATCGTAGTCGTTGATAGAAACTGCCATAAATCGCTTAATCATGGTTTGACGCTTTCACAAGGACGCCCTGTTTATTTGAAACCAACACGTAATGGATATGGATTAATTGGCCCTATTCCAACCAAACGATTATCACAAGCAAGTATTAGTCAACTGATAAAAGAGAGCCCGCTAGCAGAAGGTGCCGTTAGTACGGAGCCTACTTATGCCGTGGTTACCAACTGTACTTATGATGGTTTTTGTTACAATGTCAATGATGTCGTAAAGAATTTAGCCGTCAGTGTACCTCGTATTCATTTTGATGAAGCATGGTATGCTTATGCGCGTTTTCATCCTCTGTATAAAAATCGTTTTGCGATGGATGTTGCTGAGGATATGCCAAACCGTCCTACCATTTTTGCAGTGCAATCAACACATAAAATGTTGCCATCACTCTCTATGGCATCGATGATCCATGTGAAGAAAAGTGATCGTGCACCTTTAAATTTTGATGACTTTAATGACTCATTTATGATGCATGGCACAACATCGCCTTATTACCCAATTATTGCTTCTATTGATGTTGCTGTTGGTATGATGAAAGGTGAATCAGGTCTATCTTTAGTACAGGAATCGATTGAAGAAGCCATTGGTTTTCGTAAGGCGGTTGTCTCTGTCAAACGTCAATTAAAAGAACAGAATGGTGAATCAGAGTGGTTCTTTGATGTATTACAACCGACCCAAGTTCGTGATCCGAAAACAGGTGAAAGCCACAGTTTTGAGCAAGCGCCTCTTGATCTGTTAAGCCAAGAGTCAGATTGCTGGACATTAAAAGCGGGTGATAAATGGCATGGTTTTTCTGATGAAGATATTGCCGATAGCGACAGTATGCTAGATCCTGTGAAAGTGACGATAACTTGCCCCGGAATTACCGCGGATGGCCAATACCAAAAAATGGGTATTCCTGGTTATATCATCACGAAATTTTTAGATGATCGTCGTATTGAGATCGCAAGAACAGGAGATTACACCATTTTAATTCTGTTCTCTGTCGGAGTGACAAAAGGAAAATGGGGAACACTATTAGAAAGTTTACTCACCTTTAAAAAACTCTATGATTCAAATGCGTTAGCGACAGAAGCAATCCCATCACTTAAAGAAGCGTCTCCTAAATATGCAAAAATGACATTAAAACAACTTTGCCAAACTATGCACAATAAGATGGATGAGTTGGATTTAATGAAACATATTAGTGAGGCGGTAAATACTGACCCTACACCTGTAATGTCCCCTGCTGATGCTTACCAAAAAGTGGTTCGTTATAAAGCAGAGCATATCCCTCTAGATGATTTTTCAGGCCGTATTTCTGCGACTATGTTAGTCCCTTACCCACCAGGAATTCCTGTACTTATGCCTGGTGAACGCCTACCTAAAGGGGATCAAGGTATTATTGGTTACCTTAAAGCATTACAGAACTTTGATAAAGAATTCCCAGGATTTGAGCATGAAATTCAGGGAATTAATGTAGATGAAAACGGAGATTTTTGGGTTAGAGCCATTGTTGAAGATGAACGCGAGGCGAAAGTGTTGCCTTCACATATAAAATTTAAACGCCATGTTTCTGCTATTAAGAAAGGCCGTCAATAATCAATAACGAGATAACAATTTTATCAAAATATCTGGCACTGATTAAAGTGCCAGATAGGATTATCTGGAGATAAGAGGTTTTTTATGGCGAACAAATCTGAAATAACATCATCAAGTAACGCCACGAATACAACGGGAAATAGTGGTGCAAAATTGGGCTTATTGGCACTCATTGCAATTGTTGTAGGTTCAATGTTAGGTGGTGGTGTGTTTAGCTTGCCACAAAATACCGCAGCAAGCTCAGCAATAGGTCCTGTGCTTATTGCATGGATTATTGCGGGTATTGGCGTTTATTTTATTGCTAATGCATTTCGCTTGTTATCGGATTTAAGACCCGACCTTCAGGCAGGTGTATATATGTATGCACAAGAGGGTTTTGGTTCTTTTATTGGATTTAATGTGGCTTGGGGTTATTGGTTAATGACTGCATTTGGTAATGTGGCATTTGCCGTTATCTTGATGGATGCATTTGATCAGTTTTTCCCCGGTGTCTTTACTGACGGTAATAACTTAAATTCGATTATCTGTGGTTCTATTTTAATTTGGGGCTATAACTTTTTAGTGTTATCAGGAACGAAAGTCGCGGGCTTTGTTAATACACTCGGAACCATTGCTAAATTAGTGCCATTGATTTTATTTGTTATTGTGCTTGGTGTTCTTATTGATTATTACCAATTATTTAGTAATTTTTGGGGAACATCTCCTCAAATCATGAGCACTGTTGGTAATAAGTCAGAGCCTGTATCGTTAATGTCACAAATCTTGGCACCGATGACGGTAACATTGTGGTCATTTATTGGTGTGGAAGGTGCTGTTGTTTTATCGGGTAGAGCAAAAAATAAGAAAGATGTGGGTAAAGCAACCTTATTAGGATTTTTATTGGCATTAATTATTTATATTCTATTATCAGTATTACCCTTTGGTGTTATGCCTCAAACACAATTAGCTCAATTAAGTAATCCATCAACAGCGGGTGTATTAGCGAAAGTTGTTGGAAATTGGGGAGATTGGCTAATGAATGTTGGGTTGATTATTTCTGTATTAGCGGGGTGGTTAGCATGGACAATGTTATGTGCTGAAATCCCAATGGTTGCAGGTCAAAAGGGCGCATTTCCTAAGGTCTTTGCTCGTACGAATAAAAATCAAGCGGCAAATACATCATTGTGGGTAAGTAGTATTGTTATGCAGGCGGCAATGCTATTAGTTTATTTTTCTAATAATGCGTGGAATACAATGTATAACATTAGCGCGTTAATGGTTGTTCCTGCCTATATTACTACAACACTTTATATCACCAAGATTTGTATTAATCGCCAATATGATCAATATGCAAAAACGGGAAGACAATTAGCATTATTGAGTGGTGTATTAGGTGTTATTTTCTGTCTCTTTATTTTGTATGCAAGCCAAATTCAGTATGTGGCGTTAGTGCCTATTTTGTTAACTTGCGGATTGCCCATTTTTATTTGGTCACGTAAAGAAAAACATGATAATAAACCTATTTTCCAAGCAAAAGAGATACTTTATTTAGCCATTTTATTATTGCTTGATGTCGTCGTAGTAGGGTTATTAATGAAAGGAATTATTACGCTTTAATATCACTTAATATTGCAGTTAATAACCTCACGCACCATTATATTGCGTGAGGTTATTTATCATTAAGTGCATTTTATCTTACTGTGCTACGTAAGCAATAAGGTAAAAAAATCAAACTAAGTGCTGTAATAATTGCTGTGGCGATTAATACGACGAAAAAGGCATTTTCAAAGGCTAAATTTGCTTGGGATATTACAAGAGAAGCCACGTCAATTGGCAATTTTTCTGCCACAATAAGCGCTTCATCTAAACTATCATATACCGCCTCATCAACGGTTAATGAATTAGGTAATACCAGTTTTAAGGTATATACCGTACTCATCAAACTGCCCATAAATGTCACACCAATCACACTACCTAGCTCATAAGCGACATCTTCAATTGATGCGGCCATTCCTGCTTGCCTATCGGCAACACTCAACATAATTGACGTCGATGCGGTGGTAAAAATAATACCTAAACCAAAGCCAATTAAGAATAAGCTACCCATTAACACCATGGGTGATGTTGTTTGATAAACGGCAATTAACCACAGATTTCCCACTAAAGTGAGCATAAATCCAGCAATAATTAAGCGAACTTCACCTAAACGCACCAAGAAATAACCTGCCAATGGCGAAGCAAGTACAGAACCAATAGGAATAGGTAAAATGACCAGCGCTGCGTTAAGTGGGGTAAAACCGGCAACAAGCTGTAGACGTTGACTAAGCAATAATTCAATGCCCACTATGATCACCATAGAAAGTACAGCCATTAAAATACCAATACTAAAAAAACGATTTTTAAATAGCCTAAAGTCAATCATTGGGTGAGTTTGTTTACGTTGACGTAGAGTAAATAGAGTGAGAAAGGCGACGGCAATAAGGGTGGCAGTCGTAGCTTCACTCCACTGTGTATAAGGTTTTCCTATCTCTTTTAAGGCATAAATGGCACTGATCAAACCCACTAAAATGAGTACTGAGCTTAAATAATCAATTTTATGATCACCATGTCCTGAAAACTTAGGGATAAGCCAAATAGAAAACGGCAACACCAAAAGAACAATAGGGACGTTAATTAAAAAGACAGAACCCCACCAGAAGTTATTTAATAAAATACCGCCAATTAAGGGCCCTAAAGCTGCACCGCCAGATGCAACTGCAGACCAAATACCAATGGCAATAGCGCGCTCTTGTGGATCGCTAAAAACTTGACGCACTATTGATAGTGTTGCTGGCATACTCATTGCTGCCCCCACAGCTAAAAAACCTCGAGAAGCAATTAATGAGGTTGCTGTGGGTGAAAATGCGGCACACAATGAAGCGAGCGCAAATAGCGGTAATCCACTAATAAATAATGTTTTATGACCTATTCTGTCTGTGAGCATACCTGCTGCGGGTAATAATCCGGCAACAATTAATGGATAAGCATTCATTATCCAAAGTTTTTCTGATGCACTTGCGTTTAAATCATGAGTTAAACGTGGCAATGCGGTATAAAGCACGGTTACATCTACAACAATGAGAAACAGCATGCTAGATACCAGAAGTAATACTATCCAACGTTTATAATCTTTTATCATAGAAATCTCAGTTATTTTTATGTGTATTATTTTTATTAACGGCTACAATATAAATCCATACGGTCGTATTGAAAAGGGGTTTTTTATGGGGCGTCAAAGAACCATTGATAGAGAAAAATTGTTAGAAGCTATCTTCGACATTGTGATGGAGCAAGGGGCAGCTGCATTAACGATTGATACTGTTGCCAAAAAAATGGGGATCTCAAAAGGAGGGGTTCAATACTGTTTTAGCAGTAAAGAGGCAATGATTGATGCCATGTTTGAACACTGGGAAGGCAGTTATGAAACGCAATTTAAAAAAATCGTTGAAGATAATAACTCACCTGATAATCGAGTCACTGCACATATTCACGCCACACATCATCACGATAAAGTCTCTTTTGCCAAAGGCGCGAGTTTGATGGCTGCATTGCTACAAACGCCTGAATATTTACAAAGTACAAAAGAGTGGTATCAGCAACGATTAGCAGGTGTAGATACGACAACAGAAGCCGGAAAACGTGCTCGATTGGCATTTTTAGCGACAGAAGGTACCTTTTTATTGCGTTATTTTGGATTAATGGATATCGATGATAATGAATGGCAATCTATCTTTGAAGATATTGATTCAGAGTTACTTCAGCAAGAGAAAGGGCAATAAAAAAGCATGTTGTTAATGAGAAGAACAACATGCTTTTTATTGAAGATAATTGAGCTAAATGGAATTAGTAATACATAGCAATGAGTTTATTATCGAGCTCTTTAACGTCAACGGGTGTATCGAAAATATCTTCAATAATATCCGCTTTCATGATCTCTTTTGGTGAACCGTGATAATACAGTTGTCCGTTACGCATGGCTAAAATATAGTCAGAGTAAACAGAGGCAAAATTGATATCATGGATCACGATAATAATGGTTTTTCCTAATTCATCTGCGGCTTTTCGCAGAAGTTTCATCATTATCACTGCATGTTTCATATCAAGATTATTCAGTGGTTCATCAAGCATCACATATTCGGTGTCTTGGCATAGCACCATCGCAACATAGGTACGTTGACGTTGTCCGCCTGATAACTCATCTAGATAGCGATGACGAAATTCAGTCAAATTTAAAAAGGCTAATGACTCATCAATGACTTTTTTATCGTCTAGTGTTAAACGCCCTTTACTGTAAGGATAGCGTCCAAAACCGACTAATTCTTCTACGGTTAAACGACTAACAAACTGGTTTTCTTGGCGTAGTATTGAGAGATTCTTAGCAAGAACATCGCTATCAGTTGCAGCAACATCCATACCATTAACGCTAACCATCCCGCTTTCAGGAAGTAGTAAACGTCCAATAACTGAAAGTAGTGTGGATTTCCCCGCGCCATTAGGACCTATGATCGAAGTAATACCGCCACGTTGAATTGTTGTTGTTATATTATCGAGAACAGTTGTGTCTTGATAATGTTTTGATATCTTGCTGATTTCAATCATATTAAAGTCTTCTTAACACCAAATAGATAAAGAACATCCCACCAACAAACTCAATCACAACAGAAAGTGTTCCTGTCATTTTTAAGCCATATTCTAAAACCAGTTGTCCACCGATTAAGGCAATAGTACCCAGTAGGAAGGCCACGGGCATCAAGAAACGGTGCTGGCTACTGCCACTGATATGATAAGCCAGGTTAGCTACAATTAAACCCAAGAAGGTTAATGGGCCAACTAAAGCGGTAGAAACGGCAACTAAAACAGAAATCAGTAATAGAATATAAGTGGTCTGTTTACGGTAATTAATACCGAGGTTAATGGCATTGGCTTGTCCTAATGCCATTACATCAAAGCTATAACGCATACGCCAAAGTAAAACACCAACAACCACAATAATGGCTAAAGAGCAAAAGATAAGATCAGGAGTGGCACGAGTAAAGGTGGCAAACATGCGACCTTGTAAGATGGAAAACTCATTAGGATCCATCAAGCGTTGTAATAGCGTAGCTGAACTACGAAATAGAGTTCCTAAAATAATCCCAATCATGAGGACTAAATTGATGTTAAAGCGTACAGAGCTAAACAGCCAGCGGTAGAGTACAACGGAAAATAGTACGAGTAATGTTGATTCTAAGAAGAACTTTGATAGGTTTAGCATCCACGAGGCAGGCATATCACCTTCAAAGAAAACAAACACGGTTTGTAACAACACAAACAGGGCTTCTAACCCCATAAGTGATGGGGTCAAAATACGGTTATTGGCAATAGTTTGAAACAATATCGTGGAGACACCTGCGGCAAAAGCTACCACAATCATCGTAAGAATAATATAAGCTCGGTGAGTCAGAATATAAGAGATATTGCCGTTTAGATTTATCGTCATAAATAGCACAATAGCTAATAACGATGCCCCTAATAATAACCAGATACGAGACATAGGTGAGAGGCGTGTTTTCTTATGTTCGACAGCGCCAGTACATTTGCTAATTATGGATGAATTAACTTTTTGCATAACGTTGCTGCTTTAGTAGTAAGAAAAGGAAAATAATAGCACCCACAGCGCCTAAAATAACGCTGGCAGGAATTTCAAATGGATAGCGAATAAGGCGTCCAATCACATCACACAGTAAAACAATCGCCCCACCACTTAAGCAAACCCAAGGGATAGTTTTACGAATATTATCCCCCATTATTAAGCTCACCAAATTGGGCACAATTAAACCAAGGAAAGGCAATGCACCCACAACAGAAACCACAACACCACTAATAAGCGCAATAATCGATAATCCTATTATCATTACTTTGCGGTAATTCAGCCCCACGTTAATGGAGAATTCTCGCCCCATTCCGGCAACAGTAAAACTATCTGCAACCCAACACGCCATGATTGCCAGCGCACCCACAAGCCATAACAGCTCATAACGGCCTTGTAACACACTTGAGAAATCGCCACTTGTCCATGCATCTAATGATTGCAGTAAATCGAAGTACACCGCTAAGAAAATGGTGAGTGCGCCAATAACTGCACTGAGCATAATGCCGACTAAAGGAACTATCAGTGTTGTTTTTAAAGTGATCTTTTGCAGAAGCAACATAAACAACAACGTACCAAGAAGGGCGAAAACAGTTGCGACCATCATTTTGGTGAAGATGCCTGCTGCTGGAAAGAGCAGCATGACGACTAATAATCCAAGACTTGCAGATTGCGTTGTTCCAGCAAGAGAAGGTTCGACAAAGCGGTTTTGGGTGAGCAGTTGCATAATTAATCCTGCAACACTAATGGCACCACCAGCGAGTAATAATGATAGAGTTCTTGGAACACGGCTGATAAAGAAGATATCGCGCATATCGGGATCAGTAAAAAGCGAAGCAGGAGTAATATCTCCTGCGCCGACGAATAGACTGATCATTGAGAGGATAGCGATAACCCCTATCCCCAATGATAAATGGAACGTTTTCATTCAGTTACTTTATTTTTTTGATCCAAGGCCTGATTAATTGTATCCATTAAACGAGAGTAAGTTTGGATCCCGCCGGAGATATAAATGGAACTTGCATCAAGATAGATAACTTGGTCTTTGTTCCAAGCATTTACTTTTCTAACTAGTGCATTATCAAGAACTTGTTTAGCAGGTTGTGAATCTTCACGGCCAATAGCTGCGTCACGGTCAATAACAAACAGCCAGTCTGGATTAAGTTTTAGCAGTAATTCAGAGTTCACGATATTGCCGTGTGAGCCAGGGCTATCAAAAACATAAGCCGGTTCAAAACCTAATACATCATAAATAAAGCCAAAGCGTGAGCTTGGGCCATAAGCAGAAATTTTACCACCACTGACTAAAACCACCATTGCTTTACCTGCGTCTGGTGTTTTGGTTTTTACGGTATCAATTTTGCTATTGAAATCAGCCAGTAGTTTTTTAGCTTGTTCTTCTTTGCCAAAAATTTGACCTAATGTTGTTGTGCGTTCAGCTAGGCTTTCAACGAAACGCTTAGGATCGATATCCATTGAAATCGCGGGTGCAATTTCACTTAATTTAGAATACGCATCACGAGCACGACTACCACTTAAAATTAAATCAGGTGCTGTTGTGCTGAGCTTCTCATAGTTCGGTTCAAATAATGCACCTTCATTGATATAGTCGTTCGGATTGGTGTATTTCTCTAAAAATTTTGGTAAATGAACATTCGTTTGTGGAAGACCAACAATAGGAACACCTAATGCATCAATAATATCAAGGGTTTCCATATTCATCACAACCACTTTTTGCGGGTGTGCAGGGATTTCAGTTGTCCCTTGGAAATGTTCAATCGTGAGAGTTTGTTTCTCCGCTGATTGTGCTGTTGATGTGTCTTGAGCGTTATCACAACCTGCGATAACAAGTGAAGAAAGCAGTAAAAACAGTGGGCTTAATGACTTTTTAAACATTCTCTTTCCCATATTGTTGCAACACGAAATAACACGGATCTTTACAGCGGTGGCTTAAAGGTCGATCCACAAAGAAGACGATAATACCATTAAAGACATAAAGAGTAATGATACTAATTCACATTCTCATAATAATAAAGAATTAACTTGACTAAAATGGCGAAACTTTGTGAGAGATCATTAAAGGAAAATAAAGAACAAATTTTGTGACGTGAAAGAACTCTTAAGATTATTTGCTCAATTTGTGAAGAGTGTCAAAAGAGTAGGTCAAGGAGAGACAATTCTTAACCACTAAGAAATATCGTTAGCCAGTATCATTGCGTATACTTCATTCAAGCAGAAACAATCCTTATTTTAATCTTACTTCGGTTTCTGTACTGACACAGTAATGAATGCACAAGAGAAAGCCTTGTTATCTCTAGGGTAAATCGTTGCCAACTCAAGAGGGTTTTATGCAAAAGAAATATATTTACTTATTTTGTTCTGCTGGCATGTCAACATCCCTTCTCGTGACCAAAATGCGAGCACAAGCAGAAAAATATCAAGTGCCTGTGGTTATTGAAGCATTTCCTGAAACCTTAGCAGCACAAAAAGGACAGGATGCGGATCTAATTTTACTTGGTCCACAAATTAGTTGGATGTTGCCTGATATCCAAAAATTACTCCCTAATAAACCGGTCGAAGTGATCGATTCTTTGTTATACGGAAAAGTAGATGGCTTAGGTGTGTTAAAAGCCGCTGTCGCCTCTATTAAAAAAGCATCTGCAACAACAAATTAATTCTATTTTTTATTTTTTTATTATTTCTATTCCAGTCAAAGAGCGAATTTTTCAGCAAGCCGAGCAATTAGCGGCATTTTAAGGGTATTTTTCTATGAGTAAGTTTATTGGTTCACTTGAAAAGGTACTCCTTCCTTTTGCGGTTAAAATTGGAAAGCAACCTCACGTTAATGCGATTAAAAATGGTTTTATTCGTTTAATGCCGTTAACCCTTGCAGGGGCAATGTTTGTACTTATCAATAACGTTTTTCTTAGTTTTGGTGAAGGCTCCTTCTTTTATTCTTTAGGTATCCGCCTTGATGCATCAACAATAGAAACGCTCAATGGTTTTAAAGCCATCGGGGGGAATGTCTATAATGGTACATTGGGTATCATGTCATTAATGACACCTTTTTTTATCGGTATGGGATTAGCTGAAGAGCGTAAGGTCGATCCTATCGCTGCTGGGTTACTCTCTATCGCTGCGTTTATGACCGTCACACCTTATAATGCTGGTGGGGCGTATGCTGTTGGCGCCAACTGGTTAGGGGGCGCGAATGTTATTTCAGGTATTATTATCGGTCTTGTTGTTGCTGAAATGTTCACCTTTATTGTGCGCCGTAATTGGGTGATCCGCTTACCTGATAGCGTACCCGTTTCTGTTTCACGTTCATTCTCAGCCTTAATCCCTGGTTTTATTATCTTATCTGTTATGGGAATTGTTTCGTGGGGATTAGGACATTATGAGACACATTTCCACCAAGTTATTTTAGACTCTATCTCAACGCCTTTAGCCTCATTAGGCTCAGTAGTGGGTTGGGCGTATGTTATCTTCACATCATTGTTATGGTTCTTTGGTATTCATGGCTCACTGGCGCTGACAGCGCTTGATAGTGGCATTATGACACCATGGGCATTAGAGAATATTGCGATTTACACAGAGTACGGTTCTGTTGAAGCGGCATTAGCGGCAGGTAAGACATTCCATCTCTGGGCCAAACCGATGTTAGACTCCTTTATCTTCTTAGGGGGCACAGGGGCAACGCTGGGGCTGATCTTGGCTATCTTTATCGCATCTCGTCGCGCAGATCATCGTCAAGTGGCAAAACTGGCATTACCAGCGGGTTTATTCCAAATTAACGAACCGATTATTTTTGGTTTGCCTATTATCATGAACCCAGTGATGTTTATTCCCTTTATTCTTATTCAGCCTATTCTTGCCTCAATTACTGTGACAGCTTATTACTTAGGGATAATCCCACCGGTAACAAATATAGCGCCATGGACGATGCCAACGGGGTTAGGTGCATTCTTTAACACTAACGGCAGTATCGCAGCACTGTTATTAGCACTGTTTAACTTGGGTGTAGCAACACTGATTTATCTTCCTTTCGTCATCATCTCAAACAAAGCACAAACTGAAATTGAGAAAGAAGAGAGTGAAGAAGATATTGCCAATGCATTGAAATTTTAAGTTATAGAAAAGAAGTGCAGAGCTTGCTCTGCACTTTCTAGAGTCAAAGAGGATATACCATGTTAGATATTGAAAATGCAGTTGATAGCAGTGCTACGGAAGATGAATTTGAAGAGATCATCATGGGGCTTATCATTAACTCAGGACAAGCTCGTAGTGTGGCTTATGGCGCATTAAAGAAAGCCAAAGAGGGTGATTTTGAAGGCGCTAGAAAATTAATGGAACAATCTCGCGAAGCATTAAATGAAGCACATAAAATACAGACACGTTTAATTGGTGATGACCAAGGTGTCGGAAAAACGAAAGTCAGCTTGGTCTTAGTTCACGCGCAAGATCATTTAATGACATCGATGTTAGCCAGAGAGTTAGTGACAGAATTAATCGAGTTACATGAGAAGATAAAATAAGATGAATATCGTGGTGGAGTCATTGAGAGCACAAAGCGAAATACGCATGGTCTATGAAGATCAGCTATTTAATGGCAAAAATTTTCATGTCTTTATTTATAATAAAACAGAAAGTGTCAGTGGTCTGCATCAACATGATTATTATGAATTCACCATTGTTTTAACCGGGCGTTATTATCAAGAGATTAATGGTAAGAAGGTTTTATTAGAGCGGGGAGATTTTGTTTTTATTCCCATAGGCTCTCATCACCAAAGCTTCTATGATTTTGGTGCAACACGTATTTTAAATGTGGGAATTAGTAAAGCCTTTTTTGATAAACATTATCTCTCGTTATTGCCTTCTTATTTTATCGCTTCACAAGTTTATGAATTAAAAAATGAGTTTCTCTCCTATATTGAATCCGTTATTGGCTCATTGAATTTCCGCCATACCGAATTTAATGAATTTATTGAAATTGTCACCTTTAATGTGGTGAATAGATTACGACACCATCGAGAAAATAGAACGCAAGACGATATTCCCTTATGGTTGCGAGACACAATAAGCGAGATGCATGACAAACAAAAATTTGGTGAAAATGCATTGGTTAATATGGTGATGTTATCAGGGAAATCACAAGAATATTTAACCCGAGCAACTCGGCGTTATTACGATAAAACACCAATGCAAATTATTCATGATATCCGAATTAATTTTGCGAAAAAGCAATTGGAAATTACCAATTATTCGATAACAGATATTGCCTTTGATGCGGGTTACAGTAGTCCTAGTTTATTTATTAAGACATTTAAGAAAATAACTTCGCTAACCCCAAATAGTTATCGGAAAAATTTATGTAGTATTAAAGAAACAAACTAATTCATTATTAGGCGTAATAAATTAATCAACAATAAAGATTAATTTTATTGAAATAAGAGAGAAAGAAGAAAATAAGCTTATTTTCTTCATGGTTCTTTACGCCTTAATTTTGCCATTAATACACAAATAGCAGCATTATTACGCTGTATGGGAGTGTTTTATGAGTCATAAATTAAAAGTAGTTACCATTGGCGGTGGAAGCAGTTATACACCTGAATTATTAGAAGGTTTTATTAAACGTTATCATGAACTGCCGATCACTGAATTATGGTTAGTGGATGTAGAAGAAGGAAAAGAGAAGCTCGATATTATTTTTGAGCTTTGCCAGCGCATGGTAAAAAAGGCGGGTATTCCTTTAGCCATCTATAAAACGCTTGATCGTCGTGAAGCATTAAAAGAGGCGAATTTTGTCACAACACAGTTACGTGTTGGTCAATTGAAAGCAAGAGAACTTGATGAATCTATTCCGTTAAGTCATGGCTATTTAGGACAAGAAACTAATGGTGCAGGTGGGTTATTTAAAGGCTTACGCACTATTCCTGTTATTTTCGATATTATTAAGGATGTTGAAGAGATTTGCCCTAATGCGTGGATCATCAACTTTACAAATCCAGCAGGCATGGTAACAGAAGCTGTTTATCGTCATACCAATTTTAAGAAGTTTATTGGGGTTTGTAATATTCCAATTGGTATGAAGATGTTTATTACAGATGTGTTGAAGTTAACGGATAAAGATGAACTTTCCATTGATTTATTTGGCTTAAATCACATGGTGTTTATTAAAGACGTTATTGTAAATGGCCAATCTCGTTTTCCTGAATTATTAGACGGTGTGGCTTCAGGCACATTAACTGCGGGCTCGGTGAAGAACATTTTTGACCTACCCTTTAGTGAGGGATTGATCCGCTCTCTTAATCTGTTGCCATGCTCTTATTTACTGTATTACTTCAAGCAAAAAGAGATGTTAGCTATTGAAATGGGTGAATACTATAAAGGTGGGGCGCGCGCTAAAGTAGTACAAAAAGTCGAAAAGCAACTGTTTGAATTGTACAAAGATCCTGATTTAAATATCAAACCGAAAGAGTTGGAATTACGTGGAGGGGCCTATTATTCGGATGCCGCCTGTGAAGTGATTAATGCTATTTATAATGATAAACAAGCTGAGCATTATGTGAATATTCCTCATCATGGTCATATCGATAATATTCCAGCAGATTGGTCAATTGAAGTGACTGCTATTTTAGGGCGTGATGGTGCTAAACCTCATCCACGTTTAACGCATTTTGATGAAAAAGTGATGGGATTAATTCATACCATCAAAGCCTTTGAAATCGCGGCCAGCAAAGCGGCTATTAGTGGTGAATTAAATGATGCTTTATTAGCAATGAACTTAACGCCGTTAGTACTTTCCGATAAAGATTCAGAAGTGCTTACGCGCGAAATGTTATTAGCGCATAAAGCGCATCTCCCTAATTTTGCTAAAGCAATTGCTGAGTTAGAAAAAGCCGCTCATTAATTGTTGGTAGATAAAAATAAGTAATAAGGAGACAAAATGGCTGGTTTATTAATTGTGAATGCAGATGATTTTGGACTGAGTAAAGGCCAAAACTACGGCATTGCAGAGTGTTTTCGTCATGGAGTGGTTAGTTCAACAACGGCACTTGTCAATGCTGAAGGAATTAAACATGCAGCACAATTGTGTCATGAGTTGCCTGGATTAGGTGTTGGACTTCATTTTACATTGACGATGGGTAAACCGCTGTCTCCTTTACCTTCTTTAACGCGTGAAGGTGTACTGGGGAAATGGGTATGGCAAATGGCAGAAGAGGGTAGTTTACCGCTTGATGAAATTCGTGTTGAACTTAAAGCACAATATCAGCGTTTTATTGAGATCTTTGGTCGTGAGCCAGACCATATTGATAGCCACCATCATGTACATATGTTTAAGCAAATTTTTCCCATTGTAGCGGAGTTCGCCAGAGAAAAATCGCTACCAATACGCGTTGATAGACTGTTTGCACATAAAGAAGGGATTAATACTGAGGGTGTGATAAGTAGTGATGGTTTTGATAGCCAATTTTATGGAGATGAAATCACACAAGCATTATTTTTAAAGGTGCTTGATGAATCGAAAGCGCGTCATGAGCATTCTATTGAAGTGATGACACACCCCGCTTTTGTGGATAATCCATTACGAGCGAGTGGTTATTGTTTCCAGCGCTTAACGGAACTTGAAGTATTAACAGATATGACGTTAAAACAAGCGATTATTGAACGAGGTTATCAATTGGGAACGTATCAAGATTTAATGAAATGATTTGGAATGTGGTTTAGATGATTGATGTCTGTGTTATTCCCTGGTGTGGGTCTTTTGCATGATTTTGCCTCTGTTTGTTATAAAGCAGAGGCGTTTTTATTTTTGTCACCGTAGAAATCAAAACCGATAACCAATATTGCTGATAAGTGCATAACTTGGATAACTTTTCCCTTCTATTTTAAAGTAACTGCCTTCATAGCCTAAAGTCAGTGTAATATTTTGTGATGATGTAAATGTGATACCTGTTCCCCAACTGACAGATTTAGATGAATTATCTTTATTTATATTTTCTTTTGTTTGATAACTTATGCCACTGGCACCAATTGTAGTATAGAGATCAATAAACGGTGTTAGAGCATAAGCGGGGCCTAAGGTGATAGAAGCATAGCGTAATCGACGATTATCTGATAATGGTTGATGAGATAACGTTCCTGCAAGTTGTATAGAGATTTTTTTATTAGCTTGAGGTAATGCTTGAATTCTCATATTAATCCCATTCGCTGTGGGTAAATCTTTTACTTTAATATAAGCATAACCAATAGAATATAATGTACGATCACTTTTAGCATAAGTGAAAGAAGTAAAGAGTAATGTAAAGAATAATAATATTTTTATCATAAGAATAGTAAATTTAATAATTAAAAAAAGAAAAAGCACATACTATAAAATAATATGTGCTTAAGTTTAATTAAAAACGATAACCGATATTAGCAATGAAACCATCTAAGATAATTCGATTATCGGTATTTTTAAATTTAAAACGGCTATTTTCATATCCAAGAGAAATAGAAACCATTTCTGCTGGGTTAATAATTAAACCTGCACCCCAACTAAATGCATTTTTCTTTACTTTTTTTAATTCTGAATCGTCGGATTTAAACTGAACTTGGCTCATACCTGCCGTACCATAAACACTAACAAAATCATTTAAACGTACTGTGGGGCCAGCCATAACAGAGTAATAACGCACAGTTACGTCTTTAAAAAAAGTATTAACAGGCTTATTTAAATCATATTCATTTTGGGCATAAGTTGCTGTTGCTAAAACACCAAATTGTGAATTAACTTCTTGACGAATAGAAAAAACACCACCGTGTATTGGATCTTGACCTGCCATTTTGATTTGTGCATAACCCGCTGAAAGTGTGGTTTTATCTAATTTAAAGTCGTTTTGGGCATAAACAGAAGAAGTAGCCAATAGACCAGTTATAAATAAAGTTGATAGTAATTTTGTTTTCATTAGTCATATCCCATAATTTAAATAATAATGTGTTATTAAGCGAGGGGATTATAATGATGAGTTTATTTTTAATGGAATAAAAAATAGCACGCTAATTTAAATACGGTTGTTTTATTAAAGATGTGTATTAATTTCAATGAATATTAAATAAATAATAATTTAAATGTGATATGAATTACTATATAAATAAAAAATAATAATTAAAATAAAGAAAAAGGCTCTCTAAATAATAATAGAGAGCCTTTTTAGGTTTATTTAAGGCCTAAATCACTTTGCAGGTTAATGACTTGATTTTGTAAATTTTCTAACTCAAGCTGTTTTTCCATCACTGATTTTGATGGATTGTTTTGTGCCGCTTTCATTTGCTTGTCAATTTCATTGATCTGTTTTTGAATATCATTTTGCCCTTTCGTTTTTTGGCGAATTTGATTTAACAGATTATTCATTGATTGGTTTAATGCTTGTTGGCTAGCTTGTTTACTTTTGAGAGAGGCGTTGGTTTGTTGCTTTTCTTTCTCGATAGCAGCAAAAACGGCTTTAAACTCCGTATTTAATGCTTTCTCATTTGCTAAAATAGCTTGTTTTTGCTCAATGCGATTGTCGTAAGTCCCTGAATAATTACAGTTAAACTTAGTAATTATACTAACATCACCGGTTGTTGGATCGCAATCCGCGGGATTGGTGACACAACCGCTTAATAGTAAGCTTATGCCAACAAGGGAAAGAGGTAAAAGTTTCATTATCATCCTTTTTAACGTTAACTAAGTTTTATTGCTGTACGTTGAGTATAAAGGCTATCAAGTTCTTCTTGTAAAGAGGCAACTTGTTGCTTCATCCCATCAATTTGTTTATCAAGTTGTGCCGTTTTTAGACCATCTTGACGGCTTTGAGTGGCGATATCTCGCCATTCGGCTTCACGTTTTTTCATATCGGCTAAGCGAGAACGCAATGCTGCGATATTGGCATCAACGCCTTTCAGTTGTTTCTCAGCCGCTTCTTTATTTAAACGTTGCTGTTTCATATCTTGCTGAATTTTTGCAATCGCTTTTTTATCATCAGCAATAACGGCTTTTGCGGTGTTAGAGGCGCTTTGTAAGTGCTGATTTTCTTTTTGAATATCAGCAATCATGGAATTGAGCATCTCTTCTTTAGAAGCATAATTTTGACGTTTATTATCTAAATAGGCATTTGCACCAATCCCGACGCCACAGCCCGCGACAGCAGCAATAAGCATACATGCGCCCTTATTGCTTGAGTTTGAGACGAGACAGCCTAAGGCACCGATTGCCGCACCACCGGCACAAGCCGTGATACCGGATTTGCTGAAAAACTCCATATCGCTATTATTTGTTAAACGAGGATCTGCCCCTTTATTACTTTGGCATCCTGATAGGGCAAGTAAAGCACTAATGCCAAGTGTTGCCATAAATTGTTTGTTCATACCACACCTATTATCCCAAGTCTCTGTTATTGTTTTTTGCACGCTTCAAGCCATTCATTCCGTGAAACTTTACCGTTAGCCCAATATCCTTGAAGTCCTTGCATATACGTTGAAAGGTACGTATTTAAATTTGATTTACCTCTGGCCTCCATCAATTGGCGTACCACTTCAACTTGAGGTTTTACTAACGAGGCGTCGTATGTTGTTGCCATATCCACTAAGGTGTCAGCGTAATAGCTCACAACAAAGTCGAGGGTTTTCTTATGTTCGTTGACTTGTTCTTGACGTCGTTCACAAGTGGCATCTTTTGTGCCTACAGGACAATTTTTTTCATGTAATGCGATTAATCGGTCGTAGAACTCGCCATCATCTTTTAATTTGGTACATAAAAAAGCGCCTAATTGCAGTGAAGTACGGATAGCTTGGTCACGTTGCTCATCTCGCAGTTGTGCATTTGCTCGTAATGTATTTTTCAATTCAGCTAACTGTTTTTTCAGTGCTTCATCTTGTACTTGGGTCGAGAGCGTATTTAGGCTATTAATGGAGTTATCACTATTGTTTTTTGATTTACTATTTGTCGGCTTTTCATTACCTAATTGTTGCCACTCTTTTTCTATCTCTTTGATTTTGTCACGTGATGTTAATGCTGGGGCGACAATAGCTAAACGAAAGCCAGTGTATTTGTTTTTATTGGCACCAGTATTGGTGTAATAAGGCTCTTCTTGACGCCACGAACTTCGCATATCGCTTTCTGGGGTGAGATAACTACCACCGCGCACAATAAAGCCACCAGCTTGTCCATGTAAGCGGTCGAGTTTATTGAGCCTAAAAGGCTCAAACATCATTTCAGCGACATTACCCAACATGTCATGTAAGCCTAGAGGATTGGGTGATAACAAACCGGTGAGTTGTAATGAGCCATTAGCAGATTGGCTACCTGCTGACCAAATATAGTTTTTGGTACCTTCTGGCATTGGGAAACGTATGTCACGAAATTCTGAAGCTGAGACTTTTAAACCGCCGCGGGCGGCAAATTCCCACTCCGTTTCTGTTGGTAATCGAGCAAAACCTTTTGCGCCATCTTCAACAGGGAGTGCTTCGGGATGTTTGCTTCTTAACCATTGGTTATATTGATCTGCAAATTGCATCGCTTCGTACCAACTGATATTCACTTTTGGTAAACGTAATTTATTTGAAGCAACAGGGCACTCTTTACCATTAATCACGCTCTGCATGGCGTTATATTGCAGATCGGTAACAGGGTATTTTGCCATAAGGTAGTAACGACCTTTTTCTTTACCTTTTAATGGAAAGCTACCCGCAATATGTTCTGCTCGTGATTGTTCTAAATAACCCCATTCATCACCTTCTTGCCCCAGGGTGATACTGTAATCTTGTAATGGCTGGCTTAAGGGGATGGTGACTTGGCGAAACACCATGGAACCTTCACAAGGGAAAGGCAAGATCACATCATCAGGCAACGCTTTTGGGTTAACGAATTTATCGTCCCATTTGGCAGATGCGGTAAAACTGCTAGATAACAGCGCGAATGATAAAGTTAGAAGCGATAAATTAAATTTCACGTAAGCTCTCCGCAGGTTCAATCGAAACGGCACGTAATGCGCCAATACTTGCCACGAGTAAGGCCACAAGCAAGGCACTGCACATAGCGATTAATAAATCCCAAAATGTTAACTGACAGACAAAGGCTTGTTCAGGTAAATGTGTGCCTAATAATGTGGTAAATAAGGTGCTACCGATGCCGTAAAGCCCAAGGGCTAAAATAAAGGCAACACTGGTTAATAACAGCGCTTGCAACACAATATATAAAGAGACGGCAAATTGACGAAAACCTAATAGGCGTAGTACTGCCATGTCTTTACGTTTACGGTCAATATTGGCAAGGAATGCACCAATTAATGAGGCAATACAGCCTAATAGTGATACCCAAGCAATGACGGAAAAGATAACGTTAAGGACGTAGCTGATAGCTTTTACAGACTCTATTTGGCTTTTTTGTGTCATCACATCAATGTGTTGTTGTCTAAACCAATCATCTAGTGGTGCAATGGCATCTAAATTTTTTGCATAAAGGCGAGCTTTGGCAAACTGGGTTCTTGATTTCGCTTCGATGCCTTGTGTGACGCCAAAAAGAGGTGCTTGATAACCATCTCGGTAATCTTCCATTGCCACTAAAACATCAAGAGAAACAAAAGCCGCTGCTCTTGGAAATTTACTATCACTGATAATGCCACCGATAGTAAAGGTACGTTTGGCTCGTTCATTAACGCCATTAAGCTTACGGCTGATAAATAAGCGCACACTATCGCCTACATTCGCCTGTAGTTTTTGTGCCGCATTGGCAGAGAGCACTAAGGTGTCCGCATTTTTGGGAATAGTCACATCTGTTAATAAAGGATCGTTTTCTGCCGTTGGGATAATTTCAGCGTTATCAATAAAATGCTGTCCATCAATCACAATATCGGCTTGTGTGTTTAAGCTACGTGTTAATGGGATAACAAAACGGACTTCTTCTTTTTGCGCAATTTCATCAAACCAGCTTTGTGGATAATTACCATTGCCTAACATCCGTATTTCAAGGTTACGAGGATCATTTAGCAGTTGGTTGTGAAGTTGCGTCACAATGCCGTTTTTTAGCCCAAACAGCAGTAACAGTGGCGCAATCACTGAGACTAAAGAGAACACAATACAGAGCGCAACTTTGCGATCATAAATTAAGTCACGCCAAGCGAGTGAGCTGAGTAAGCCGAGGCGATTGGGATGGATATTATTGTTTGAGAAAGACACTACCGCCCCCTTGTAGTTGTGCATGATAGTGGCTAAATTCAAAACGCTCGACTAAAGACCAGTCGTGACTAACAACCAGCGCAGAGATATCGAGTTGTTTTACCATCTCCACAATCAATGCATATAACGCTTGTGCATTATGAGGATCAAGAGCAGCTGTGGGCTCATCGGCAAGCAGTAAAGCGGGCTCATGGGCAATTGCGCGAATAAAAGCAGCACGTTGACGTTCACCAATAGAGAGCTGGCGAGGAAAACGATCAAGTAAAGGACGTAACTGTAGATGCTCAATAGCGTGATCAAGCCAAGCGGAGTGTTGGGTTAACCCCAGCATCTTACGAGGTAATTGAATATTTTGTATGACGGTTAAAAAGGGAAGTAACCCACCACTTTGGAGCATAAAACCCAAGTTCTTAGCACGCAATGATGCGAGTTGAGTCTGCTCATTATGCAATACCGCTTGGGTGATAATGATATTATCACCGAGTTGGAAATGCGCTAATTCATCTGGACGTAAGATTAGCCCTATCATTTCTAGTAAGGTACTTTTACCACAACCACTTAACCCAGTTAACGCGCAGATTTCTCCTTTTTCAAGGGTCAATGAAGGAAGCGCAACACGAAAACCATGTTGCGCATCACCACGCGTAATTGCCATGCCTTCAATCTGGATCATTAAGGCAAGTTTTCCAGTGGAACAGGATAAACGTGATCGCGAGGATCGCTTTGTGGTGCAAGGGATATCCAACGATCAACATCTTCATTATAACGTTGGTAGTATTGCAACTTGGTATTGAGACGACGGATAAATTTCTCTTGCTCTAGCCCATCCCAGCTTTTCCATGTCTCTTCATCTAAGCCAAGGACTTCACTTAAGTAAGGGAGATTTTCAATGTATTCACCTAATAATCCCATTTCACCTAACTTGGTTGCTGAACCTTGTTTGATTTGATTTGGATCGTTACCCATTGTGGCAGCGATTGAGCGTAAATCCGCAAACATATTGTCAGGCGAGATCAAACCTTCATTAGCCGCATTCACGATTTTTTTCATGACATCACTTAAATCGCTTAACTCACTTTTCGTCAATAAAACCTGTACTTCTGTGGTTGGGATATTTTGCTGTAATAAGTCCCGATCACTTATCCATGCTTGAAAGACTGGAGGCGCTTTTGTACCTTGTTTTTCACCTAAATAAGCTAAACGCATGGCATAGCCTAAATCGTGTGCATCACTAAGTAAGGTGTCTGTCTCTTTATCTTTGCCATAAGTAGGATCAGCATTTAATGCACTTCCCACAGTGGCTTCGCCACGATAAGCCGTTTGAATTTGAGTGGTGACAGCGGTTGCCAGACTGTCTACCATGCGACCAAAACTATTTACATCCCCTGAGTTGATAGGGTAGTAAAGTGATTTGTGTAAGAACGGATTAAGCGTTAATGCTTCATATTGCGTTTGTGCAGAAGCGTGATTTTTTGCACCTGATGGCGTTTTTAAATGCAGTGTATAAAGTGCAACACCGCGATAAGCCGCTTCTTGGCGAATTTGTTCCGCATCGAGCTTAGTTGATGAAAGAGGATCATCTCCTGTTAATGCACCTGCATCAGTGATTAAAATGACGTAACGCGCACCAAAGCGTGTCCAATCAACATCATCAAGGGCTTGCATTACGCCAGCATAAGCATCTTCATCAAAACGGCTACTTGAGACTTTAGCTTGGCGTAATTCTTTAACTTTATTCAGAAAATCAGGGCCATCTTTTACATCATTGGGATTTACAAACATCTTGCTGTCGTATTCCAATGCTGGTACGGCTTTGATATTAGAGCGAAACGCCACTAAACCAAATTTTACCTTATCCAACATATTGTCTTTTTCGACTTGTGCATAAACCTTTTGGATCGCTTGTTTGGTTCTATCAATATAAGGATCCATGGATATTGTTGAGTCGATAACAAACACCACTGCGGCAGAAAAACCTTGCATCATATTGTCAGCATCTTTGCTATTCGGTGTCGCTGGTTTTGTACTGTTTGCAGTTGCATTCTGTGCGTCTTTGCTGTCTTTAGTTTGTGAAGAAACAGAAGCCACATTGAGCAGTCGCACTTTATAGCCCGCATCAGTAAAGACTTCATCCGATCCTAATACAGGCAGTAGATAGAAATTACTTTTCTGATCAATCATATAATCAGGCTCTTTTGCTAAAATAGCCGGATTGACTTTTTGGTTTTTGATATCTGCTAAAAAGGGTTTGTACTGTTTTTCAGGCGTTGGGCTTTCAAGTAAGCTTTCAACCGTTTGCTTATCTTTGAAAAATAGCATTGGGTTACGACCCGCAGGGTTAGTAAATGCGAGTGTTAACTGCATTTTCCATTCTGAGGTACAACTTGCATTCATCCAGCCACTAATATGACCTAAGCTATCAGGGCCAACTTGTAACCACTCATTAGCGCCCTGTTTTTGGCGTTGATAAACATAAAAACGGCTAAATGCAGGTTGCTCTTTACCTTTTGCGCCAATAGTGTCAGCGATTTGGCAACCCGGGTAAGTTAATACACGTTGATAGAGGGTCTTTTTACCCTCTTGTAATAGTGGCTTTTTCTCTTCAGCACTTGCTGGCGCTGTTAGAATTAAACCACTGAGAATAAGCGTAAGCCAATGCGCCTTTTTCATGCGACTTTCCTATTTTTTTAAAGCTTCAAGACGCGCTTTTGCGTCACTGTTTTGTGGATCATGATTGAGAACCGTTTCGTACCAATAAATGGCCGTTTCTTTATCTGCACTAAAGCAGCCTTGTGTTGACGCGGTTTCTGGATCGTATTCACGAGCGTAATTTAGTGCGATCTCAACATCACCTGATTGTGCTTTATAAGCATATAAACGCTGAGCAACATCACATTGATTGTTCTGTTTTGCGAGTGAGATCGTTGCAAGGATAGTTTTGCTATCTGGTTGGCTCTGTATGCAACTTTGTACAAAGGTTAATGCGGTACCCGATTTCATGTTTTCAACACTGCAGACACTAGGTGTTGTGGGTTCTGGTGTTGGCTGTGGCGCAGGCTCGCCAGCAGGATTACCCCTTAGTAAGAAGAACCACGTTAAGATACCCGCTAAAATTAAGATCAAAATAATCGCGAAAATTAAGCCGATTTTTGATTTTTTCGGTGCCGGTGGTATTGGACGCTGTGGCGGTTCATCTACTTTGATTTCAGGGATAATAGGCTCTGGCTCAGGTATTTTGAGTGGTTCAGGTTCTGGTGCGGGGGATGTTTCAGCAATGGGCGCAGGCGGAACAGGCTGATTATCTAATGTAGCCGTTGATTTTAATGCTTCACTTTGACCTTGAGCTTGTGAGGCTAATACACCATCACGAATGCGTAATCGCCCGATATCTTGTGTTTCATTATCATCTTTTAACGTAAATTGATACGCCATTTGTAAGTTGCTAACGAGGGGATCAACCAACGTTTTATCAAGAACGATTTGATAACCGTCATCAGCATCTTCAAGAGACAGCTGGTGGAAAAAGGCATTACCTACCCATTCCCCTTTATCATTTAAGAAATAGCGATCTTGGTTACGCTGAATGCTTAAATAAACAGGGGAAGCGTCACCTTCCCAATTACGAATACTTAATACCGCAAAGCCGGGACGAGCTGGTTGTACGGGTTTTAATTCTGGAATAAACACGAATTATGACTCCACGACGGATGATTTCATTGTGTGAATGATTTGGCCTAATAGTGCGTTTTGTTCAGCACTGATCTCTCTGCCCGCAGAATGCCCCGCATTCTCAGTAATAACTGCTGATAAAGCGATAAGCCAATCAATCACAAATAAAAGGGTATAGTTAACGGGGTTGGTAGGTAAGCGGACTAAACGCTCATCCTCACCCCATTGCACGCTAGTGTTATCCGGTTTTTCAAAGATTTTATGACCGACATTAATTTTGCTATCAGGCTTCTCAACACCGTCATCTTTGAAGTTGAACCAAGTAATAAAATCACCCAATACATTATAAACACGAGATGATTGCTGTTCAGCTAAGTCATCACGACGGGCAATGGCTTCAGTCCCGGCAAGCGTTTTCAACATGCGTTGTTCAACACCAAGGCGATTAATCGCTGTGATAAGCTCATCCACTAATAGCACCATAATTTCTTGGTCAATGCCTAAATAGGTTAACAACGTACTGTTATCAGGTAGGCTACGCAGATGATTTATCCATAAGGCCATCACTTTTTTAGGATAGGTAACCTCGTTGCCGTGACCTTTAGGGGCTTTATCTTCTTCTGGCTCTAGCGAAATTGGCGCATCGCTAAAGAGATCGAAAGTTGGTTGCTCCATCGCTGCAAAGGCCGAAATTGGAGCCTGAGTCGCTTTTTTGTTCTCTGAAAGCGTATCGATAACCTCTTTTTCCTGCATATACAGGTCGTAGAGTGATTTACGAGAAGGCAGAAGATAATCTAGCAAGGCACCTTGTAGATAAGGGCGACTTTGCATAAAGCGTAAAATAGTGGTGGCATTACGACGTTTGATTTGGAGCTCTTCTTCACCACCTGATTGATACCATTTTTCAAGATGATGACCGATTAAATCACGTTGAATTTCTTGCAATTGCTCGCTGATACGTTCAAGTTTTAGTGATTTTAATGCAACCGTTTCAAGGTAATCGGCAAGGCGTTGCATACCCCCATCGTTGAGCGACAACATGGCATCCCATGCTTGGTCAGGCTCACGAATATAGCGTTGGACAGTTTCGTCTTCAGCAAAGGTTTTTTTCATCAGATGTAATTGTGAAACGCTGTCCTCATTGAGCACACTCTCTTTGCCATTACTGATTTGAATAAACGGAGTAGGCATACCCGGTTTACGCACCAAGAAGGTGTTATTAAAGGCATTTCCATTCATCCAATCTGACATCCAAGGGTATTGACCAAAGCGCTCTAACATCGCCATTTTGATCATGCCCCCTTTACCCCATGATTGGCGTAATAACGCTTCATTCATGGTTAAAGCGTTATTAATACGTGTATCAAACATAGTCATTGCCCAAATTAAACCAGAAGGGCGTTTGGCACGAGTTTGAGCATCTTTACCTTGGGTATTATGTATCCACTCTGTGAGTACACCACCGACCTCTTTGACGTCAGACTGTTTATTAGACGCAGTACACACCACCAACACATTCATCTCTTGGTTATCGGTATAACGCTCAAACAGATAGGCAACTTTACCTCGTAAAATAAGCTGAGCCAGTGGATTTGCACTGTCATTATTTACCTGACGACGAACATCATCCATAGTTTCAACCCCTAAACGTCCGCGATAACCCGGAAAATCGAGCAATTCAACGTGTTCAAACAAGGCTTTACTTGGTGCATCTAATAACGGGACAACGAGTTCAACGGTCAGCGCAGTTAACTCTGCTAACGAAAGGGTAACAGGGGCATCAATACGATCACCATGAACAGGACAAATGTTGATCTGGCTATCATTGGCAGTATTAAGACGCTCTAACATATCTACGTTCATAATACTGTCTTCTTGTACTAACACGCCGTCTTGCTCTTTGACTAAAGAAGAGAGCGGAGCCAAAACAAGAGATGCATGACCTAAAGTAGCCAGTGTGGTGCTAAAACGCTGATAAGCGGATGTCAGCTCTGCAATATCGCCCCATAAAACAGAAAAGAGTTTAGCGCGTTGCGCAATGCTGAGATAAGGCGCTAATTCAATCGCTTTAGGCCAATAGGATGTCGCCAATTTTTTTTGGCTTTTTTCCGCATGGCGTTGAAGATAATCCCACAATGAAACAACATCATCATGAGTAATACCCGCAACAGGTGTCGCACTGCGTTGTGTGCTTAATGAATTGATTAAACGAGAAATTTTCTCGTCATCTAATTCAAAATCAATTTTTTCCTGATTAAAGTCATACAGGTAAGCATTGGCGAGAATTTTAACGATCTCAATTTCGCTGAAAAGATGCAGTTCGACAGGAAACGTTTGTGTACCTTTTGTGGCGTTGCGACTAAAGCGAGTGACTAAGCCAGTGGCTTCTTTACCGCTACCCGGTGGGTTGATATGGTCGATAAAATCAAGCGTTTTACCTGACATACTGGTTCTTAGACGCCCCTCTTGCCCAGCAGCAAGCGCTGAAATCAGGTATGATTTTCCTGCCTGTGATAGCCCAAAAAAGCCCACAGACATTGGACGTTGTGTCGCTAAACTGAGGTTTTTCGCCATATTACGGCTACGGCGCAGACGATAGATAAGGCTATCTGCTTCTGTATTTAAACGAGGCGCATTACCTCTTACCGCACTTATCCAATCAATGGCTTTGCCTGCACCTTGATAAATGGCATCCCATTTGGCTGTTAACTGTTTTTCATCCATCATATTCATTTACCTAATACACTCCCGCTATCCAGCCAATAGGATGTTTCACCAATACCACTATCTGCTAACGTATTGAGTTTGAAGCTTAAACCGTTTTTATTAACGCCACCTTTGCCGTTAATCAGCTCCATTTCTTCAATCCGTAATTTTTCAGATTTATTGTTATCATTATGGCCAGAGGCACCTCTTTCTTCTCCAAGTTTGATATGCAATACGCTGTCTTCTTGGCTAAGTTGTTGTGCCAATTTCGGACTTTTAATGCGTAAGGTATAAAGTGGAGATGCAGGCCAACGGGCATTATCTAATTGACGGAAACCTAAGCGGATCCCGCCTCTGACTTCAAAATAGGTATCAGGATCAGGTTCAAATTTATCCTGAATATCACGGTAGTAGACGTCATTATCGGAAATAGTGTTGTTATTATCCAACATCCCTAAATAGCGTACTGTTGAGTAAGTTTTAAAGTTACCTGTCGAGAAGTAGAAGTTGAGCAAACGTGCATTTTCAGCCATTAAACACAACATTGCACCGACTGCCGCAGTTGATTTTGGATCGTCAATACGGCCTTTTTTGTTGAATGGATACCAGCCACCTGTTTTGTAACCGTGTAATGGCAGAATACGAGAAGGTGGTACAGGTTGTAATACTTTTAATAGTGCTTGAATACCCGGTAAACGAGAAGGGCGACCTGTCAGCAGTAAAACATCACAGGAGTAGTAATAAAGCACTTCACACAGTGCTTTTAAACTACGGGTGATATTGATACGTTCACCTGAAATAAATTCAGCGTGCAATTGCGCAAAGTTAATTTGTACAGGTACATTTAAAATAGAGAAGCTCTCGCCACCACCGAGCTCTTTATTGGTTGCATCATCAATATAACGACGTACATGCTCTGTCGGTTGAACGTTAAGTAATTCACCAAACGTACTGTTAATGCCTTCATGAGGCACTAATGGATCGTAGTTTTCGTATTGACTTAAAATCTTCAATCCAATCGGATTGAAGATTTGTAGGGTAAGCTGTTGGCGTAACACTTGTTGCCCCGCATCTAAACCTTCACTCCCAAAAAGAGAAGACATCAGAGCATCGGCATCAGAAATACCCGCATCCGTTAATGCGGTGCGTAATGCTGGCAATACACAGATTTGGATGATATCTAATAAAATATCATCACCTGCAATTTTGAATCCTTCACGAAATAACTGTGTTGGAATAATTTTGACGTTACTACCGGTACCAGTATCTAGTTTATAGCGTGTGATCACGAGATCGGTGGTTCCGCCACCAATATCAATTGAGGCAATCTTTAATGTGCTATCACCAGTTAATGCGCGATTATCTTCACGTACTTGGCTGGCAAAAAAGGCTTCAGTACGCTCACCAAATTTAATTTGTGTTTCGTTGTAAAGGTAAACTAACTGACCACAAGTGGCTTCATCCCATTTCACATGGATGTTTGGCATTGGTATACGACATTGTTCATCTTTACCATCAAAGCGCAGTTTTTCGTCAGTGGGATCCCAATTCATTGCTTTCCAAATTAGCCCTAATGCGTTTTCCATGCACGTTTCAAAAATGGCGCGCTCTGGTTTTGGCATCGCAGGTGGAATAGTTAAAATGATATTGCGCAGTTGACGAGGTGCGCTTGCATGACTCATTTTAAGGCGTTGAGCTGGGCTGTTCATTTGTGTTAATGCCTGCGCTAACACTTCGGTTAACATCATGGTCATTAATGAACTGCGGGTATAGTTTGGTGTAAATACCGGCATGCGATCATCCGGCTCTAAACGAAATAATGGTTCACCATGATCGTTTAGAAGGTATGTCATAGGAACAGCAGTCGCTAGTGGCTCTCTGTCTGTTTGACCAAAAGAGCGGCTAAAGCGCCAACCTGGAGAATATGGCGAATCATCCCATAAATAGCGTTTAGGGCTTGAAATACCTGTTGAACCTTCAGTACCTAAGCGTTGTGCCGCCATGCGATTGGCTTCTGGGCCAACGCGACCAATAGTGGGCCACATAAAGGCATTGTTGCGACCACTATTAACTGAAAAATCTTGTTTACCAAATTCAGCTTGCGCAAATTCAATACGGCTTTCAAATGGTTCGTTATAGATTTGATAAGGGTGGCTTAAATCACGCAGCGTCATTTCATAGAGTTGCGTTAACCCTTTGTTATCATTGATATGATCTTCAATTAAGATCCCACAGGTGCGTGAGTTACCCACATCAAGAATAAGGTCAACTTCAATTGCAGGCTCTTGTGGTTTGGTTTCGTTAATTTTGATCTCAGGTAAGCGTAGTTTCTCACCTAATATATTAAGTAAATTGAGATAATGTGCCTGATGTTGAAACTCTTTAAGCGCCTCATCCAGTTCATCATGGTACATTTTGGTTACAGTCAGCGCTCTTTCGCTAAAGACTTCCTTTAACCAACCATCAATCCATGGTGTCTCAAGAAAGTTTTCAACTTCATAGCCCAAATAGGCCAACGCAAAAGCAACACCAGAACGTACATCTTCTTCGTTTGGTGCCAGATAAGCGGTATTAGTGCGATTTGGCTCTATTCGAGTATCAAATGCCACAACAACGCGGTGTGTATGCCCATCTTCATCTGGCTCTGGCAATTGATGGAACATCATTCTTACCCAGTTATCAGGGCCTTGAGAGAATGCGCGTGGTGGATTAAAACGGAAAAATGGCACTGGTAACCATGTGTCATTTAATAGCGTTAATGACTCTTCAAGGGAGAAACTAAATTCAGCTTCTCTCGGTATTTGAGGCTGATTTTTAGGTGCAGGATAGAGGTAGTTATCGTCTCGTTCATTATAGATGAGTCGCATTAACGGGCCGTTTTCGCCTTTTTTAACAAACTCACCATATTCTTTGCGCTGTGGTAGCGTAAAACCAAAATCCAGAAACTGAATACTACTATCACGGATAAGGGTGATTTTATCTTTATAATCGGTCAGTGGCGCTAACATGAATTAGTTATTCTCCCGCTTCATTGATAATGGGAATGGCTGACTGTTTTCATATTTCCCTTGGCAATCAGCAATATTTTGGCTTCCAGGTTGGCAAATAATATTTGGCATCAAATAGTTTGAACCATCACTACATAGAGCCTGACCTTGGTTATTAATATTCAGTCCGCCTTGATTAACGGCTGCATTGACAGGGGCTTTACAGGTCACGCCATCACTGCGTGTCATCACGACTTGTCCTTTACCGTTATCGATTTGGTAATTTAGGCTCAGTGGTTTACCCGTTTTTTGATCTTGAATACCTGCGCCCGCTTTCCATTGACCATTGAGAAATTGTGTTGAGCCATTGGCTAACGCATTGGCCGGAATAGTGAGTGGTGTCGTGTTATCTGCTGTTGCAGGCGGTGTGACATCGGGTGGGGCATTGGGATCAACCGAAGGGTTAGGAAGAGGGCTTTCATTCCCTGTATTTGGGTTATTATCTGTTTTGGGTTGCTCATTTTGCGCTGTGGGGTCAACCGGAGGAATATTGGGTTGTTGCGCATCGCTAGGCAGGTTTCCTTCAGGTAATGTACCTTGGTTACTGTCTGTTTGAGGATCAACCACAGGTAAACCCGTATTAGGATCAACTACCGCGCCGTTACCGCCAGTGCCATTAATCACATTTCCATTCGCATCTACAGTACCTAATGTACCTGTGTGAACAGTGCCTGTTGGCACACCGACGGTGTGCCCATTTGCCACTACTGTGGGAACTTTTGGTTTCTCAAGTGTAGGATCTGGCAATTTAGGCGCTTCAATATTTGGCGTTTTAATATCGACCGTAGGTAACGCTGGCGTTGAGAAACAGCCTCTTAAGAAGAAAATAGCGAGTAGAAGTAGTAATAAAGGTAACAACCACCATAAGAAACGCCACCAAGGGCGCTTAGTGTCAGTAATGATAACGTTTTCTTGTGCTGGTGGAACCACGGTTGATGTAGGTGTAATTGGCGCAACAGCTGGCTTTAAGCAAGCAACTGGGTCAACTCTAAGTTGCTGATTGGCGCTAACAAAGCCCCAAAAGGTAATAATCGGTTGTCCATCAACAATAAAAATATGGTTTTCGTCAGGAAATTGAATGGTTTTACTGAGTAGCGCGCCAAAAAGCTGACTTTCTTTATTTCCAGTCTTTTGCTGCTCTTGTTCACTAAAGGCGATTAAATCATCTTGATTCTTTTTCAGTAGGGCATAAGCGGCGGTGCGCTCTTCCTCTGAAGCTGCAGACCAAGGAATCACCGAGCCATCAATCGGTGAATACCAGTCAATGCGTTCGCCAGTTTCATTTGGCTGAGGAATGGCAAGGCATTGAGAAATATGAGCCTTTCCTCTTAAACGCAGAGTTTCACGTAGCTGCAGTGCAGAGATATAAACAGCCTGTCCATTTTCTCCCATAGGGAGGTAATTTTCTAATTTACCACTTCGTAAGAATGCTTTATTCACGACGATCATTCCGCTAGGCAAGATTATCTATGGGTAAGTTGGCTTATCCGTAAATAGGCTTTAAGGCTAAAAATAAAGATATAAATTTGGTATACATTTTATATTATCAGAAATTAGGTGTCTATCTAGCGGATTATTTGGGGTTAATTAACTGATTATTATTAAAGACTTTTTTATTTTTCTTGTGTGAAAGAGGGAATATTGAGATAGCGATTATGATAATTAAATAGTGGTAATACAGTTTACGCGCTATTTTCTTAAATATATGGATAAAACTACCAATATATTGGTTTTTACATTAAAAAATAATGGAGTAGAAGGGAAAAAAGACGAAATATAAAAGAACAAACTATTAATGATTATCAAATCATTGTGATAATAATCACAAAATAGGTTTATTCTGAATAACGAAAGGATCAGAAAAGAAAAAAACATAATTAAAGAATGGTCTGAAATCGATAAGATATAGAGATTGCTAACTTCAATATAATAATAGAATACACGCGATACGTGAAAAAGTTCACCCTCAATGTAAAACCAAAGAGGGTGAATTAAATATTAGAAATAGTAATTAATCATTATTTACAGTTCTTCGGAATATAATCTTCAATCGCTTTTCGAGTCATTAAACTGACTTCATTCGCATTACGCGCAGTGAATACTTTTCCTCCCGTTGCTTGCGCAACGCAGTTACCTGCACCTGTTCCTAAGATATCGACAACATTAATAACAGCGCGAGGATGAGCGCGTTTTAAGGTTCTAGCTGTGGCACATGGGTCTTGATCGCAAGACTCTAAACCGTCTGATAACAACACAATGATGGTGTCGCGATTATTGCCTTTAATTAAATTACCTGCACGTTTAATAGACTCGGCTAATGGTGTGCCACTATCGGGCTCAATGCGCTTAATGTAACTGAGTAATTTTGATCGCTCATTACCCCCATAAGCAGGGCTTGATTTCACAACACCACAATCAGATGCCACAACGGTGGTAATTTTCATATCTGACGGAATGTTATTAATGATTTTTATTGCTGCATTTCTTGCTGTTGTGATCCGTCGAGGTTCTGCATCATAACCGGGGAAAAGTTGTCCAGTTGAAGCAATATAGTCTAAATCACTTTCTGTTAAATTCATGTTTAGTGCCATAGAGCCTGATGCATCAAAGATAAGGATCACTTGAGGGGCAAGTTCCGCTGGGCGATCTGCTGGGCACATTTGTTTAATTTTGTTTGCTAAGCGATTTTCACAAGTCGTATTTGCTGTTTTCTCTGTTACACCTGCTTGTTTCAATTCATCTTGCACACAAGCTTCTAGTGGTGTGAGTTTTTTCACGGGAACAGGCTTGGGCGCAGGTGCAGGCACTGGAGCGGGTTCTGGTTCGGGAGTAGGCTCAGGTACAGGTTCTGGGACGGGTTCAGGGATCGGCTCTGGTTTTGGTGGCATGACAACGGCGGGTTTCTCTTCAATGACAGGAGGAACCGCTTTAGGATCAAAACAGCCTTTCAACCAAGATGCGAGTAAGATTAAAAACAGCAAGAATAGAAACAGTAATAACCAACGTAGCCAGCGATTGCGTGTTTGGGCGGGTACATCAGCAAGTGCGGCACCTGCAGCCGCAGCACTTGCACCTGCGGTGACTTGTGCAATAGGAGGTGGCAGAGGTGTTGTACGTGGCCACCATGTGATAACGGGCTGCCCATTAATAATATAGACACTATCGCTATCAGGTAGTGTTGATGCGGTATCTAAAAGATGGCGCTCTTCATCTGTAATGCGATTTTGCGATGCTAATAACGCCGTTTGCGTTTTAATATCGTTAAGGCGTTCATCTAAAATACGTCTTATTTCTTGTTGCTCTTCTCCTTGTAACGAGGTTAAAGCGACAGGATGACCAGAAACAGGAGAATACCATTCAATCACGTTATCCGATTTTTTCTCTGGAGTAGCAAATAGAGAATGATACTTCGTCGGAAAGTGTTGAGTTAGCAATTGAAGTAATTGCTGTTGATGCGTTAAGGCAAAATCGGCGCGGGCAATATCAGCCGTTAATCGTGAGATTCGATTCATATTTTAGAAAGCCTTATGTGACGGCTATATTCGTTTAAAGAAATTTAAGATAGCAATATTATCGACTATAACGGTTTTATAAAAAAGTGGAATTAAAGCGCCCACTTTTTTAATACAAGGTAAATTTTATTTTTATTTCTAAATTCGCTCAATTTGTTTCTCTATTTTAACAGCGGAAATAATTCATTTGCTTATTTATCTTCACCCCCATTAGGATGCACATTTATAGTTACAGATGAAGATCGCAAATTAGCTGGTCTCCCGTGTTAAGTACCGGTGAATATTGATATAGCACATAGAGCATCTTGGGGTTACAAGGTATGTTACCCACACTAAAAAATAGCCAAATCATTCGCTTTTAGGGGAATTTATTCCCCTCTTTACGTTGATATAACAGCAGGTTTCTGATGACAAATAAAATAAATAATAACCAATTACTAAATGATGTAACTCGCTACTGGAATATCAGAGCTGAAAGTTATAGTGAGTCTAATCAACAGGAATTGCTGAGCGAGAAACAACAGAAATGGCGTCATCTGTTATTAGGGCATATTAAAGAGGGTGAAACCTTAAAGGTGCTTGATATTGGAACAGGGCCCGGTTTTTTTGCCATTTTATTAGCGTTATCAGGTCATGATGTTACGGCAATTGATGCAACTGAGGGCATGTTGCTGGAAGCCAAACAAAATGCGCAAACACATAAAGCAAATATTCAATTTATTCGTGGTGATGTACACCAACTGCCTTTTGCCAGTGAGCAATTTGATTTAGTGGTTAGTCGCAATGTGACATGGAATTTAAAAGCGCCTGAAAAAGCGTATTCAGAGTGGTTTCGTGTATTAAAACCGGGTGGCAGTTTAATTAATTTTGATGCTAACTGGTATTTACATCTTTTTGATGAAAATTACTGGCAGGGTTTTGTGGCTGATAGAGAACGTTCAATTGAAAAGCAAGTTGAAGATCACTACGTCAACACAGATACCAAGGAGATGGAACGAATTGCACGCCAATTACCGTTAAGTCAAATTAAACGCCCACAATGGGATATTAATACTCTGTTAGAAGTCGGTTTTAGCCGATATATGATAGACACACGCATTGGTGATTTTGTATGGAACGAAGAAGAAAAAATCAATTATGGCTCAACACCGATGTTTATGATCCACGCACAAAAACAAAAAAATAATTAAAGGAGAATAACGTGAAGTCCTTATTTTCAGTATTTCCAACACTATTATTAACAATTACATGTGCTTTTCCTGCGTTAGCAGATAAAAGTAATAATATGTTGGATTATGCCAGCACAAAAGATATTCGTGATATTAACCCGCACCTCTACTCGGGCGAGATGGCGGCTCAAAACATGGTATTTGAATCCCTTGTATTAAATACCGAAAAAGGTGTTGCACCTTATTTAGCGGAGCGTTGGAATATTTCTCCTGATGGAAAAAGCTACACTTTCTTTTTACGTCATGATGTGACGTTTAGTGATGGTGAACCCTTTAATGCTAACGCGGTAAAATTAAATATTGAAGCTGTGCTAGACAACTATGAACGTCATGCATGGTTAGAGTTAGTCCGTCAGATTGATAACGTTGAAATTGTTGATGAATTCACTGTTAGATTAAATCTAAAAAATCCTTACTATCCAACATTAACTGAATTAGGTTTAACTCGCCCATTTCGCTTTATTTCACCGAATTCTTTTATTAATGGTAAAACCAAAATGGGTGTTGAGAACTATGTGGGTACTGGGCCTTGGGTATTAACTGAACATAAAAAAGACCAATATGCTGAGTTTAAAGTTAACCCAAATTATTGGGGAGCGAAGCCAGTATTAAATGGTGTGGTGTGGCGAGTGATCCCCGATAGACAAACCATGTTACTTTCTCTGCAAAAAGGGGATATTCAGCTTATTTTTGGTGCAGATGGTGACATGTTAGATATGGATTCATTTGAAGCTCTTATGGCATCAGATAAATTCAAAACTGAAATGAGTGCACCGATTGCTTCTCGCGCGATTGTGCTCAATAGTAGTCGTGCAATGACATCCAGCCAAAAAGTTCGCCAAGCATTACAATATGCGGTTGATAAAGAAGGGATTGCACAAGGTATTTTGGCGGGTAGCGAAAAAGTCGCTGACACTTTAATGGCGCGCAGTGTGCCTTACTGTGATTTTTCTTCTCCAATTTATGTTTATCGTCCAACAAAAGCGATTGAGCTATTAGAAGCCGAAGGCTGGGTATTACCAAAAGGTCAGGCGATCCGTGAAAAACACGGTGAAAAATTACAGCTATTGCTCTCTTATAATGTGAATAATGCTGTTGAGAAAGAGATAGCTGAACTTATTCAAGATGACTTTAAAAAGATTGGTGTCGGCCTAACGATTTTAGGTGAAGAGAAGCAAGCCTATTTAGATAGACAAAAAAATGGTGATTTCGATTTACAATATTCACTCTCATGGGGAACGCCTTACGATCCGGCTTCTTTTGTTTCATCATTTAGAATACCGGCTCATGCAGATTATCAAGGGCAAAAAGGATTGGCCAATAAAGCCCAATTGGATGCAATGATTAGCGAGCTATTAATTACACCTAATGAAGCGCGTCGTCAGGAACTCTATAAAGCCTTATTTACCTCATTAGCAGAGCAAGCAGTCTATATTCCGTTAACTTATTCACGTACTAAGGCTATCCATCGTAGTGAATTAGAAAATGTGGGTTTTAATCCATCTCAATATGAAATACCGTTTGAAAAGATGCGCTTTAAGCCTTAATTAATACTTCAATGAGGTTAACCCAAATAAGTGTGGCTCGTCATATCAACGCGCCACACTGATCAAATCTTATGCTACGTTATATATTCTGGAGAGTGCTGGCTATCTTTCCACTGGCACTGATAATTTCATTTATTGCCTTTATTCTGTTGGAGTTAGCGCCATCTGATCCTGCGGAAGTCGCGCTACGCGTCAATGAAATAGTGCCAACACCCGAAGCCATTGAAGGTATGCGTCATGAGTTAGGGTTAGATAAACCTTTTTTTACGCGTTATTTTTTATGGTTAATAGCGGGTTTACAACTTGATTTTGGTACTTCTTTTCTGACAAGAACCCCAGTTATTCAAGAGATGTTAAGGGCGTTACCACCAACACTTTGGCTAGCCTCAACGGCGCTATTCTTTACGATTATTCTGGCTCTCCCTTTAGCATTATGGTGTGTGGCTAAACCTCAAGGTTTTACGGATAAATGTATCCGTTTTATTGTGTTTGTTTTAACGGCTATTCCTAATTATTGGTTAGGATTATTATTAATTTGGGGTGTCGCAGTTTATTTAAATTGGTTGCCCGTTAGCGGGATGCTATCGCCTCAGTCTGTTATTTTGCCTGCTTTAGCGCTCTCTTTTGGGTATATCGGCACTTATTTACGGCTATTACGAGGGACGATGTTAAATCAATGGCATCAGCCTTATGTTTTTTATGCTAGAGCACGTGGATTACCCGATAATCTTATTTTACGTCGCCATATTTTACGTAATTCGCTGTATTCCAGTTTAACGGCATTGGGAATGAGTATTCCGAAGCTTATTGCTGGTACGGTAGTGATTGAGAATATTTTTGCTTGGCCTGGGATCGGACGACTATGTATCAGCGCTATATTTGGTCGTGATTATCCGATGATACAAGCTTATATTCTGTTGATGTCGCTGTTATTTCTCTTTTTTAATTTTCTGATGGATGTCATTCAAATGATGGCAGATCCACGGTTAAGGAGATAATGATGTGGCGTCTGTTTTGGCAACGACTCGGAAAAGATAAAAGTGCACAACTGTGTTTATTGGTGATTACGATTGTGGTTATTGCAGGAATATTTGCCCCTTGGTTGGCACCACATGATCCGACATTAACGTCGATACGTTTGAAATTTAAGCCCATGAGTTTTGATTATCCGTTGGGTACGGATAATTTAGGGCGCTGTATCTTTTCAAGGTTATTGTTTGGTATTAGAACGACGGTATTTTATGCCTTATTAGCCATGAGTGTGACATTAATGATTGGTTGGTTAATGGGCATGTTAGCCGGATTTTTCCATGGCAAGACAGATACATTAATTATGCGGTTATGTGATGTTGTTTTGTCATTTCCTGCAGAAATTATGATCTTAGCGCTAGTGGGAATAATGGGGCCGGGTATTGGTAATATCTTAATTGCCGTTATTTTGGTGAAATGGGCATGGTATGCCAGAATGATCAGAGGGGTCGTTCGCCAATATTCCCATCGTAATTACATTGCATATGCACAAGTGATTGGCGCGCCTTCTAGCCATATTTTGCGCCGTCATTTATTACCTGTCACCTTTGCTGAAACTATTGTTTTAGCCTCAACAGATATTGGTAGTGTTATTTTAATGATATCTGCTCTCTCCTTTTTAGGGTTAGGTGTACAACCACCAACGCCAGAATGGGGAAATATGCTCAGTGAAGCAAAAAATGTCATGGTATTACATCCAGAGCAAATGTTACCTGCAGGTATTGCTATCACGCTTGTTGTCACCGCATTTAATTTTTGGGGGGATTTCTTACGTGATGTGTTTGATCCGGATAATCGCCAGTCAGTAGGAGAAAAACATGAACAACTTACTGACGCTTGAGCATGTTTCTATCACTCACCAAGAAAGTGGAAAAAAGCTGATTGATGATATCTCTTTTTCAATAAAGCAAGGGCGTACATTCGCGATTGTAGGAGAAAGTGGTAGTGGCAAAAGCTTGATTAGTAAAGCTATTATGGGATTACTACCTGAACAGTTAGTCATGTCAGGGGAGATTTTCTTGAATGGAAAGAAAATCAGCCATGAATCGCTTTCTCAACGTCGCGCTTTATTGGGGACATCTTTAGGTGTGATTGTGCAAAATGGCATGGGGGCCTTTGATCCTTTAATGAAAATAGGAAAGCAATTTTGCCAAACTTTAATCTACCATTTTTCCTATTCTAAAAAGCAAGCTATAGAAGAAATGGCGTTGGCATTATCTCATGTATTTCCTCATCAATTTCAATCTATTATGCAAGCATTTCCTCATCAATTAAGTGGTGGGCAATTGCAACGTGTAATGATTGCGATAGCACTTGCCTTATCACCGAAGTTATTAATTGCAGATGAACCCACAACGGCGCTTGATGCACCTCTTCGCCAAGATATATTAAAACTTCTCCAGCAGGTCGTCACAACTCATCATTCAACACTGATTTTTATTTCTCATGATTTAGGGATAGTTAATGAAATGGCTGACGATATATTTGTCATGCAAAAAGGAAAAATGGTTGAATGTGGTGAGAAAGCAACCGTTTTAGCTCATCCAACGCAAGAATATACGCGTTATTTAATTAATGCACGCCGACAACTTTCATTACGCTTTGAGCAATTGATTAATAAAAAAATATACTGATATCATCATAATAATAAAAGAGGGGTTATGTTATTAAACGTTGAGAATATAAGTAAATATTATATTCAAAAAAATAACACACTATTCGGTGAAAAAGTGAAGGTTATCGACTCACTCTCTTTTAATATTAATTCGAGTGAAGCTTTTGGTTTAGTCGGTGAAAGTGGTAGTGGTAAAAGTACGTTAGCACGTTTGATTTGTGGATTAGAGTTACCTGATAGTGGTGTTATCTGTTTAAATAATAAGCCCGTTACAAAACGACTTCATCGCCAAGGTATAATCAGTATCGTTTTTCAAGATTATCTGACTTCTGTTAATCCGACATTAATGGTAGGCGAAATTATTGCTGAGCCGATTAAAATCATTAATCCAAGTATTAGCCATCAAGCACTGAAAACACTTATTTTTGCTTTTTTAGATAAAGTAGAATTACCTAAAAGTTGCTATACCCGTTATATATTTGAACTTTCTGGTGGTCAGGCTCAGCGGGTATGTTTATGTCGTGCATTAGCATCTTACCCAAAACTTATTGTATTAGATGAGGCGCTTAGCTCTTTAGATATTCCTACTCAAGTTCAAATATTAGATTTATTAAAACAGTTAAAAGAAGAATTTGCACTCTCTTATCTTTTTATTAGTCATGATATTCAAACGGTGGCTTATTTCTGTGATAAAGTGATGTTCTTTTTACAAGGCAAAAATATTGAATTGTGTGAGATAAATAATTTAGGCGATGTTTCTCATGATTATTCTAAAAAGCTTATTCAAGCTGTTATTTAATCAACAAGCAGTAATGCCTTTAAGCATTATTGCTTGATGAATTTAATATATTTAGAGATTATTCATTAAGTGTTCTTGAACTGCTTTTGCATCGTTTGCCGCATTGAAATCAATACCAAAATTTAGAGTGCCATCTTTGAGTTCAATACTACGCGGTGTTGCTTTAGAGCAGATAATATTCTCTATTTTTTCTTTTACCGTTTCTTGTGCTATTTGGCTGCTTTCACAAGTATTAATTACACCTTTTAATCCTTCACTGCAATAACTATCAATACCTATTGTTTTTAAATCATCGGCAGAAAATGCAGGCCAATCAAAAACCACTTTTATATTGGTATCACAGCTTTTATTTAAATCCATAACACGAGACTGAATATTCTCCTCAAATTTTTGTTGTAATTCTTTTTCAGCTAATGTCGCTGAAAAGGCAGAAGAGGTAATAAAAAGTAGAGAAAGACTAATCGCAATATTTTTCAACATAATTAAATGCTCCAAAAAAGAATATATAAATTTAAATTAACTTATTAAAAATAAAGTAATAGAGCGTTATAGCAATAGGAATATTATCGTTTTCCCGGGTTTCATTATTTTTTGAATAATATCTCTCATTATTAGTGAGATATCTTTTAATAAAAGAGAGTTTATTGTCGAGATATTACTATTTTTATAAGTGCTTTTACCTATTTTATTAATTAAATATTCGTTAGTTTCATAACGAACATAATCGATTCAGTGCATCATCTAAATAGCGTATAAAATCAAATAAATAAATTATTAATAAAATCATATCGTTAGATTATCGATGTAGATCTACATCACAAACCAATCTTATTGTGATTGTTTTTTCGTCATGCTCGAATTAACTTGCTAACTCGAAGTAGCAAAAATTAGCATAGCGTTAGCAAATGATGAGGGTTCGCATGGAACAACAATATTTTATTGGCGTTGATGTTGGCTCAGCCAGTGTCCGTGCAGCGGTATTTGATAGCAATGGAAAGCGTTTGGGCTTTTCTGTCCGCCCTATTGCTCAATTCCGTCCAAAAACGGATTTCGTTGAGCAATCGTCTACCGATATTTGGCAACAGGTTTGCACGACAGTAAAAGAGTCGGTGGCGTTATCTGCTATTGATCCTATCCATGTGAAATCTATTGGTTTTGATGCCACTTGTTCTTTAGTTGCTGTGGATAAGGATGGTAAAGGGCTTTCTGTTTCTCCAAGTGGTAAAGCGGAACAAGATATCATCATGTGGATGGATCACCGTGCTGTACAAGAAACGGTCACCATCAATTTGACCAATGATCCTTCACTACGATATGTCGGTGGTGAAGTGAGTATTGAAATGGAATTGCCAAAAATTCTGTGGTTAAAAAATCATTATCCAGAGCGTTATCAAAACGTATGGCGATTCTTTGATTTAGCCGACTTTTTAGTTTGGAAAGCAACATCAGGGGATGTCGCAAGTACTTGTACATTAACTTGTAAATGGAACTATTTAGCACATCAAGGGCAATTTAGTGAGAGCTTGTTAGCCGATGTAGGTTTGGATGAATTATTAGAAAAAGTACCACAAACCATTCTTGCGTTAGGCGAACAGGCCGGTTGTTTAGATGAGTCGGTTGCTGATGCGTTTGGCTTGCACACGGGTGTCATTGTTGCTTCAGGCATTATTGATGCACATGCAGGTGGTTTGGCATTAACGGCATCACAACCTGAAGGTAGTTTGGCAATTATCAGTGGTACGTCTAATTGCCACATGATAGTCAGCCAATATCCAATTATGGTTCCCGGTGTTTGGGGGCCTTATTTTGGCGCGATGTTACCAGAATTATGGCTAAACGAAGGTGGGCAAAGTGCTGCTGGTGCGTTAGTTGAATGGTCTATCCGCCGTCATGAATCATGGGCTGAATTAGAGCAAGAAGCAAAAGAAAAAGGTGTTAACTACTATGCCTTATTAAACGAAGCTGTCGCTGAATTGGAAGAGAATGAACAATATCCAACAGCTCAGTTTCATGTTTTAGCTGACCATCATGGCAATCGTTCTCCGCGCGCCAATCCTGCTGCAAAAGGTATGGTAAGCGGTTTAACGCTGGAAAGTGGTCGTGTTGCATTGGCTCGTTATTATCTTGCAACACTGCAATCTATTGCTTATGGCACACGCCATATTATCGACACACTGGAAGATGCGGGACATCAAATCAATCGCATCGTGATGTGTGGTGGTGCAACAAAGAATCCATTGTGGCTACGTGAATACGCTAATGCGACAGGCCGTGAAATTCATTTAGCGCAAGAAGAAGATGCGGTGAATTTAGGGGCTGCATTATTAGGCGCTGTAGCGTGTAAAGCCTTCGATGATTTCTCTAAAGCTGCCAGCGCAATGGTACGAGAAGGTAGCATTATCACACCAGATAGTGACACATTTGCCTTCCATCAAGCTAAATATCAAGTTTATTTGCAGATGTATCAAGATCAGCAACGTTATAACGAAATGATGTCAGATTGTTGACCTCTAATGTTTCCGATTATGAACCAAGTTTACCTCACCAGGGATATCTTATGTTGAACTTAAATCTACCAAAATTACCGACAACCATCACAGCTGGTCAGAAAGAGATCCTGATGGTCACCAACGCAGACTTACGTGAGCCTGCAAACGTAACATGCTGGCCTGTACAGAAAAAATTTGAAGATAAATTGGCCGCAGCATTAGAAGCTCAAGGTTACAAAATGAAGCGTGCTCATGAAATTAATGAAGCTCGCGGTCATGGTTTTATCAGCAGTCAGCGTGAAGGTTGCGATATGTTTGCCGCAATTGATCCTGATGCTCCGGTTATCGTGTTATTAACCGCATGGCAATATTCACACCATATTGCCTCTTCCTTGGCACACCATAGAGGCCCTATTTTACTGCTGGCTAACTTTGATGGTACATGGCCGGGTCTAGTGGGTATGTTGTGCTTAGCGGGTACGATGACTAGCTTAGGTAAAAATTATTCACGTTTATGGTCAGAAGCGTTTGATGATGAATTTTTTGTAGATGGTTTAGCAACTTGGTTAAAATATGGTTATGTAAATCATAAGCTTAGCTATCTTACAGATGTTGCGCCAACACACAGGGTAATGGCGACAGAAGCTGGCGAAGTGGGTCGTAAAGTCGGCGAATATATAATTAAAAATAAAGAAATAATTGGTTTGTTCGATACATTCTGTATGGGAATGATTAACGGGGTCTTCCCACAACAGGCAATGATCAATATTGGTATGCCTATTGAATCCCTTTCTCAATCTGCGTTATTGGTCGAAATGGCGAAAGTACCGACAGAATTAAGAGAGGCATGTTTACAGTGGTACGAAGATAACGGGATGACGTTTATGTTTGGTCAGGATGACAAAACTGAACTCACCCGTGAACAAGTGATGGAGCAGTGCGCCATGATGATTGCAATGGCGCGTTTCGTAAAACGTTTTGGTCTAACTGCGGTGGGTGTGCAATATCAGCAGGGCTTAAAAGATTGTTGCCCTGCGTCTGACTTTGCTGAAGGTGCGATTGGTTCAACCATGCGTTTCCCTCTACCAGATGAAAACGGCGAGATTATCTGCCCTAACACGCCAATTCCTTGTATCAATGAAGTGGATATGGGTACGGCTATTCCTCAAACGATGTTATGGCGTTTATTAACCTCATTAGGATTACCGGCTGAAACCACACTACATGATATTCGTTGGGGTAGTGAGTATGAAGGCACATTCTACTGGGATATGGAAATTTCAGGCTCTGTTCCTTTTGAACACCTCAAAGGCGGCTTAAAAGGTGCGACAGGTTATCGCCAGCCTCCGATGTTCTTCCCTAAAGGGGGATCAACTATCGCAGGTCAAGGTAAAGCAGGGCGTTTGTTATGGGCGCGTGCACACTATGAAGGTACAGATGTAATTATGCATATTGGTACTGGTGTAGCGGTGGAATTACCTGAAGCAGAATTTGAACGTCGTCGTAGAGCAACTAACTACGAATGGCCATTACTGAACTGTACGTTAGATGGCGTAACACGTGATGACCTTATGGCGGGACATCAAAGTAACCACATTACTGTGGCTTATGTTGATGAAGATAAATTGGCGTTTGTGCTAAAAGCATTTGTTGCTCAAGCATTGACTCAAGGTATCCAAGTGAAAGTGGCAGGTGATGCCATTAACTTACTGTAAGGAATTGATGATGAGTCAGCAAAAATACGTCGGTGTTTGGCCTGTTATGTTAACCCCTTTTGATGCCAAAGGGGAGATTGATTGGGCGTCATTAGAGCGTCTTGTAGATTGGTATATCGATTCCGGTGTACATGGTCTATTTGCCGCTTGCCAATCAAGCGAAATGTTCTATTTAAGTGATGAGGAGACTCAAGCACTTACCCGTTTTATCGTTGAGAAAGCAGATGGAAGAGTACCTGTAGTCGCTTCTGGTCATACTGCAACCGCATTAAGTCAGCAAAAAGAACAATTGCAGGCAATGGCGGGTACAGGCGTCGATGGCGTCATTATGATTAGTAATCGCTTGGCTCTAGTCGGTGAGTCAGATGATAAAGCGCTGGAAACACTGCAAGTCTTAACCAATGTGGTACCAAAAGAGATTGATTTGGGTATCTATGAATGCCCTTATCCTTACAAGCGCTTGTTATCTGAAGAGATTGTAGAGTGGTGTGCACAAAGCAATCGCTTTACTTTTATCAAAGATACGTGCTGTTCTCTTCCGATGATAGAACGTCGTTTGGCATTATCAAAAGGAACTCGCTTGCATCTTGCAAACGCCAACAGTCAAACGCTATTAGCTTCATTCCAAGCAGGATGTCAGGCATATAGCGGTGTTATGGCAAATTTCCATCCAGAGCTTTATGTTTGGCTTTATGAGAATTGGAAAGATAAACCAGAACAGGCTGCGGTGTTAGCGGATTATTTATCAACAGCAGCGATGACCGAAACACTGGATTATCCAGCATGCGCTAAATATTATCAGCGCCTGATTGGTAACTTCAGCACACTGGTCTGCCGTTCCCGTAACAGCAGTCAGTTTGAAAACTCATTTTTCCCTTCTGCCGTCAATAGCATGACTGCATTGGGTGAGAATATGAAGAAGTGGCTTTCGTTAGATTAATTTAGGACACAGGAGTAGGAATATGCCTTTCGTGATGAAGGAAACCCAGTTTGTGCTTGATAATGCACATTCACTTTTTAATCACTGCCATGCTTCAACGATTGTGCGTGTGCCTAACTCTGAGCGTTTGTTAACCGCTTTTTTCGCTGGTGATAAAGAAGGTAGCGGTAATACCGCTATCTGGCTAGTGATGAAAGAGGGTGATCATTGGCAACACGCTCAACCTGTTGTTAAAAATCCGGGTGTTGCGCACTGGAATCCAGTTTTACATGTTGACCCATCAACAGGTAATATCTGGCTGTTTTATAAAACGGGTCCCGATGTACATAGTTGGACGACCCAATACGTTATCTCGAAGGATGGCGGAAATAGCTGGAGTTTACCGAGTGAATTGGTTTCTGGTGATGTTACACCTAGAGGTCCTGTGAAAAATAAAGTGTTAGTGATGTCGAACGGCGAGTGGTTGGCACCAGGATCGGTTGAGGATGACCAATTCTGGGATGCGTTTGTTGATATTTCGAGTGACAACGGTCAACACTGGTTGCGAGTAGATATTCCAATTGAACATCATAAAGGTGAACAGGCGGAACATGAAATCTGGCAAGGTTTAAAGGACGATGCCTTATGGGAGACTGATCTACAACGCGTTTTTCAATGGGATGGCGTGATACAGCCAACACTATGGGAATCCCAGCCTGGGCATGTGCATGCCATGATGCGGAGTACGCGCGGTACTATTTATCGTAGCGATTCAACGGATTATGGGCGCAATTGGTGTCCGGCTTATGCAACAATATTACCAAATAATAATAGCGGCATTGATGTCGTCTCCTTCGCAGATGGTCAACTGGCATTGGTATATAACCCGAATTCAGGTAACTGGAGCCGTCGTTATCCTATCTCTGTCAGTCTTTCATCCGATAATGGCAGTACTTGGTCTGAACCATTCGATTTACTCGATGGGGAAGGCGAATTTTCATATCCGGCTATTATTGCTGAAAACAATACCCTGCACGTGACCTTTACTTGGAATCGAAAAAACATTGTTTATCAGCAGTTAATGGCTACTCAATAAAAATGTGGAGAAAGGGTTTTATGAAAAAGAGTCTACTCGCAGCGTTGGCGATTACGATGACACTGGGCATGGGGAACGCAGTTGCCCAACAGTTAACGTATCCTACAAAAAATATTGATGTTGTCATCCCGAAAAATCCGGGCGGTGGTACTGATACTTCTGCACGTACTATCATTGAATTTGCAAAAGACGTGATGCCAGCTGGACGTATTTTCGTTCCTGTAAATAAACCTGCTGGTAATGGTTTAACGGGGCTGATTGAAGTTGCTAATGCGCGCCCAGATGGCACAAAATTAGTGATGACAACAGTTGAACTGGCGATGTTCCCACACCAAGGAAAATCACCAGTTACTTATAAAGACTTCACTCCAATCGCAACAACTATCGCTGATCCAGTGGTGTTAGTGGTTAATGCTGAATCACCTTACACCACGTTACAAGAGTTTATCGATGGCGCGAAAGCAAATCCGGGTAAACTGAAAGTTGGTAACTCAGGTATGGGTGCTATTTATCACTTAGCGGGCGTTAATATCGAACGTACTACGGGTGCTAAATTTAACCATATCCCTTATAACGAAGGTACAGGCCCTTCAATTGCAGCTTTAGTGGGTAATCATATCGATGGCGTATTAACCACCCCAGGTGCTGTTAAGTCTCAAGTTGATGCCGGTATTCTGCGTGTTCTGGGTGTCATGGATGAGCGTCGCTTCCCATTATTCCCTGCTGTTCCTACTTTCAAAGAAGCATTGAAATTAGACACTAACGTGAAAATGCGTGCTTGGGCTGTATTAGCAACAACCGCTAATGTACCTGATAACGTGAAGAAAGAGTTAGTAGATGCATTCTCTGAAGTGGTGCAAAAACCTGAATATCAAGAAGCTCTGAAAAAACAAGGCATTATGCCTGTATTCATCACGGGTGACGATGCTTACCAAATGATGAAAGAAGACCACGAGATGTATGCTGAGTTAATTTCAACAACCCTGAAAAAATAACCTTTCTATTATTATAAACCACCCTACCTGTTACGGCAGGTAGGGTCGGGGAGATCCCGACATGACAAAAATCAATACAATCATCGGTGCGATTTCAGTGGCTTTCGGGGCACTTATTATCTATCTCTCCCGTGATATGAGCATGTTTGATGATTATGGTGTGCCTGGGGAGCGTTTTTGGCCTTATGGTCTTGCCATCTTATTTATTTTACTGGGGATTTTTCAATGGATCGGTGTTGTGATTGATAAAATCAAACATGTACACCAGTCTGTTGACCTGAGTTCTACTGCAGTTAAACGCGCTTACGGTTTAGGCCTCTTTATGTTGGTCTATGCCACAGGCCTGCACTTTTTCGGCTTTATTATTCCGTCACTGCTTCTTATCCCGATCATTATGTGGCTGATGAATGAAAGAAAACCTATTGCCTTGGTTGTTATCCCGGTTGTAATGGTTGCCGCCGTTTATGTCTTCTTTGACATTATCTTTAATTCACCTCTGCCAACCTCCGTCCTTTTTGAGTAAGCGGTAAAGGAGCTTTGAGATGGAAATATTAGACGCTTTAATGGTCGTTTTCAGTCTGGAAACGATAACGATGATCCTGTTGGGGGTATTCGCGGGTATTATTATCGGCGCATTACCAGGCTTAACAGTGAATATGGGGATTGCATTACTTCTCCCATTAACTTACTCCTTCCAAGGAATGACAGGGATCCTCCTATTATTAGGAATGTATTGTGGTGCCGTTTATGGTGGCTCAATTACTGCGATATTGATTAGTACGCCGGGTACTCCCGCTTCCGCTGCAACGGTATTGGACGGTTATCCAATGGCGAAAAAAGGGGAAGCAGGGCGGGCTCTGGGTTTATCCACGATGGGCTCTATGTTCGGGGGGATCTTTAGTACGATTGCCTTGATTGTTATTGCGCCGCAATTAGCAAAAGTAGCAACAGGTTTCTCGGCAGCTGAATATTTTGCACTCGCTGTATTTGGCATAAGTATTATTACCAGTGTATCATCGCAATCGATTGTGAAAGGATTAATGGGTGGTGCGATAGGGTTAGCGATTGCGACTATTGGACTTGATCCAATGACATCTGGGCCTCGTTTTACTTTTGATACCGTTTACTTAATGGGTGGGGTTTCATTTATTCCTATCTTGGTTGGTCTGTTTGCTTTTTCTCAGGGACTGATTAGTTTCGAAGAAGAGTACCGTGAGCGTAAACAGAAAAAGAGTGAAAAAATTAATGCACGTATTCAGCGTGTATTACCGACATGGGTAGACTTTAAACGAGTATTGCCAACTTATTTCCGTTCATCAGCTATTGGTACAACGATTGGTGCTATTCCTGGAACGGGTGGAGATATCTCATCATTTATTTCTTATAACGAAGCAAAACGTTGGTCTAAGCATCCCGAAGAGTTTGGTCACGGCTCACCAGAAGGTGTGTCTGCACCAGAAGCCGGTGCAAACTCAGTAACAGGCGGAACCATGGTGCCTTTAATGACCTTAGGTATTCCGGGTGATGGTGCAACAGCCATTATCATGGGTGCATTTATGGTTCAAGGATTGGCATTAGGGCCTCAGCTCTTTACTGACAATCCGGTTGAAGTTAATAGCATCTTCCTTGGTTTGATGATGGCGAATATTTTCCTCGGTATCTTAGGTTTCTTATGTATGAAACTCTTTGTTCGAGTGATGGATGTACCCCGTCGTGTATTAGTACCTATTATCTTTGTATTGTGTAGTGTCGGTGCTTATTCTGTAAACCACAGCATCATTGATGTGTTTGTGATGATGGGCGCAGGATTGTTAGCGTATATTATGATAAAGCTCGACTTTTCTATGTCTCCTGTGGTGATCGGGATTATTTTAGGGCCGATGGCAGAATCAAATTTACGTCGTGCTTTAATGATGTCTCAGGGTGATTTATCTATCCTGTATACGCGCCCGATCACAGCGACATTCTTAGGTATTGCGATACTGACGTTGATCCTACCCATTATTGGACCTTCGTTAAAAGCAATGTGGAAGAAATACCGAGCCAAACCAGCTCAGTAACGGTTAACAGGCCCTCATCATTACGATGAGGGCACAATATCAATGATGGAATATTAATGGCAAAAACAGTTGAACAGATTGCAAATGACCTGAATTTGTCTATTACCACAGTCAGATTGGTATTAAATGGCAAAGGTGATCAATACCGGATCAGTGCAAAAACGCAAAAGAAGATAGCAGATTATGTTGAGGTGTTTGGCTATACCGTCAATCATGCGGCTAGAAGCTTAAAGCTTAATAAAACAGATACCTATGGATTGGTTATCCCTCGTCTTTCTAACCCATTCTTTGCCGCTTTAGCGGAAAAATTAGAGATGCATTGTCACCAAATTGGTTGCCAGCTAACAATTAGTTGTACCTATGGTGATATTAAAAATGAGAATAAGCTTGTTAAATCAATGGACGAGCGCAATGTCGATGGCATTTTTATTGTTTCATCAAGCCGCAAAAATCAGCTACACCATGTTAAGCATCGTCAAAAGCCATTGGTATTTTTAGATAGAGATTTTTCTGTGAGTGGGGCTATTTGTGTCGCTTCAGATAACTGTGACAGTGGTGCTCAACTGACAAGAGCGATGATAAAGCAAGATGTGCCAATCCACTTTTTTGCCGGTGATGCATTATTACCAACCATCGCCGCTCGTTTGCGCGGTTATGTGCAAGCGATAAAAGGACATTATGGTGATGATAACCGGGTCACTGTCTCTTATGCTGAGCATAATACAACCAAAGATGGTGAGCAGATGATGAAACAGTATTTGGAGCAACATCAGCAAATACCCTCTCATTTTATTGCCTCATCATTGCCTATTCTTGAAGGTTTATTGAGTGTTATCCGTCAACGTGAAGGAAGTATCCCCGCTCATCTTCATATTGGTACCTTCGATGAGCATGTGATGCTCAGCTTTTTACCGAATAATGTGTGGTCAATGAAGCAGGATGAAGCGTTATTAGTCGAAAAAGCGTTTGAAATCATGACGGCAAAGATAGCGGGTACCACAGTCAAATCCCCAGCATTAATAAAAACGCAACTTATCGAGCGCTTAATTTCTCCCCAATGAGTTAATTAAATCGCTTATTCTTGTGAGCAGAATAGACGTTTTAATTGACTCATTTCTGTACAAATAAACCACAATCGTGACAGTCGTCGGTTTGTTTTATTGTTATTCTTTTTTATTTCTGTGGGCACGCGTTACGCTATTTATATAGCCTTATCAAAAATAGGGACTCTTGATTATCTGTAATCAGAGGCTCATAATTTAAGCGGATAGTTCCATTTTATTAATATAAAAGGATATTAAAGAAAGATGAACGATGATGTTGACCGATGTCCTGAGTGTGAAGTAAGGGCATATTATACGAATGATTTTGTTCGTGTTTATCAAGCCTATTCAAATACTATTGCTCAGAGCGCAGTCGCAAACGGAACATTTGTTTCGCCCCCTTTTAGTATGACCCGCATGACTTGGGTAAAACCTTCCTTTCTTTGGATGATGTACCGTTCTGGTTGGGGACGCAAAGACGCTAATCAAGCTTCTATTCTTGCAGTTGATATTACCCATGAAGGCTTTCAAGAGATGCTGACACAAGGTGTTGTGAGTCATTTTGATCCAGACCGCTATGTCAGTGCTGAGGCTTGGAAAGCAGCATCAGAAACCAGTAATATCCGTATTCAGTGGGATCCTGAACGTGATATTTATCTGAATCGACTCAGTTATCGCACTATCCAAATTGGTTTGCGAAATCAAGCAGTTGAAAAATATTGCAACGAGTGGATTGTGAATATTACGGATATTACCGATAAGGCACGTAAAATAGATGCTTGTATTGCTAATGGTGATCTCGACACTGCATACAACCTATTACCAGTAGAAAAACCTTATCACTTTGGTGAGTAATCTATCTCGATGTCACCCCGCTTAATTAGCGGGGTAATGGTAAGCTAGGATCAGGCTTGTACAAGTTCAGGACGAACACCGAGCGTATGGCAAATAGCATAGGTTAATTCTGAACGATTAAGTGTATAAAAATGGAAGTCTTTGACGCCTTCACGGCTTAAGATCTTCACCATATCGATAGCAATTGAAGCTCCGACCAGACTACGGGTTTCAGGATCATTATCTAACCCATCAAACATTTTATGCATCCAACCCGGAATTTTCACATTGGTTAAACCGGCAAAGCGTTTTAGTTGTTTAAAATTAGTGACAGGTAAAATGCCTGGCACTATTTCAACATCAATACCGGTTGAAACACAGCGATCACGAAAACGTAGATAGCTTTCGACATCAAAGAAAAATTGGGTGATCGCACGATTTGCTCCCGCATCGACTTTTCTTTTTAAGTTAATGAGATCCGCTTGCGCACTTTTTGCTTCAGGATGGACTTCAGGGTAAGCCGCAACGGAGATATCAAAATCACCCACGCCTTTGAGTAAATGAACTAAATCAGTGGCATACATATCGGGCTTTTGAGTGTTGTCCGGTAAATCACCTCGTAAGGCAACAATATGGCGAATACCACTTTGCCAATAATCTTGTGCGATATGTTGTAGTTCTTCACGGCTAGCATCAACGCAAGTCAAATGCGGTGCTGCTTCTAATCCTGTACGCTCTTTAATCCCTTTAATGATAGAGTGCGTTCTATCGCGCTCACCCGAGTTTGCACCATAAGTTACAGAAACAAAGCTAGGTTTTAAGGTATTTAAGCGCGCAAGAGATTGCCAAAGGGTATTTTCCATCTCTTCGGTACGAGGAGGGAAAAACTCAAAAGAAACTTGGATCTGACCATCAAGTTCGGCAAGATTTTGGTTTAATGCTTCATGTTGGCTTGCGTGATAAAAGCTCATACCTATACCTCATCAATCATGTCTCTGTGTTGTTATTCTTATTTAAGTATCACTACCTAGTCACCCATCTAACCATTTAGACGTCTAGATGTAGATTCTCTTAATTAGGTTATTTAGTCAACAATTATTCACCTATTTTTGATGAGGATAATTCAATAGAAATGAGAGAAAACTTCATGTTGAAGTTTTCTTTATAAAAAAAAGAGTCTCACTAGGCATTAGCCTGATAATTTTTCTTCTACAATTAATTGAAGTAACTAATTGACGAGAGGCGAAATGATCACCTGTAAACGTGTGTATAACGATAAAAATGGGACGAATGAAGGTTATCGTGTATTAGTTGATAGATTGTGGCCTAGAGGCGTGAAGAAAACCGATTTTCATTATGATGAGTGGAATAAAGAGGTTGCACCTTCGACTGAATTACGAAAATGGTTTCATGCTGGTGGGGGAGACTTTGCTGAATTTACGCAACGTTATATTAAAGAATTGACAGATAGGCCAGAACATTGGCAACCTCTCCTTTTGATAGCAAAAGAGCAACCCTTAGTATTACTTTATTCAGGTAAAGATGAGCAACAAAATAATGCAACGGTGCTAAAAGCTTTTCTAGAAAAGCAGTTAACTCATTGCTAATGATGGTAATTTCATCATTTTGATAAAAAAGCAAAAAAAGTGGCGCGGTATTAGGCGCCACAAAAATTGCTAATAAAAACATCGAACAGAGTCAGAGAATATTTTTGCTATTCTTATGCTGTGTGTGTATTTGCCACTAACCATTCACTAATACGTTGTTTTTGTTCGTCATTTAGCCACATGCCGAGTTTGGTACGACGCCAAATGGCATCATCAACTTCGATAACCCACTCATGTTTCACTAAATAACGCAATTCTGCTTCATACAGATTATGACCGAAGTTTTCGCCCATACCGGCTAAATCAGTAATGCCTTCAAGCAGTAATTCAGTATTACTACCATAAGTGCGGGCAAAACGCAGTGCCAGTGCTTCTGGTAACCAAGGATGACGTTGACGAATTAAACGTGAATAACCATCACGATCACAACCTTCTAAATTCCCACCTGGTAATTGACCATTTTTAGTCCACGGTTTGCCCATGTTAGGGAAGTAGCTTACGAGTTTATCAACGGCATGTTCACCTAATTTACGATAAGTCGTTAATTTACCACCAAATACAGATAATAGTGGTGTTTGACCATTATCATCGTGAACATCTAAGGTGTAATCACGGGTTATCGCTTGTGGTGAATCTGATTCGTCATCACATAATGGGCGCACACCAGAGTAATTCCAAACGACATCTTCTTTGGTTAACTGCTTTTTAAAGTGATCGTTATAAACTTTCAGTAAATACTGAACTTCATTGTCATCAATAGCGACATCTTTAGGATCGCCTTTATATTCAACATCAGTAGTACCGATGATAGAGAACTCATCCATCCAAGGAATAACGAACACAATACGGTTATCTTCGTTTTGTAAAATATAGGCTTGTGGTTCGTTATGGGCACGAGGAATAACAATATGGCTACCTTTAATTAAACGGATACCATAAGGTGATTTCAGTTTTAAGCCTTCGTCAAACAGTGTTTTAACCCAAGGACCTGCTGCATTGACAAGAGCTTTTGATTGATAGAGCGATGTTTCACCAGTACGTAAATCTTGTGCTTCTACCATCCACAAATTGTTTTCACGCCAAGCACGAGTGACTTTAGTGCGCGTGCGTACTTCACCACCATGGCGGACGATTTCTTGTGCATTGAGTACCACTAAACGTGCATCATCAACCCAACAATCTGAATATTCAAAACCGCGTGTTAATTCTGGTTTTAATACAGAATTTGCACCAAATTTAATCCCTTTACTGCTTGGTAAACTGACACGTTTTCCTAAATGATCATAAAGGAATAGACCAATACGGATCATCCAAGCTGGACGTAAATGTGGTTGATGTGGCAGGCGGAAACGCATTGGAAATGCGATATGTGGTGCTAAGCGTAATAACACTTCACGCTCTGCTAGTGCTTCGCTTACTAAGCGAAATTCATAGTGTTCTAGATAACGTAAACCACCATGGATCAGTTTAGAGCTCGCGGAAGATGTCGCACTTGCTAAGTCTTGAGCTTCCAGCATAAGTACTGAAAGGCCTCGGCCAGCTGCATCCGCCGCAATTCCAGCGCCGTTTATCCCGCCGCCGATGACAATCAAGTCTTGAGTTTTCATAACATCCTCCTACGAATGCGCGAAATAATTCTTTAATGTTCGTTTTCGCTCATAATTGTAATGAAGTTTGATGAAAATGCCAACTATATAACTGATAAAAAACATAACCGCGTGATATGGATAACAATTTATTATCATATCCACATCTTTTGTGGGTTTATTAATAATAAGCAACATTGTTAATGTGTTAATAAAAAAAAGCGTAGATAGATTAAAAATAAGAGTAAATAGAATGGGTTAATTAGAGTTTAGTTGGGAATAGGCGAAAAAAAAGTACCTGATAAGGTACTTTTTGAGGAATGGATTAAATTAACATAATTCGAGTTGAACGTTGTGTTGCTCAACAATTTTTTGGATCCCTGCTGGTGGTTCTTGATCGGTAAATAAGTAATCGATCAGATTCATATTACCTAAATTCACCATCGCATTACGACCAAACTTAGAATGGTCAGTCACCAACATTACACAGCGTGAGTTTTCGATAATTGCGCGTTTAGTTCGAACTTCATGGTAATCAAACTCAAGTAGAGAACCATCCATATCAATACCGCTTATCCCTAAGATACCGTAATCAAGACGGAATTGAGAGATGAAATCAAGTGTGGCTTCACCGACAATACCACCATCTCGCGTACGCACTTCACCACCCGCAAGAATTAAGCGAAAGTCTTCTTTGCCCATCAGTAATGTTGCAACATTGAGGTTGTTGGTCACGATACGTAGGTTTTTGTGGTTAATTAATGCATGAGCGACCGCTTCAGGCGTTGTACCAATATCAATAAATAGTGTTGCACCATCAGGAATTAAGCTTGCTACTCGTTGTGCGATACGTGATTTTTCATCAGACCACATAATTTTACGATCATGATAAGCTGTATTCACTGAGCTTGAAGGTAATGCCGCACCACCGTGATGACGTTGGATTTTGTTCTTTTCCGCTAGTTCATTTAAATCGCGTCGGATTGTCTGTGGGCTGACTTCAAAATGCTCCACCAATTCTTCAGTGCTGACATAGCCTTGTAGGCGTACCAGTTCAATGATGGCATCATGTCGTTGCGTTTGCTTCACAGGTATCCCCTAATGTTAAAAATATCATGTTAATTTTATTATGATCTACGAGATAATTGATGTCGATTATCCCACAAAGCCATCAATAAGCCGATAAGGAAGCCTGCAAAATGTGCAGTATTTCCGATAGAGTCACCTAAAACGCCCATATAACCCGCAACAATCCACAAAATCGAAAAGACGAGTAAGCCAGTTGGAGCACCAATACCTTTTTCTGGATTACGTATTCCCGTTAAGCCGACATAGCCAATTAATGCGTAGACAACACCGGAAAGCCCACCAAAATTGGACTGTGTAAACAGTGATTGTGCCCAATTACTAAAGAGCGCAGAAACGAGCATGATGACAAATAACTTACCTGTGCCTAATCGCTGCTCTGTTTGACTGGCGAGATACCACCACATTGCAAGGTTAAAGGCGATATGCATTAGTGAGAAGTGAACAAACGCAGGGGTGATATAGCGCCAAATTTCAAAGTTCAGGCTCTCTTTATAAGGCCATGCTAGATGGAGCATAACGTCATAATCGCCCACTACTTGTTGCCAAATAAAAATAAGAGCACATAAAATTACGACCAGCACTGTTAATGGACCTGATCGTTGCACCATATTTTTTATCGAAAAGGCTGGGCGATATTTGATACCTGTATTTTTTGGATCACCGGTTTGCCAACTTGCGGCTTGGTAACGTGGGTGAAAAGGCTCGCGTAAAAAAGTATTGAGTTCTTTTTCAACCATATCCAATTGATGTTGGTCTTCTAACCAAAGTGAGATCTGCTGATTTTCATTTTTTGTGTGAATTCGCACACCTTTCGTTGCCATATAATTGACAAATAAATCAGCCGCTTGAGGGTTAGAAAGCGTAATAATGTGGATCATTAACAAAACTCATCTGTAGTTATTGCAGAGAGGTTATCGCTTGTGGAAACTCTCTTAGCCATGCTTCAAAACCACCGTTAACACTATAAACGGTTTCAAAGCCCATATTGACCAGATATTGAGCTGCTCCTTGACTGCTATGGCCGTGATAACACATCACCATCACAGGCACATCAAAGTCAGCATCTTGTAAAAATGTGTTTAGCGTATCATTGGTGAGATGAAATGCGCCGGTAGCATGGCCCATGCGGTAACTCTGAGGATCTCTAACATCAACTAAGATTGCCGATTGAGATGTCCAGAATTGATAGGCTTGTTCAATGCTGAGAAATTGAAACTTATCCATAATTGTCTTATTTATTATATTGTTAATTGATTTATTTGTTCTGAGCGAGAGAACGGTACATTTATCATAACGTTAAATAGGTAAAGATGACGTTATACTTTGTAAATGATTATTTTAATAAACAAATCCCCCATGATATCCGTGCAGGTGAGTATCATAGGGGATGTCATACTGAAGGATCAGTAGTAGGAATGTTCGCCACGTTGGTGTTCAGTTAAGTCTTTCACACCTTTTAACTCATTTGGGAACTGGTTTAATAGTTCTTTTTCGATACCATCTTTTAATGTGACATCAATCATTGAACAACCGTTACACCCACCACCGAATTGTAAGATAGCATAACCATCTTCTGTGATTTCCATTAGACTAACGCGACCACCATGGCCCGCTAATTGTGGGTTAATTTGTGATTGTAGTACGTATTCTACGCGTTCAATTAAAGGTGCATCAGCATCGACTTTACGCATTTTTGCGTTAGGTGCTTTCAAGGTTAATTGTGAGCCCAGTTGGTCAGTGACAAAGTCAATTTCCGCATCTTCTAAAAAAGGTGCGCTGATGTCATCAACATACGCAGAAAGTTTTTCGAACTTAATTTCAGTATCGTTTGGCTCTACGGCATCAGGTGGACAGTATGAAACGCCACATTCAGCATTAGGTGTGCCAGGATTGATAACGAATACACGAATTTGAGTGTTGGGTTCTTGGTTAGCCAGTAGTTTGGCAAAATGCGCCTGTGCGGCATCAGTAATAATAATCATATCGTCTTGCTCAATAGTTGACTGTTCTGGTTGGTTATCATACGCCCAATTGGCGGTTAACTACAAGGTTCGGCAAATCGCCCATACCTCAACAGAGCGTGCTCCAGCACGAAATAACAAGGGGACAATACTCTTTAATGTCGCGCCTGTAGTGATAACATCATCAATTAGTGCCAGATTTTTCCCTGATACCGACACTGTGTTATTTAATACAAATGCATTCTTTAAATTTTGCTGCCTTTGTTTGGCATTAAGATGCGTTTGCACCAGTGTAGCACGAGTTCTTATCAGGGTATTCGGTTGATAAGCACAATTTAGCCACCTTGCCAAAGGCTTTGCGATAGCTTCTACTTGCTCAAAGCCCCTAGACCAACGGCGATGGCGATGCGAAGGAACGCTAATAATTCTATCGGGTTTTTGCACCCCATTGTCTCTGCGATGTGAAAGCCATCGCAATAGAAAAAGCCGTGCGAGACATAAAGCTATTTGAGGGCGAGGTTGGTATTTATAAAGGTGTAATAATTTATTTAATGGGGGTTGATAGTCTGTGACTGTCAACATCTGTTTCCATGGTGGGGGCGATTGTAAGCAACGTCCGCATAGCATCATAGCGTGAGATGAGGGATATAAACAGCATGGGCAACGGTTATTCTGTTTAGGTAAATGGCGAATACAACTCGAACAAATACCTTTAGTATCATAATGTAAGGGTTGGCGACATAACCAACAATATCCTGCTATTGTTATCCACATAATGAAAATCCCTGTACTAAGAGAAGAGAGCATAACAATGAATAAATTGTATTGGCAGACAATCGGTGAAGGAAAAACAGATCTTGTGCTATTACACGGATGGGGATTGAATGCAGAGGTCTGGCAATCATTAATACCGCGACTAAACTCGCATTTTACACTGCATCTCGTTGATCTCCCAGGATATGGTCGTAGCCAAGGTTTTCCTGTTCTTACATTAAAAGAGATGGCTGAGATTGTGTTTGCCAACGCTCCCGATAATGCCATTTGGTTAGGATGGTCTTTAGGTGGATTAGTTGCGAGCCGTGTTGTCTTGGATAATCCCAATAATGTGCAAGCATTGATTACAGTAGCCTCTTCGCCTTGTTTTAGTGCTCATGACGATTGGCCAGGTATCAAACCTGAGGTTCTAAGAGGGTTTGAGCAACAGTTAAATGAGAACTTTCATCGTACAGTTGAACGTTTTTTAGCACTGCAAACATTGGGCACTCAAAGTGCGCGTGAAGATATGAAGGCATTAAAATCCGTGGTATTAGAGCAACCCCTTCCTTCTGTTGAAGTGCTTAATGGCGGATTAGAAATTTTGCGTACTGAGGATTTACGAGAAGAGTTGAAAATGTTGCGTTGTCCTTTTATTCGTTTTTATGGTTATTTAGATGGGTTAGTGCCTCGAAAAGTGGCTGGATTATTAGATGCTATTTATCCGCAATCACCTTCGGTTATTTTCCGTAATGCAGCACATGCGCCGTTTATTTCACATCCAGATGAATTTAGTGATGCACTTATTAATACGTGTAAAAAGTGATTTCAGATACGTCAAGATAGAACACGAGTATCGTTTTTCTTGGAGATAAAGAAAACCCCTATAAAAAATAGGGGTTTGTTTTTTATAACGCATTAACGTAATTGATAAAGCTTTGTCTGGCAAGCGGTGGCTTCTGGACAACTTTTACAACTGCCCGTAAGACAATCCTCAACATCTACCTCTTGAAGCTTACCCATCAATGTGAGCCGTTCTAACATTGCTTGCACCAACGGTTCTGGCATATTGAGTTGATGGCTGATAAGACGGGCATCGGCTCGACCATTAAGGGCGATACAATCACGTACTTCTATCAAACTCGCCATCTTGCTCTTCCTTTGTCACTTAGTGACAGCTACCTTTTGAACAACATTGTTTAGCCAATGAAGACTTATTACTTAAGTTAATTGTTAGACGATTACGCGCATTACGCAACAAAATAAATAGAACCAGATTAAATATCACAACCGCGGCAATGGTAATGGTACTGCTTTGCGGGTGTTCGCTAAAGGTTGCGGTTTGATAGAACAGCGCAGCCAGTGAGTAAGCAATATTTAACCCCCAAAGAATAGAGAAAGTCATCCAGCCACGACTGGTTTCACGTGCAATCGCACCCATGACTGAAACACAAGGTACATACAGTAAAACAAAGATTAAGTAGCTATAAGCTGCGATACCTGAGCCAAATTTTGCCCCCATTGTTCCCATTGTGCCGGTATCCATTTCACCATCACCTTTACTGGCTTCAATTGGGTTAGATAGTGCAGCTAAAGTGAATGTCTCTTTTAAGCTATCCCATGTTTCACCAAATGCATCACCAATTTCTCCCCACAGGTCGAACTCTTCAGGATCAAATGGCTCATTAACAATGCTTTCTGCGGTATAGAGGGTATTTAATGTTCCAACAACCACTTCTTTTGCCATTGCACCTGTGACTAAACCAACCGTTGCTTGCCAGTTATCATTGTGAACACCAATAGGTTGCAGTAATGGCGTGATCACTTTACTGACAGAAGCTAGTGCAGAATCATTGATGTTATCTGCAGGTTTACCTGAGAAGGTAAAGCTGTTTAGTGCACCGATAAACATACTAGCAATAATGATGACTTTACCAGCACGTATAACGAAGCCTTTTAGACGTTGCCATGTTTGTAGTAGTAACGTTTTTAGGTGTGGTACGTGATAAACAGGCAGTTCCATCACGAAAGGTGACGCTTCACCGCGCATAATAGTGTGTTTTAGCAGTAAGCCTGTGAGGATAGCAACCACAATACCCAGAAGATAAAGTGAGAAAACAACACTTGCACCATTTTTACCAAAGAAAGCTGCCGCAAATACCGCGAAGATAGCTAAACGTGCACCACAAGACATAAACGGCGCCATTAATACAGTGATCAATCGCTCTCTTGGTGCATCAAGAGTACGTGCACCCATAATGGAAGGTACGTTACAACCAAAACCAACAATCAGTGGTACGAATGATTTACCCGGTAACCCTAGAGCTTGCATCAATCTATCCATAACGAATGCGGCACGAGCCATATAACCTGAGTCTTCAAGGATAGATAAAAAGAGGTACATCATCCCGATTTGTGGCACCAATGGAAGAACAGTATTGATACCGCCACCGACACCTTGGGCAAGGAAAATTGTTAGCCATTCAGGGAAATTAAACGTTGCGCCAATCCATTGAATACCATGAATAAAGATAGCTTCGGAGCCACCTTCAAAAGCAGGTTGTAATGCACCGCCAATGTTAATTGCTAGAACGAACATTAAATACATAACAAACAGGAAGATAGGAACACCTAACCAACGGTTTAATATCACTTTATCGATATTTTGTGTCAGAATATTCGGCTTGATGGACTCCATATTAATCACGGTATGGCAGATGCGCTCAATATTTTGGTAACGGGCATCAGCGATGACTAATTCTGGTTCATTATTCTGTTCGTCTTGAATGCGTTGGCGAATAGTTTTGATGTCTTCACTAGTGATTTGAGCTCGTTGGTGAGTATAGATATCGCCCTCTAAGCACTGTAATGCCATCCAACGACGTTGCTGTAAATTAAACTCATCATGATTAATTTTTTCAGCAAGCACCTCAACTTCATTTAATAACCATAGTGGATAAGAAGTGAGTAATTCTTGTGGTTTTTTCTTTTCAGCCGGGAAGGTATCAATGGCTTCTTTGAGCTTATCAATGCCAGATGCTTTGGTTGAAATCATTGGAATAACAGGACAACCCAAATGTTTTGAAAGTGCCTGAATATCAATTTGCATATCTTGATGTTCTGCAATATCGAGCATGTTTAATGCCACGATACACGGAATACCAAGCTCAAGCAGTTGCAATGTCAAATAGAGGTTACGTTCAAGATTTGATGCATCAACCACGTTAATCAACATGTCTGCTTCATTACTTAAAATGAAATGACAGGCAATTTGCTCATCGAGAGAGGTCTGTTCTGAGATTGTTGTTAAAGAGTATGTTCCGGGTAAATCGACGAGTTCAATTTTATGATTTGCAGTTGTAAAACGACCAACTTTGCGTTCGACCGTAACCCCCGCCCAGTTTCCCACACGCTGACGAGAGCCTGTTAACTGATTAAAGAGTGTTGTTTTACCGGCATTGGGATTACCGATAAGGCCTATAGTGAGAGGAGTCATAATAGTGATGCCAATAGTTGTCTTGCCTGGTTGAATGAGAAATAACGATTATTTTTCGTTATGAAGCACTTCGCTAAGATTAATGAATGCGAGATCTTTTTTTCTCAAAATTAGAGAGACTCGGTGCGTTTCTATTTGAATAGGATCACCCAGTGGCGCAATACGAATAACGTTAAACACAGCGCCAGGTAACATACCTAAGGATAATAATTTCTGTCTGTATGCAGGGCTAATCTGAGGTGAGTAGCTCAAGATTTTATAACTGTGATTTGGGATCAGAGACATAATTGTCCTTCCACGAATATTGATACAAAAAATAATGATAATGATTATTATTAACTAGCATGTGAATTCACATAATAATAGTCTGGTTAATTATAATAAATATTTTTAATGCTAATGAGAATTATAATTATCCTTATTGGGTATAATTTAGCCTAGTCTACGCTTATCTGCACTTGATTTAAATCAACTAGAGAAAAGATATTGAGATGAAAATTGACTGTTTATCCTATCTGTTATTAGACAAAAACAGAATGTAACAAGTTGAAATGTCAATGTAGCAACAAAATAATAATCAATTAATGCTATTAACGGGTAACAATATAAAAGTAGATTTCAAGAATATGAAGATCGCGAGCTTAAGTGGAAAGCTCGCGTTGTTATTGTGAAATACCCGCTAATTAGTGAGTTTGCTGGTGGCTAAAAAGTTGGTAAATATTGTTAGGGGTATAACTATCACCTTCAAATGAAACGACCCAATCAGTGATGAGTGCCGTGTTGATAGGATAGATTTCACCTTCTTGCATATCCTGAACATAAAATGGCACGTTGAGTAATTTTGCATAAACGGTATCCCCATCACGAGATTGTGGCACAAACCACATATGCTCTAGCTCTTTTTCTTCCTCTTCACCATAAGGAATACCGAATTTGATCATAAACTGCCAAGGGTTTTCGGTCTCTTCGGGTTTGTCTTTTCCTAATAGTTTGGAGAGAAAACCACTTTTTTTCTCAACAGGTGGTTGATTGTAGTTATCAAACATAGAAACGAAGTATTCCCAGCGTCGCTTGGCTTTTTCAGACATCTCATAGGTTTCTTCATTGCTACGCAGTAGCATCATTGCTTGCTGCTCTTCATAACCTTTAAAGAAGGTTTCTAAAACAGGATTTTCTTCATTGGTTCTAAATAGCATAGAAGAAGGATGTTGATGATATTCATCACGATCGGCTAAATCCCCCAAGAAAACGCCATTTGGTGCGCCTTGAGTGTCATAACGCATCTCTTCTAAAGGTCTAAGGTTTTCAAGAGGTGTTGATTGATTAACATGGCGAATACCTTCTTCAAAAGGTAATGCGACAAGATACTCCAAGCCTGATGATGTTTGGCCGCAAAGCATTGGTTCACCAAATTTAATTTGGCGATGGTTAATACTGTTGTTAACAAAACAGCGGAAGAGATCAGGAATACCATAGTAAGATTCAAGCATACTTGGAATAACTAAATCGACTTCTGTTATGCCACAACGGGCTAATCCATGTGTATGGAACCAGAACATGGTTGGTGGATCATTTTCTGTGTCATAGACAGCATGAATAACATATAAGCTTTCTACTTCTGGATAGAGATCAGGCGTTTCTAATTGGAAGCGGATCCATTCCGGTGTTAATGCTTTGCCTGCCGCGGATTCATCTAATGCTAAGACTATTTCTGGTGCGATGATATTAAGAAAATTCAGTTGATGGCGATAGCTAGCTAAAGGATGCAAGGTTTCAGTAAACAGTGTTTCCAACAATAAATCTTGAGTGGTCGCATTCGCATGTGCGAGTCGTTGTGGTGTGAGCTCATCAGTCGAATACATTGGCCGTATTTCGTAACTTTCATCACGAGGGTAAAGACAGACAAAAAAATGTAACTCGTCATCACCATGCTGGCAACGATAGAAAAAACCGTCGTCAATGTTTTCACTCAGATAATTTATTTCACCATCAGTGTAATCGGTTTGCTCGTCTAGACGTTGTTCAATAAGCGCATAGTTTAGTGGCTGTGCAGGGAAGGCCACTATACGAGAGGGCACTTTTTCTCCTTGCCCGGCTGCGATATCTAAGTACTGCTGTCTGTTATCCATATTTTTTATCACTCGTATATTAAAGATAGAAAAATAGGATATCAGGGATAACAAGAGAGGAATAGATGGAGTTATCTGAGCTTGTGAGGGTTATTTAATCTATTGTTGATAATAAAAATTAATGAAAAATAAAACAGAGAAAACACTATAAAAAATAACGGATATCAATAAGTTATTAATATCCGTTAGATGTAAGCTATTCAAGGAAAATAATTAATCTTTTGATTATTTACCTTTCAGCAACTGCATGATGTCTTCTGTTTTCTCTTCATCGTCATCATCTTCAAACTCAATACCCAGTTCAACCATTAATTCGTCAATACGATCAAGGGTTTTCTCAGTATAAGCCTGTTCTTCTGCGTTGAGTTTTTCACCGTTTTCAAGACGAGACAGTAATTCATCTAAACGAGCATCGTTTTCTAACTGGTCTAATTCTTGCTCAGGTGTTAAACGAACGGGCTCTGCTTTAACTGGCGCCGGTTTTTTCTTCGCCACTTTTGGTGTATCGCCTACAATCAGAGGGATCGGTTTTTTGCTACCAATACGTGGATCTTTCGGCGCTGTATTTTTCGTTTGCTGTTTGTTTTCCGCTTCCTGCTGACGGTTACCGGCAGGATTGCCACGGTGTTTCTTTTGACGTTTACGTTCACGTCCTTCCGCATTCAGCTCTTCACGAGATTTCTTACGTGCTTTAGCTGCGGGTTTTCTTTTAATCATATTCATAATGGTAACTCGATAGTGATCTTCTTGGTTGCGCAATCTATCAGAAACAAATTTTCAATAAAAGCGCAAATTTAAGACAATTTAATTTTTGCTCACGTACAATGTGCGGTTCGTTTCACTATACTTTACTGTGTTGTGACGTCAATTAACGGCCAAACTAAATTAATTAACTTAAATTTTTATTTATTATGACATTATCATCTGCACAATTACGTAAACCAGTATATTGGTGGGTTATTGGTTATGCGACGCTCTGGATCTTAGTGAGTTATCTCTTTGACCCTACAGTGCCTTATGATGCCGTTGAGGCTGTCAATTGGGGCACTAATGGAGGGTGGGGATCTCCAAAAAATCCTTGGTTTGTTGGTTTTATAATGACACCGGCTATTTATGGCGGTATCGATTTTAGCTTTTATTGGTATTTTATCCACTTTATTGTCATTGCCATTGGATTATTAGGTGTGTGGAACTTAGCCTATAAGTTGACACAAAATACTAACCTAGCGTGGTTTGCTATGTTAGCGCTTAATTTATCTGGCGTTATCAACTTTGATATTATCCCGTATAACGATAATTATATTCTAGTTGGTTGTTGGGCATGGGCGTTCTATTTTTTCCTTTGTGCGATTAATGACAATCAAAAATATTGGATTGGTTTTGCGATTACGATGGGTATTGCCACAATGGGGAAATATTCATCGTTAGCTTTTATTGGTTCTGTGTTTTTATCAAGCCTTTTTGTACCTAAAGTTCGAGCAAGTTACGGCTCCCCCTATTTCTATTTAGCGTTGGCTATTTGGTTTGCTTTTGTTATTCCCAATTTTATTTGGTTATGGCAAACCGATTTTGCCGCTTTTAAGTGGGTCAATTCACAAATAGAAAACCGTTTTAATTTACGTACAACTCGCGCAGCACTGGCAGTTTTTTACCCTGTGATTTTAATGTGGGGAATTTTACGTTTTTATGGTGGGCGAGTAAGTTGGTCTGCATCTAAAGATAGTCAGTTGTTGAATTTTGTATTGTTATTCCCGTTGGCCATTATTTTTGTCTGGTTTAGCTTCCATGAAGGTGGACGTATCACGGAATGGTTACAACCCTTTATGTCAGTTGCAACTGCACTTTTTGTTGGTTCAATTAATGTAATGCCGAAGCGCTCACTTCGCGGAGCACTGTATGGTTTAGGTGTTTTGGGAATGCTAGTGGTTTCGGGTTATACCGTTGTTCAAGCCGCTAATGTGCGTAATGCAGGACAAAAATTTATTGGCGTAAAAACCTTTGTGCAAGATGTTGAACAAGCATGGCATCAGCATTATCACACGCCACTTGCATATGTTGGTGGTGAGTATATGCATGAATGGGTGACTTTTTATGGTAAAGATAGACCATTATCTTCTCAGCCTTGGGTGCTAGAAGAAAACGTGCAACCACCTAATATTTATAATCGACATATTACACTTCAACAATTAGAAGAAAAAGGCGTCGTCTTGGTGAGTGAAGTTGGTTATTACTGTGAAAAAGCGCATTTTAATGAAGGATTAAAGCACTGGCCGAGTTTAAAAATAGCGGATACTCAAGAGATAATGTTTCGTGCTGAACCCGATGCCATTGCCGAGCCGGTTTGTATTGCTTTTGTGGCGCCAAAAACACATAAGGAAAAGTAGAGATGCGTTACGCTGATATTCAGGTTGAAACAGAAAGATTAAGATTGCGTCCTTTTGAAATGGGGGATGCCGAAGATTGGTTTAAGATCATGAGCTCACCTGAAGTGACGCGCTACTGGAGTCATCTTCCTTGGCAATCACTGCAAGAGGCGCAGGAAGATATCATTCAAGATATCACTCATATGGAAAGAAAAGAGTATCTGCGTTTAGCCGTGATAGATAAAGCAACAAATGCACTTATGGGGATGTGTGTTTTCTTTAATCATTACCCTAATTCACGACGTGGTGAAATTGGATATTGTCTTGATACGGCTTATCAAGGTAGGGGGATAATGAAAGAAGCTATGGTTGCGTTTATCACGTATCTCCAAACGCATTTATCTGTTCGTCGTTTAGAAGCCGATATTCACCCTGATAATAAAGCTTCAGCTACGTTGTTAATGAAATTAGGTTTTGAACAAGAAGGATATCTAAAACAGCGTTGGATAGTTGGTGATGAGATTTCTGATTCGATTATTTTTGGTTTGTTGTTGCCTTCGAAAGTAGAGTGATTGCAGCAAATAGAAAGGCACAAGTGGTATATAACACTTGTGCTTTTAGCTATTTAGCCAAAAAAGAGGCGTGATTTTTTAAGCTTAACGCTTGATTTACTGCAAAAATATCACCACGCACTTCTGTGATACCAAAAGATTTTAATCGAGCGCTGTGTTTCTCTAAATAAGCTTGAGCGTTTTCTTTTGAATCAAAAAGATAAATACCTCCCGCTTTTTGTGTTTCTTTATTTTCAGTCCAAATTTTCCAAATAAAGCCAGGCTCTTGGTTGATTGATGCAGATAATGCATCCATAGCTTGTGTCATTTCATTATCGAAAGGACCATGATACGGGAAATCGACTTGTAGAATTACATTCATAATTACCTCTTTTCTTATAAAAAACGGCACGTTATTGGTGCCGTTTTATCTGTATCATCGTGATCTTAATTTATTGAATATTAGAATAAAGAATTTAAATCAATCACATGAGTATCAATCAGTAATATTTTTAAAATAAATAGCAGTGAAACAATCACAACGCATAGATTAATTTCTTTCCAACGGAAAGTACCCACTTTCATCACACAATAGGCAATAAAACCAAGTGCAATACCTTCAGTAATTGAGAAGCTAAATGGCATCATGACAGCGGTAATAAAGGCTGGAACAGATTCTGTTAAGTCATCCCATTTCACGCGCGTAAGGCTGGATGTCATTAATACGCCCACATAAATCAGTGCGCCAGCCGTTGCGTAGCTTGGTACCATGCCTGCGAGTGGTGATAAGAAGATCGCGAGTAAGAAAAGAATACCGACAACAACTGCAGTTAAACCTGTACGACCGCCGACAGAAACACCCGAAGTGCTTTCGATAAAAGCCGTGACAGACGATGTTCCCATTGCGGAGCCTGCAACAGAGCTTAAGCTATCGACATATAATGCTTGTTTCATCCGTGGAAACTTGCCTTTGTCATCAGTTAAACCCGCTTTATCAGTGACACCAATTAAAGTGCCTGATGAGTCAAATAAGTTAACCAACATAAAGGCAAAAATCACACCAGAAAGGCCGATATCTAACGCGCCAACAATATCCACTTTACCTACCACGGTCGTGATGGAAGGTGGCATAGCAAAGATACCTTGATATTGAACATCCCCTAAGAGAAGACCAATGACAGTGGTGATAACAATTGAGATAAGGATTGCGGCATGGATATTACGAGCAGCAAGAATAGCGATAATGAAAAAGCCTAATGCACCTAATAATACGTTATGAGACGCAAAATTACCGATAGTCACGATAGTGTCATTATTAGGAACAATAATACCGGAATTTTTTAAGCCCATCATGGCGATAAAAAGGCCGATACCGCTCGTAATACCAACACGCAAACTCAGTGGAATATGGGCAATTATCCAATAGCGAATACGAAAGAGAGTTAGTAAAAACAGGCCTACTGCACCCCAGAAAATCGCGCCCATCGCAACTTCCCATGAGTAGCCCATTGCGCCAACAACGACAAAGGCAAAAAAGGCATTTAGACCCATAGCTGGGGCAACGGCGATAGGTAAATTAGCCACTAATCCCATTAAAATACTACCAAAAGCCGCAATTAAGCAGGTCGTTACGAAGACGGCTTTGATATCCATATTGGCAGCGGCGAGAATTTGAGGGTTAACGAAGATAATATAAACCATCGTTAAGAAAGTCGTGATACCCGCAATCAGTTCAGTGCGAGCGTTTGTACCGTGTTCCTGTAGCTTAAACACACGTTGGAGCAAACCCTGTGAACCAGAATTTGGTGATGACATGCTCATAGACAAAAGATCCCAAAAAAAATGTTTTTCGCTTTATCCTACACAAATAAAACCAGAACTGCACCTAAAAAAGTAATCGATTGCGTAGAGGGGAAAATCTAAAGCTTAAAAATAGGTTGAGATCCTTTAAGAGTTAAACGGGATAAATGTAAGGAGGCTAGTCATGGTATCGACATGATGCAATTTCTATAGCGGGATCAGTAATACGGTAGATGAGACGATGTTCATCCGTGATCCGTCTTGACCAAAAACCTGTTAAATTATGTTTCAAGGGCTCGAGTTTACCTATTCCGCTAAACGGTGTTCTTTTAATATCTTTTTAGGAATAAAAAAGGAGATAGGGAGTGTCAGGTAAGAATATAATAAAGATAATCTATTTAGTTTCAGGTATCTTATTCGTTTTTTTCTCTATTGAATTATTTATCTCAATAGAAAGTTATGTTGATTATTTTTCTCTTTCTGAAAAAATCAGATCCTCATTTAAAACATCAGTTTTTTTATTTACGGTGCCATCTGTTTTTTATCTTCTCTATTTGCTGGTTTTTCCGCCCCTTAAAAAAAGGACACTAAAAGGAAGTAAAAAAATAATGTTCTCTTTTCTCTTATTTTTTATTTTTGGATGTCTCTTTAGCTTTTTCTTTTCTCGCTATGTTGAAAAAGACTTACTTTCTAAGGGGTATGTTGTTTGTGAAAAGGGATCCTTCGCTAAATCAAATGTTTATGTAGTATCACCAATGTTATGTCGTGATTAGCATCCATTAGGCTTTGTTGAAGTTAAACATAATAAAAAGGCTAAATTGCTTTAGCCTTATCATATTATTAGCCTAAACTTTTTTCGGTGAAATATTTTTTTCTAAACGGCAATATCATTTGCCAAAAAGGGCGTTTTTCTTTTTGTGTGGAAAATAATTTCGCAATTCTATTGGCAATAATTTCCAATGAAAAACAGAGAACAAAATAGATAAAAGCAACGAACAGAAAGACTTCCATTGGATAAACCATACTGCGGTTATTGACTTGTGTCGCTAAGAACGAAAGCTCACCTACACCGACTACATAAGCTAATGAAGTATCTTTGATTAAGGCTATCCACTGATTAATAAACGAAGGTACCATCATGCGTAATGCTTGTGGTAATACGATATACCACAGCACTTGCCAGCGATTAAAGCCTAAAGATAATCCAGCCTGCCATTGCCCTTTTCCAATCGCCAAAATCCCCGCTTTCACGCCATGTGCAATATAAGACGATGTAATTAACGCTAATGCACAAATTACAGTCGTGATTTCAGGTATTTCCATCCCTAATACAACAGGTAAGATAAAATAGACCCAAAATATCAACATAATGACAGGAATAGCACGAAAAAAGCCTAAAAAAGCCGCAAAAAGATTAACCCAGACACCTCGGAGCATAGCCAGAGCAATACCACCTAAGGTACCTAAAATAATAGATGCAATACCCGCAATGATACTGATAAACACGGTCAGCGCTGCACCTTCTAAAGGCCCATCAGGATAAGCACCGAAGAGTAAGTACTGCCAGTTATCAGCAATAACAGTAAAGTCCATATTAATACCCTTGTGCTAATTTACGTTGCTGATGCCATTGTCCCCAAGCCTCCATTAAAGCTATCGCCGCAATATAAAGAATGGTTGCGACACCAAAGGCTTCAAAGGTTCGTAATGATTCTGTTTCGACTTGTCTTGATGCGTAAGAAAGCTCCGCAACACCAATAGCCATAGTCAGTGATGAGTTTTTTATTACATTCATGTATTGACCTAACAAAGGAGGCAGAGCAATACGAAAGGCTTGAGGTAAAATCACATAACGCATAGATTGCCACGGTGTTAAGCCTAGAGCTAAAGCGGCATATTTTTGCCCTTGTTTAACACCTTGAATACCCGCTCTTAGCTCTTCGGCAATAAATGGCGTTGAGTAAAATGTCAGACCCACAATACCAGCTAAAAACTCAAAAGAAGGCCAAGAAAGCGTTACACCTAAGAATACAATCTCATGAGGTGTGTTTAACCACATCATGGCGCTTTGTGGCAGAATTTCTCCTGAGGCGAAATACCAAAAGAACAACTGTACTAACAGTGGAGTATTACGAAATAGTGAAGTATAAGCAGTGGCTAACCAGCGTAATGGTGCAAACGCACTATCTCTTGCAGCACTAAGGGCGAAACTCATTAATGTTGCAATGACAATAGTCCAAAAAGAGATAAGCAAGGTGATTAGAAAACCGTTCCAGAGCCAGCTTAAATAGTGTGACTCAAGAAGGTACTGTGAAAGAAATTGCTCAAACATATAGTAGGCCTATTGTAGGCACCAAACCCCGCAGATGCGGGGTCGGTGTTTTAATAAAGGAATAACTTTGTTTTTAATGGAAGAAGAAAGTTATTACGCTTTAAGGATCAAGATTGTGGTGTTTGCTCAGATAGTGGAGCAAATTTGAAATCGCCACGAGGCTGAGCTGATTTTGTTTCAGGGCCAAACCAACGGTTGTAGATTTCGTCTGCTTTACCTTCTTTTTCCAATCTTAATAGCGTGTTATTGATTTCATTAATTAAACGTTCTTCCCCTTTAGCTGCTGCAACTGCTTGGTATTCGCGGGTAATGCTAAACGGTGAAATTTCAAAATCTGCTTTAATGGCATCAGGAAGATTTGCTAATAAACCCACTAATTTTGCATCATCTTGTGTGATGGCTTGTACGTTACCATTACGTAATGCAGCAAAAGCGAGTGGTGTATCGTCATAAGAGATGACTTTGGTGTCAGGATAACGTTCACGTAAAGTGATTTCTTGAACGGTACCCTTATCGGCACCAATACGCAGTGAATGAATTTGTTCAGGATTAGTTAACACCCCTTTACGAGCAATAAATTTTTGCCCCGTTGCAAAGTAAGGAATAGAGAAGTCAACCTGCTTAGCGCGTTCATCGGTAATAGTGAAGTTAGCTGCGATTAAATCAACTTTCTTAGAACTTAAAAGAGGGATACGGTTTGCTGGGTTTGTTGGACGCAGTTCCAGTTTTACACCTAAATCGTTGGCGATCTCATTGGCGATATCCGCATCATAACCTGCCAGTTTTTTGGTTTGAGGATCAATAAAACCAAAAGGAGGATTGCTATCAAAGATCGCGATACGTACTACACCTGCTTTTTTTATATCATCGAGTTTATCTGCTTTTGCAATACCAGAGAAAAGCACCGAGCCTGCAATTAATGCTGTTGCCAAAACACGTAATTTCATTATTCACCCCAAAGAAAAGAATTATCATCGTTATGTTGGATATCACGCTATCAAGTTGATCTAAGTTCATAAAATAATAAAAATTGATATCTATATGCTTTTAAGGAATAAGATGAGAAAACGTGTTGAGCTATAAGGGGATTAATTTGATGAGAAAATAAAAAAACAGCGACATAAGCGTCGCTGTTTTGAAGAAAAGAAAAAGAGAGATAAATTTAATTAGAGGTGTTGCTGTCGTCACTTTTGGTGAGCATTTTTTCTACTTGGTCACCACCTAAATGGCGGAAATCATGACCTTTTACGTAATAGAAAATAAACTCACAAATGTTCTGGCAACGGTCGCCAATGCGTTCAATTGAACGTGCACAAAATAGTGCGGTTAACACACTTGGAATAGTGCGAGGATCTTCCATCATATAAGTCATTAATTGACGGACAATTCCCTCATATTCGTTATCAATTTTAGCGTCTTCACGATAGATGCGGACGGCTTCATCCAAGTCCATACGTGCAAACGCATCAAGAACATCATGAAGCATTTGTATGGCGTGTTGACCTAAAGATTCTAAACTCACGAGTAAAGGTTGATGCTGGTGTGAAAACTTTTCAAGCGCAGTTTTACAGATTTTTTCAGCAACATCACCGATACGTTCTAGTTCAGCGATCGTTTTTGATATCGCCATAATTAAACGTAAGTCACTCGCGGTTGGCTGGCGTTTAGCAATAATTCGCATACACGCATCATCAATGGCGACTTCCATCATATTGACGTTATGGTCACCTTGAATAACTTCATTTGCCAATGCCTGATCTTGATTATGCATTGCCATAATGGCTTTTTTCAGTTGCTCTTCAACAAGCCCACCCATAACCATCAGCTCGGTACGGATATGCTCTAACTCAGCATTAAATTGACCAGAAATATGCTTGTTGTGGTTTAAATTATCCATTGATTGCCTCGTTATCAGCCATAACGCCCAGTGATGTAATCTTCAGTTTGTTTTTTCGCAGGACGCGTAAATAACGTATCCGTATCGCTAAATTCAATTAACTCGCCTAAATACATAAATGCAGTGTAATCAGAACAACGTGCCGCTTGTTGCATGTTATGTGTCACGATAACCACGGTATATTCTGATTTGAGTTCGCTGATAAGTTCTTCAATACGACCTGTTGAGATTGGGTCAAGTGCTGAACAAGGCTCATCAAGTAATAAAACTTCAGGACGAATAGCGATACCGCGTGCTATACATAAACGCTGTTGTTGACCGCCAGATAGACTATATCCACTTTGATGTAATTTATCTTTGGTTTCGTTCCATAATGCGGCTTTAGTCAAAGCCCACTGAACACGCTCGTCCATATCAGCGCGAGACAATTTTTCGAATAAACGTACACCAAAAGCGATGTTGTCATAAATCGACATCGGGAAAGGTGTTGGCTTTTGGAATACCATGCCGACTTTGGCACGTAATAGTGCGATATCTTGCTTATCTGTCAGGATATTGTTGCCATCTAGCAGGATTTCGCCTTCTGCACGTTGTTCGCCATAAAGCTCATACATTTTATTAAAAGTACGCAGTAAGGTCGATTTACCACAGCCAGAAGGGCCGATAAATGCAGTCACCTTATTTTTGGCAATATCTAAAGAGATATTTTTCAGCGCATGGAATTTACCGTAGTAGAAGTTCAAATCACGAACTTGAATTTTATTTCCTGCGTTATCATTAGCCATAATCATTCAACGTCTCTCTTGCTTAACTTTCTGCGTTAACCGTGCTTGCGTTTAGCAAACAGCACGCGCGCAATAATATTGATAAATAGAACACAGAGGGTGATAAGTAATACGCCAGCCCAAGCAAGCTCTTGCCATTGTGCAAAAGGACTCATGGCGAACTTAAAGATAGTCACAGGTAAGTTAGCTATCGGTTCGTTTAAGTCTGTGCTCCAGAATTGATTTGATAGTGAAGTAAATAACAGTGGTGCCGTTTCACCTGCAATACGTGCAATCGCTAATAACACACCCGTGATAATGCCTGATACCGAGGCTTTTAAGGTGATTTTAGAGATCATTTTCCACTTTGGTGTTCCTAATGCGTAAGCGGCTTCGCGTAAGCTATCAGGTACTAACTTCAACATATTTTCAGTGGTACGTATCACGATAGGAATTTGCAGTAACGCTAATGCGATAATTCCCGCCCATCCTGAAAAGTGCTGCATCTGTGCAACAACAATGGTGTAGACAAAGAGTCCGACAACAATTGATGGCGCTGACAGCAAAATATCGTTAATAAAACGTGTAGTTTCAGCAAGCCATGAACGACGACCATATTCAGCAAGATAAATGCCTGCAAGAATACCTAACGGTGTTCCAATAACTGTCGCCCACAAAATCAGTAATCCACTACCAGCAATGGCGTTCGCCAATCCACCACCATCAGTATTCGGCGGAGGAGTCATTTCTGTAAAAAGCGCAATTGACATGCCATCAAAGCCTTTGGTGAACGTAGAGAATAAAATCCACGTTAACCAGAAAAGGCCAAATGCCATAGTCGAGACAGATAAAAACAGCGCGATACGGTTTTTTTGACGACGCCAAAGTTGGCGTTTATGGCGTACACGCAGTTCGTTTTCTGTTTGAACTCGTAATGAAGAAGAGGATGTTTTAGACATATCAGCGCGCCCCTTCATTTTTTGATAAACGTAATGTCATAAACTTAGAAATCGCAAGAACGATAAAGGTGATGACAAATAAGATAAGCCCTAATTCCATTAATGCAGCGGTGTGTAATCCCGTTTCTGCTTCAGCAAATTCGTTTGCTAATGCAGACGTAATACTGTTACCTGGCATAAACAGTGAGGCTGAGTCTAATTGGTAGGTATTACCGATGATAAAGGTTACTGCCATGGTTTCACCTAAGGCACGTCCTAATCCCAACATAACACCACCGATAACACCATTACGGGTATAAGGTAGAACAATATTCCAAATCACTTCCCATGTTGTACAGCCAATGCCGTAGGCCGACTCTTTCATCATGACCGGTGTCTGTTCAAACACATCACGCATTACTGAAGCGATATAAGGAATAATCATGATAGCGAGAATAACGCCCGCAGCTAAGATACCGATACCAAAAGCCGGTCCAGAGAAAAGCTCACCAACGATAGGTATAGAAGAGAGCACATTACCGACAGGCTCTTGGAAATAGGTTGCAAATAGCGGTGCAAAGACAAACAGTCCCCACATACCATAAACAATACTTGGGATAGCTGCCAGTAGCTCAATCGCAATACCTAATGGGCGTTTTAACCAATTAGGTGCTAATTCAGTTAAGAAAAGGGCGATACCAAAGCTGACAGGAACAGCAATAATCAATGCGATGACTGAGGTCACAATGGTACCGTAGATCGGTACTAATGCACCAAATTCCTGTGCAGGAGGATCCCACTCTTTAGACCATAAAAATGACAGGCCAAATTGTTGAATACTTGGCCATGAAGCAAAAATCAGTGAAACAATGATACCTGTTAAAAGCAAAAGCGTAATCAACGCAGCTAGACGAACCAGTGCGCTGAAAATAACGTCCCCTCGTTTACTAGGGGCCTTTATTACCGTTGTGTGCTCGGCCATAAAGCCTCTTTTAATTTATTACCCCCTGTTTTACAGGGGGTGAACGTTAACTAATTTCTTAATGGTTGCCGTTTTATTAGTAAATCGGTTTACCATTACTGTCTTTAATACTTGTTTTCCACGCTGTGCGGATTTGTTCTACAACTTCGGTTGGTAAGACAGCATAATCAAGATTTTTCGCTTCCTGATTACCTTTCTCATAAGCCCAGTTGAAGAAATTCAGTACTTCTTTACCTTTCGCTGCATCTTTTTGTGTTTGATGCACAAGGATAAAGGTGGTTGAAGTAATCGGCCATGCATTTTCACCTTTCTGGTTAGTCAGGTCTTGTGCAAAGCTTTTGCTCCAATCAATTTTTCTTGCTGCAGCACTGAAACTGTCTGCTGTAGGCGCAATGACTTCGCCGTCAGCTGTGACTAATTTAGTATAAGCAAGATTGTTTTGTTTAGCGTAAGCATATTCAACATAACCAATTGAACCAGGTACACGTTGAACGAATGCTGCGATACCATCATTCCCTTTTCCACCTAAGCCTGTTGGCCATTTAACGGTAGAGCCGGCACCCACGCCATCTTTCCATGCACTGTTTACTTTTGATAAGTAGCTAGTGAAAACGAAAGATGTTCCTGAACCATCAGCACGACGAATAACCGCGATATTTTGGTCTGGTAATTTTACGCCCGGATTGAGTTTAGTGATGGCAGGGTCGTTCCATTTTTGGATCTTGCCTAGATAGATATTACCGATAGTGTCGCCATCTAAGGTCAGTTCACCTGATTTGATACCAGGAATATTGACTGCCATAACAACGCCACCAATTACAGTAGGAAATTGGAATAAACCGTCAGCGTGTAATTTGTCGTCTGCTAATGGCGCATCAGAAGCACCAAAATCAACGGTATTGGCAATAATTTGTTTAACACCACCAGAGGATCCAATGCCTTGGTAGTTAATTTTGTTACCCGTTTCTTTCTGATAGGAATCTGCCCATTTAGCATAAACTGGGGCAGGGAACGTTGCGCCAGCACCAGTCAGCGAGGTCGTTGCCTGTGCAGAAAGAGCGGTCATTGAAAACGCAGCGGCAATGACACTAGTCAGGGTGGTACGCATCAGTTTCATAATCCCTCCTGTGGGATAGGTAGAATAATTTTCGACATCTATCAACTTCGGTTACGGTACGCACAGACAATAGGTCAGTTTGATGACAATTAAATGTCTTAATTGTGACAGTTTTATGACAAAGCATAAAAATGATGAAATATTTATAGGGGGAGAAAGAAAAGAGGAAGTGAGAAAGATAAAAAGAGATAGATTAAGATGCGCTTTAATCGTCTTCGTCTTCGCGCTCTTTTAATGGAAAGTTAGCTCGAATTAATAATCCACCTCTAACACTATCATCAAGCTCAACATAACCACCATGAGCATCCATGATACGGCGAATAATGGATAATCCTAAACCAGCCCCCGTTGAGCTACGTGCTTGTTCACCTTGAACAAAAGGTTGGAAAAGACGCTGTCTATCTTCTTGTGGAATACCCGGGCCATCATCTTCGACTTGGAACCAAGCATATTCTTCATTTTTTCCACTTGAAACGCTTATCCAGCCATTGCCATAGCGAGTGGCATTGACAACCATATTGGCAAGTGCTCGTTTTACCGCAATGGGATTAGCCGTGATATTAATAGGTTCAGGATAAAGATGTTCTTCACTGATTTTTCCTGAATTAGATTCAGCTGAAATGACTTCTTGTAATAGATTATTCATATCACACAGTTCTAAAGATATCTCTTTACCTGTGCGCATATAGTCTAAGAATTGCCCAATAATAGCATCACAATCTTCGATATCTTTATTGATCGAGTCTGCGAGGTAACTATCTTCGGGGCTCATCATTTCAGTTGCTAAACGAATACGAGTTAGTGGTGTACGCAAATCATGGCTAACACCCGCCATAACAAGTGTTCTATCATTGTCTAATGAGCGAATGCCTGATGACATTTGGTTAAAGGCACGAATGATTGAGCGCATTTCAGAAGAGCCAGACTCAGGAATAGGAGGAGGAATAACGCCTTTTCCGATCCGGCGCGCTGCATACTCTACTTCATTGAGTGGACGATTTTGAAAACGACTATAAAGCCAGAAAAAAGCGACAACGATAATAATAAAAATAATCGCTTGTCGATACACAGGCAGTAAGAAGTTTTGTCCTAATTCAGTCAGTGGTACACGGATCCAAAGAGAAGGAGAAATATGTGTATTGACCCATAAAACAGGATATTCTAACGTATTTTCGATCCAAATTTCAGTTTTCCCTTCAAGATATTCAGTCATCTGTTCACTTAATTCATCGTCTATTTTGGCCCAATAGAGCCCTTCCTTAAGTGCTGCTTCTTTATCAAAGAAAGAAATGCCTAATTCGTTATAGATTTTATTGCGTAAAGCTGGGGATATTTTTAGCGGGGTTCCGTCAATTAGGATCAGTTCTTCAGGCATTAAAGTGCGTATTTCATACGCTAATACTTTATTAAATTGCTGAAGGCTTGGCCCAACAATAAGGTGCTGAACAACGATATAACTGGCTATCAAGCTAAAAAAAAGTAGCGAGATAACCAGAAATAATGAGCGTGTTAGTTTATTGTGAGGGGAAAGCCTCAGCCTTCTCATTGAACGCTGGTTCCATCAGGAACAAAGACGTAACCAAGACCCCAAACCGTTTGAATGTAACGAGGATGCGTTGGATCTTCTTCAATCATGCGGCGTAAACGAGAAATTTGCACGTCAATTGAGCGCTCCATTGCACTGTATTCGCGACCACGAGCAAGGCTCATTAACTTATCACGAGAAAGCGGTTCACGAGGATGTGATACCAACACTTTCAATACAGCAAATTCACCACTTGTCAGAGGCATATGCTCTTCTTCGTGGAACATCTCACGAGTACCAAGGTTTAGCTTGAATTTACCAAAAGAGACAATGGCATTATCTTGTGATGGTGCACCGGGTAGTTCGTTCGCTTGGCGACGAAGAACGGCGCGAATGCGTGCGAGTAATTCTCTTGGGTTGAAAGGTTTTGAGATGTAATCATCTGCGCCAATTTCAAGCCCTACAATTCTATCAACCTCTTCTCCTTTTGCAGTAACCATAATAATAGGAATAGGGTTATTTTGGCTTCTTAAGCGACGGCAAATAGATAAGCCATCCTCACCTGGAAGCATTAAATCGAGCACAATAAGGTGGATAGATTCACGAGTGAGCAGACGATCCATTTGATCAGCGTTTGCAGCTGTACGGATTTGAAAACCCTGCTCTGTCAAATAGCGCTCGAGTAGTGAACGTAGACGTAAATCATCATCCACGATTAGCACTTTATAACTTTCTTGCATTTTTAAGCTCCCGGAGTGCAAATGCTTTTATTAGCGAATTCTATCATCGTTAAGAATATTAAACCAAAACCAAAGAATAAATGTTAATAATTTATAGATAAAACTTGTTCTTTAGTGAGGATAAAGAGAATAAATCTATTTATTTGTCTTATTCCGAATGATACTTGATAGATAATACGCAGTAATTAACTACACCACCTGGTGTTTGCACACTAATTTCATCATCAACTTGCTTACCAATAAGCGCTCTGGCAACAGGGGAATCAATAGAAATCCACTGCTTTGCTGGATCAAATTCATCGGGACCCACAAGTCTAAAGGTTTTGACATTTTCGTCATCATCTTCAAGCGTAACCCAAGCACCAAAATAGACTTTTCCTTCTTGGCGAGGATCTGGGTCAACGATTTTTAGCTCATCAAGACGTTTTGATAAAAAACGAACACGTCTATCAATTTCGCGTAATCGCTTCTTTCCATAAATATATTCAGCATTTTCTGAACGGTCACCTTGTGCCGCAGCTTCTGAAACCGATTGTGTGACACGAGGGCGTTCTTCTTTCCAAAGATATTTTAGCTCTTTGTCTAAGGCATACCAGCCTTCACGAGTAATATAGTTACTTTTTGCCATTACAAATAAAAACTATCATCAACATTGAATTTCATAAAGATACTATAGCGTGAATGTTAAAATAATCTGTTAATTTCCTCATAATTGTCGAGCTAGATAGGAAATTTGCCAAATTTTTTTAGCGCTCTGCGTGTATAATAGCCATCTTTTTTAACTATTCCTCTCGGTAGGTAAATATTTTATGAATGAATCATTAAGCCGAATTATTGCAGATGAGCTCTCAGTTAAGCCCCAGCAAGTCCTTTCGGCTATAACGTTACTGGATGAAGGGAATACGGTGCCATTTGTTGCCCGTTATCGTAAAGAGGTCACAGGCGGATTAGATGATACGCAATTACGTCAATTAGAAACTCGCCTCAGTTATCTACGGGAACTCAACGATCGCCGCCAAACAATTTTAAAATCAATTGAAGAACAAGGAAAACTGACGCCAGAACTCCGCTCTTCAATTAATGACACTCAAAGTAAAACAGAGCTTGAAGATCTCTATCTTCCTTATAAGCCTAAGCGCCGTACTCGTGGTCAGATTGCGATTGAAAATGGATTAGAACCCTTAGCGGATTTACTGTGGAATGAACCGCAAAATAATCCAGAAGAAGTGGCAACCGCTTATATCAATACAGAAAAAGGGGTTGATGATACAAAAGCCGCTTTAGATGGTGCACGTTATATTTTAATGGAGCGCTTTTCAGAAGATGCCGGATTATTAGCGAAAGTCCGTCAATATCTATGGAAAAATGCCCATCTTGTTGCCAAAGTGATTGAAGGTAAAGAAGCGGAAGGGGCGAAGTTTAGTGATTATTTTGATCACCATGAACCTATCGCTAATGTTCCCTCTCACCGCGCATTAGCGATGTTTCGTGGCCGAAACGAAGGCATTCTTCAATTATCACTTAATCCAGATCCACAATTTGAAGAAGCGCCCAAAGAGAGCTACGGTGAACAGCTGATTACGGAGCATTTAGGGCTACGTTTAAATAATCTTCCCGCAGATAGCTGGCGTAAAGCCGTTGTAAGTTGGACTTGGCGCATCAAAGTTTTAATGCATATTGAAACAGAACTGATGAGCCAATTACGAGAAAAAGCGGAAGAAGAAGCAATTAATGTTTTTGCTCGTAACCTTAATGATCTATTGATGGCCGCTCCTGCCGGCATGCGTGCCACGATGGGGCTTGATCCTGGCTTACGTACCGGTGTTAAAGTTGCTGTTGTGGATAGCACAGGTAAATTAATTGCCACAGATACCATTTATCCGCATACAGGACAAGCGGATAAAGCGGCAGCAAGTGTCGCTGCGTTATGTATTAAGCATAACGTTGAGTTGGTGGCGATTGGTAATGGTACGGCTTCTCGTGAAACAGAGCGTTTTTTTGCTGAAACCGTAAAACGTTACCCAGAAGTGAAAGCGCAAAAGGTGATTGTCAGTGAAGCGGGTGCATCAGTGTATTCAGCGTCAGAGCTTGCGGCTAATGAATTCCCAGATTTAGATGTTTCTATCCGTGGTGCGGTTTCTATCGCTCGTCGCTTACAAGATCCGTTGGCTGAACTTGTAAAAATTGATCCTAAATCAATTGGTGTTGGTCAATATCAACACGATGTTAGCCAAACATTATTAGCGAGAAAACTGGATACTGTTGTGGAAGACTGTGTGAATGGTGTGGGTGTTGATTTAAATACCGCATCAGTACCATTATTAACGCGTGTTGCAGGACTTAGCCAATCTATCGCTCAAAATATTATTAGCTGGCGCGATGAAAACGGACGTTTTGTTGATAGAAAACAGTTACTCAAAGTGGCGCGTTTAGGGCCAAAAGCCTTTGAACAATGTGCTGGTTTCTTACGTATTCGAGATGGTAAAAACCCACTTGATGCCTCAACGGTTCACCCTGAAGCCTATCCTATAGTTGAAAATATTCTACAAGCTACCCATCAAAAAATTGATGATTTAATGGGGAATAGCGCTTTAATTTCACAAGTAGACGCAAGAGCATTTATTACGGAGCAGTTTGGTCTACCAACGATTAATGACATCTTAAAAGAGTTAGCAAAACCGGGGCGCGACCCACGTCCAGAATTTAAAACGGCGACTTTTGCTGAAGGTGTTGAAACGATGAATGACTTAGTCAGTGGTATGATCCTCGAAGGCACTGTGACTAACGTGACTAATTTCGGTGCATTCGTTGATATCGGTGTACACCAAGATGGTTTGGTTCATATCTCTTCTTTAGCGGATCGATTTATTGAAGATCCACATACAGTGGTGAAAACCGGGGATATTGTTAAAGTTAAAGTTCTTGAGATTGATTTAGCTCGTAAGCGCATTGCACTGACTATGCGTTTAGATGAAGTTGCGGGTGATAGTGATAAAAAATCATCGTCATCAAATAACACGAATTCTGTTAGAAATAACAAAGGGCAAAAACCAGCTCGTAATAACCGTCAGCCAATGAGTAATGGTAATAATGCAGGAAATAGCGCAATGGGAGATGCTTTAGCCGCAGCATTTGGAAAAAAACGCTAATAGTGCAATTATTGCTACCATATTAGTTGGTAAAAAGAACGAAAATAATAAGCGCGATATAACTAATATAGGTTATATCGCCTTTTTTATTACACGTTGTTTAGATGTTTTCTTTGGATAAAATATTTATAAGAATTAATTAAATAGCAAGGTAATATAAATTCTCTTCCATTTTTTATAGGTTTAATATTAAACTGACTTAAGTGATATTGAAAAAATAATAGACAAAACATTCTCTGTTTTATCTCTATATTTATTTGTTATTATTTTTATCATTCATCTTCTATTTTCCCTATTGTCGATTGCCTTTATATTATAAAATAAGCGTTGATAGCCTTTTAACCTTATTATCATTGAGGTTTTTAAAGGTGACTTCCACGAGTTAAAACTGAAAGCAATTACTTCCGTTTATATCAACTCTATTTCAATTAATAGAATGAATATCTATGGGTTTATTTCACCTTTATTGGGTTATTAATATGAATTTAAATAAATTATCGTTTGGTTTGATCATGATTTCGGCTTCTTTACTAGCAGGCTGTGCATCAGAATCTTCACGTTCTGTAGATGTTGCTAAAGTTGCAACCTATAACACAACTTATACAGGCACTAAAAGTGCTATTTCTATTGGTAAGTTTGATAACCGTTCTAGTTATATGAATGGAATATTCTCTGATGGTGTTGATAGATTAGGGAATCAATCCAAAACTATTTTAATGACGCACTTACAACAAACAGGGCGTTTTAATGTATTAGACAGAGCTAATTTATCTGAATTAAAAGAAGAAGCTGGCATTAAAGGGCAAAATCAGCAATTGAAAGGCGCCACTTATGTGATCACTGGCGATGTGACAGAATTTGGTCGTAAAGAAGTCGGTGATCGCCAATTATTCGGCATTTTAGGTCGTGGAAAAACACAAGTTGCTTACGCAAAAGTGAATTTAAATGTTGTGAATGTGAATACATCTGAAGTGGTATTCTCATCTCAAGGTGCGGGTGAATATGAGCTTTCTAACCGTGAAATCATTGGATTTGGTGGAACAGCAAGCTATGACTCAACACTTAACGGTAAAGTGCTTGATTTAGCGATCCGTGAAGCGGTTAATAACTTAGTTGCAGGTATTGAGAGTAATGCTTGGCAACCTTCAAAATAATGCGCGTTTATAAGGATATAACGATGTATAAATCATTAATAACTCTTGTTTTGGGCGCATTTTTACTGACGGGTTGTTCAAGTGGTCCTAAACCACTTTATAACTGGGACAGTTATCAACAAGTGGTATATCAATACTATCAACAAAGTGAAAGTGATCCTCAAGCACAAATTGATGCATTGAAGAAAAGCATTGAGCTTTCTCGAGCTAAATCATTAGGTATTCCACCAGGATTACATGCGCATTTAGGAATGTTATATGGTGCGACGGGCGCGTTAGATTTAGCGATGGCAGAATTTAATGAGGAAAAAGTACTTTACCCTGAATCAGCGGAATTTATGGATCGCCTGATGAAAAATAAAGGAATACAAAAATGAGTCGCTTATTTACTTTAATTTGCTTGGCTTTTGCGTTGGTATTAACGGGGTGCACCCAACCGGTTAAAACAGATTACACGGCATTTAAACAGAGTAAACCAAAAAGTATTTTAGTCTTAGTGCCTCAAAATCACACAACGGAAGTTGGAGCTGGGCACAGTTTCTTATCTCAAGTGACATATCCTTTGGCAGAAGCGGGATATTATGTTTTCCCTGTTGCTGTCGTTGAAGAGACATTTAAGCAAAATGGTTTATCCATGGCTGGGGATATTCATGCAGTAAGTCCTAATAAATTACGTGAAATCTTTGGGGCTGATGCTGTTTTATACTTAGATATCACTGAGTTTGGTACGTCATATCAAATTATTTCTAGTGATACGAGAGTGACTGTTACTGCTAAGCTTGTTGATCTTCGTAATGGTGGCGTGTTGTGGAGCAGCTCTGCAACGGCATCAAGCACAGAAACAGAAGGTTCATCAGGTAGTTTAGTCGGGATGTTGGTTTCAGCCGTTGTGAATCAAATTGTGAATACAGTGTCAGACAAAAGCTACCAAATAGCTGGCATAACAAGTGTACGTTTACTTTCAGCAGGACATGCGAACGGTATTCTATATGGTCCTCGTTCTCCTAATTATGGTAAAGATGCAGAATAAGTAAATGCACTAAAATAAGCATAATAATGAAAAGGCTCTGTTTAATTAGTTTAAAATAAGCAGAGCCTTATTTTATTTACAGATAATAATTATTCTTATTTAATGTTAGGTAATACCACCTATATTAATAATAGAATAAGTATGAGATAGAGAGTAAATAAAAAGAAGTGACGTTATTGAAAAGATAAACCATCCTTGGTTGCTAGTCCGTTTCCTTCCGTGGTTAATAATCCATAATCGGGTATATAAAAGAGACTGATTAGATAAGAGAAACGTCTATTAGAATAAGATAAGGTATGGGGATGCTATCTTTCCTTGTAATATAGCGACCTTTATTCTTTATATCGTCCTCAAATTTAAATCAAAACACGACTTAGTTGGATATTAATCAATGTTTGTCTCTAGGATATGTAATATTATAATTTAGGTAAAGATATAAATGTTACTATTATTATAATCATCGAATTAAGAGGGAATAAAAGAATAATAAAACTAATATAACGAGATATTTAATTAATTTAAATCGTATTTTGAGTAATATATCGCTTTAAACTCGGTGTAAAAGTTTTCTTCTGATATTCCATAATGAATTAAAACGACTAACATATTGAATAAACTTAATTTATTCATGAATATCTTTAATGGGTAAGATTATTTTTATATAATGTGATTTACATCACGTCGTATATTTGAGAGTTATCGTCTATCAATAAGAAGATAGAGATTTATGCGATACCTCTTTCGATCATATTCAGTTCCTGATTTATTGGTTACACTATTCTTTCAGATATTCATAATGTCTGTTTGCTGGTATGAAATATCAGCGGTTCACTTTTGGAAGGTAGAGGCATGTCAGAACAAACAATTATTTGGGATCTTGACCTGATCCATAAGTATAACTATTCAGGTCCTCGCTATACATCATACCCAACAGCATTAGAGTTTAATCAGCAATATGGCGATGATGATTTTATCAACGCAACGCAACGTTATCTTGAGCGCCCTTTATCGCTTTATATTCATATCCCTTTCTGCCATAAGCTATGCTATTTCTGTGGTTGTAATAAAATTATTACGCGCCATAAACACAAAGCAGATGAATATCTTGATGTTTTAGAAAAAGAAATTATTAATCGAGCACGCTATTTTAAAGACAGAAAAGTGACTCAAATGCATTGGGGTGGGGGAACACCGACCTTTCTGGATAAACAACAGATTAGCCGATTGGTTTCGCTATTACGTCAGCATTTTCATTTTGTTGATAATGCCGAACTCTCTATTGAAATTGATCCTCGTGAAATTGAGCTGGATGTTATCGATCATCTACGTTACGAAGGATTTAATCGCCTGAGTATGGGGGTGCAAGATTTCAATAAAGAAGTGCAACAAAAAGTAAATCGTGAGCAAGATGAAGCCTTTATTTTTGCATTGGTAGAACGTGCACGTGAAGTGGGTTTTCACTCCACCAGCATTGACTTAATTTATGGCTTACCTAAGCAAACCAAAGAGAGTTTTGCCTTTACATTAAAACGTGTTATTGAGCTATCACCAGATAGATTGAGTGTTTTTAATTATGCGCACTTACCTAATTTATTTGCGGCTCAGCGTAAAATTAAAGATGAAGATCTTCCTTTAGCAGAAGAGAAGTTAGAAATATTACAAGAGACAATTTCTACACTGACAACAAACGGCTACCAGTTTATTGGTATGGATCACTTTGCTAAACCTGATGATGAATTAGCGGTTGCTCAGCGTAAAGGTATTTTACACCGTAATTTCCAAGGTTATACCACTCATGAAGAGTGTGATTTATTAGGCATGGGCGTTTCTGCAATAAGTATGTTAGGTGATAACTATGCGCAAAATGAAAAAGTATTAAAAGAGTATTATGCGCGAGTCAATAGTGAAGGAAATGCACTATGGAGAGGTTTATCCTTGACTCAGGATGATTGTATTCGCCGTGATGTGATTAAAACCTTAATTTGTAATTTTAATCTGCATTTTTCTGATATTGAAAAAATGCACAATATTGTCTTCCATGACTATTTTAAAGAAGATTTAGAATTACTTGCGCCAATGAAAGATGACGGTTTAGTTGAAATAGCGGTAGACGGTATTCAAGTTACACCACGCGGGCGTTTGCTTATTCGTAATATCTGCATGTGTTTTGACACCTATTTACGAAATCAAATGCGCCAACGCCAATTTTCGCGTGTCATTTAATTGATGAAGGGATTGAGGATTAATATTCCTCTATCCCCAACTCTTTTAATTTACGGGTTAGTGTATTTCTGCCCCAACCTAATAATCTTGCTGCATCTTGTTTATGCCCTTGTGTATATGCCAAGGCACTGAGTAATAGTGTGCGTTCAAATTGAGGTAGAGCATCTGTTAAAATGTTTTCTTTTCCTTCCCCTAATGCTTCATCTGCCCATAATGAAAGATGTTGTGACCAATGTTGAGAAGAAGCAATTCGATTGATATTTTTCGCTTTCTCATCAGGTTGGCGAATTTCTTGTGGTAAATCTTGAGGCATAATCTCTTGGCTTGCCGTCATTACCGTTAACCAGCGACACACATTTTCTAATTGTCTAACGTTGCCTGACCAGTTGTATTCCATCATTATTTGCAAACTTTGTTGATGCAATACTTTGGCTTCAACACCTAATTCTTTTGCTGTTTTTTGCAGAAAATAGCGCGCCAAGCTGGGAATATCTTCGGTTCTATCGCGTAATGGTGGTAGCTGAATACGTATTACATTGAGTCGATGATAGAGATCTTCACGAAAATCACCAGCTTGAACCCGCTTTTCTAAGTCTTGGTGTGTCGCGGCAATAATACGCACATCGACTTTTACAGGGGCATAACCGCCGACTCGATAAAATTGCCCTTCAGCAAGGACTCGTAGTAAACGTGTTTGAATATCAAGAGGCATATCGCCAATTTCATCAAGAAATAGTGAACCACCATTCGCTTGTTCAAATCGACCGTGGCGTACTTGAGAAGCCCCTGTAAATGCTCCCTTTTCATGACCAAAAAGCTCTGATTCAATCAAGTCTTTAGGAATTGCCGCCATATTTAGGGCGATAAAAGGGGAGGATGCTCTTGGGCTGTGGCGATGTAATGCATGTGCCACTAACTCTTTTCCTGTACCCGACTCTCCATTAATAAGGACACTAATTGAAGAGCGAGAAAGCCGACCAATAATACGGTAAACCTCTTGCATTGCAGGAGCTTCACCAATCATATCGGTAACTGATTGCAGTGAGGTTTCGTCGGTATTCGGTTGTTTTTGTTCGCGATAATGAGTAATGGCGCGGTCAATTAATGCTAATGTTTCGTCGATATCAAATGGCTTTGGTAAGTAATCAAAAGCCCCTTGTTGATAGGCATTAACAGCAGCATCGAGATCAGAATGTGCCGTCATAATAATAACGGGCAGAGTTGGATATTGTTCTTTAATTATTTTTAAAAGAGATAAACCATCAATATCAGGCATACGAATGTCTGATAACAACACATCAGGTATTTCTGTATTGAGTGCATTAAGCACATCATTCGCATGTTCAAAGGCTTTACAAGACATACCTTCACGAGAAATGGCACGTTCAAGTACCCAGCGAATAGAGCTGTCATCATCAACAACCCATACATTTCCTTTTTGCATTGGTTATCTCCTACTTAATTGGTAAATAAATAGAAAACTCAGTATTTCCGGGCCAACTGGTAAACTCGATTTTACCTGCATGTTGATCCACTAAATTACGCGCAATAGAGAGCCCCAATCCATTACCACCTTCTCTACCACTCACCATAGGATAAAAAAGCGTATCTTGTAGATGAGGAGGAATGCCATCACCAGTATCAATCACATCAATACGAGCAACAAGGCGATGACGTTCACCATGCAGTGTGATTTGAAAAGCCGTACGGGTACGCAAAATAATCGTCCCTCCTGTTTTTTCAACGGCTTGTAAGGCGTTACGAGTAATATTTAGCAGTACTTGTTCTATCTGATCTGGGTAATGTGATAACTCAGGTAAGCTGGGATCGTAATCTTTTAGTAAGGTGACATTGTCAGGACATTCGAGCGAAATAAGTTGAGCAACGCGCTCAACAACATGGTGAATACTCTGATGTGTTTTTGTCCCTGGATGTTGGGGGCCGAGTAATCTGTCCACCAGCACACGTAGGCGATCAGCTTGTTCAATAATGACTTGCGTATATTCCGTTAAAGCAGGATCAGGTAAGGATTTTGCTAGCAATTGAGCCGCACCCCGTAATCCTCCCAACGGATTTTTAATTTCATGTGCCAGCCCCCTAACCAATTCCCTAGCAGCCATTTGCTGGGCTTGTTGTATCTGCTCTTGGCTTAACCGGCGTTGACTATCCATAGGCGCCAGTTCCAGCAAAATATGTTGTTCGGAAATCGGTTGGGCACTGAGCGACATTGTGTGTGATTGGTTATTTACCACCAATATCACTTCATTGTCGGTAAAGCTTTGTCCATTCGCTAATGTTTCACGCATTAAATCAGCATCAAAAGAGTAATAGCTGAAAAGGGCAGTGAAAGGCGTTTCAAATAATTTTCGACGGCTTTGTGCTAAAACCTGTAACGCAGAATGATTTGCATAGCAAATAATAAACTCTTTGTTGATAACTAATACAGAGTGAATCAATGAGTCTAAAATTAATGTGTTGTCAGGTAAGTCTGCCGTTTCCATATTGAATACCCCATTGCACCATTTTAGTGCATCTTACCTTTATTACATTGATGAACCAATGCGTAAGTGAAAAGACTGACTCCTTAAATGGGAGAAAAGTGCCCATCCGAAGATGGGCAAAATAGCTTCACGGCAAAAAAAACAGTTTTACATCTAGGCTTAAGTGTTTATCAATAAAAATAGTCTTAAGCGCTGTAATACATTTCAAATTCAAGAGGATGTGGAGCCATACGTACACGTTGAACATCCGCACGTAATAACTCTAAATAAGCATCAATAGCATCATCAGTAAATACACCACCGCGGGTTAAGAATTCACGATCTGCATTTAATGAATTTAATGCTTCTTCTAATGAACCTGCGACAGTTGGGATCTCTTTTGCTTCTTCTGGCGGTAAGTCATAGAGGTTTTTATCCATGGCATCACCAGGATGAATTTTATTGATAATTCCATCCAGACCAGCCATTAACTGTGCGGCAAACGCAAGATAAGGGTTTGCTAAAGGATCTGGGAAACGTACTTCAATACGGCGTGCTTTCATGCTAGCAACAACTGGAATACGAATTGACGCTGAACGGTTACGTGCAGAGTAAGCCAGCATTACAGGTGCTTCAAAACCTGGTACTAGACGTTTGTAAGAGTTAGTGGTTGGGTTAGTAAATGCATTTAATGCACGAGCATGCTTGATAATACCGCCAATGTAATACAGCGCCATTTCAGATAATCCGCCATATTTATCACCCGCAAACAGATTTACACCGTTTTTAGATAGTGACATATGACAGTGCATCCCTGAACCGTTATCACCAACTAATGGTTTTGGCATAAAGGTCGCTGTTTTACCAAATACGTGAGCCACGTTTTGTACCACGTATTTATAAATTTGGGTTTCATCTGCTTTTTTAGTCATGGTATTAAAGCGAGTTGCCACTTCATTTTGACCAGCAGTTGCTACCTCATGGTGGTGCGCTTCAACGACTAAGCCCATTTCTTCCATGATGTTACACATGGTAGAACGAATATCTTGTGATGAGTCAACCGGTGGTAATGGGAAATAACCCCCTTTAACCATTGGGCGGTGACCTTTGTTGCCATCTTCATATTTGGTATTGGTGTTCCATGCCGCTTCAATATCATTGATAGCGTAAGATGCGCCTGAAATATCATTTTTGAAACGAATATCATCAAATAGGAAGAATTCTGGTTCTGGTCCAAACAGTACTGTGTCTGCAATATCACTTGATTTTAAATAATCTTCAGCACGTTTTGAGATAGAGCGAGGGTCGCGATCGTAACCTTGCATTGTGCCGGGTTCTAAAACGTCACAACGAATAATCAAGGTTGGATCTTGGAAAAATGGGTCAAGCATTGCAGTTGTTGCGTCTGGCATCAGTACCATGTCTGATTCGTTAATGCCTTTCCAACCACCAATAGAGGAACCATCGAACATTTTTCCTTCTTCAAAGAAATCATCGTTAACCTGATGAGCCGGAATAGTAAGATGTTGTTCTTTACCGCGGGTATCAGTGAAACGTAAGTCAATATATTTAACTTTATGTTCTTCAATCATGGATAATACATGTTCAAGGGACATAGGAACTCTCCTGGCGAATGGTTTTATTGAGTGCAGTGGCCTTACACATTTTTCGGTGAATTTTTTGCTCACCCAAATTCTATTGCGAAAAGCATGCCAACTTATCTAAAAAGGGATATATACTGTATTGATGAAGTTTAGTGTAGAATATCTCCTGTGATTTTTTAATTATTGCACAAAATTGGTGCAAATTAAGCCTAATTAGCTGCACTATTTTGGTGCAATCGAACGGATACTACTAAATTCTGAGGCGTGAAAAGGATCACAATTCAATTAATTGCATATTGTTAAGCAATCATTATTGTGATCTTGTTTAGTCTCTCGTCTAAAGCGTGTACAATACTGCGCTTATTTCTACAATGCCTGAGGCAAATTTTGTGATCGAAAACTTGCGTAATATCGCCATCATCGCCCACGTTGACCATGGTAAAACAACTATCGTCGATAAATTACTACAGCAATCTGGTACGTTCGGTGAACGTGAAACCGTTGCTGAGCGCGTGATGGACTCAAATGATCTCGAAAGAGAGCGCGGAATTACTATTCTTGCGAAAAATACAGCGATTAAATGGAATGACTATCGTATCAACATCGTAGATACCCCAGGACACGCCGACTTCGGTGGTGAGGTAGAACGCGTTATGTCTATGGTAGACAGCGTTCTATTGCTGGTTGACGCGATGGATGGCCCAATGCCACAAACTCGTTTTGTGACACAAAAAGCGTTTGCTAACAACTTAAAACCTATTGTTGTTATCAATAAAGTTGACCGCCCTGGTGCACGTCCAGACTGGGTTGTTGATCAGGTATTTGACCTGTTCGTAAACTTAGGTGCAACTGACGAACAACTTGATTTCCCAATTATCTATGCATCTGCATTAAACGGTATTGCGGGAACAGATTACAATGACATGGCTGAAGATATGACTCCGTTATATGAAGCTATTGTCAAATATGTAGAGCCACCAAAAGTGGATCTGGAAGGCACATTCCAGATGCAAATTTCTCAGTTGGACTACAACAATTACCTAGGTGTTATCGGTATCGGTCGTATCAAACGTGGTAAGGTTAAACCTAACCAACAAGTGACTATCATCGATAGTGAAGGTAATACTCGTAACGGTAAAGTCGGTAAAGTATTAGGTCACTTAGGCTTAGAACGTATTGAAGTTGAAGTTGCAGAAGCTGGCGATATCATCGCTATTACAGGCTTAGGCGAACTGAATATCTCTGATACGATTTGTGAAACAGGTGCTGTTGAAGCATTACCTGCATTAGCTGTTGATGAACCTACTGTTAGCATGTATTTCTGTGTTAATACTTCACCTTTCTGTGGCCGTGAAGGTAAGTTTGTGACTTCTCGTCAGATTTTAGATCGTCTGAAAAAAGAGTTAGTCCATAACGTAGCATTACGTGTAGAAGAAACTGAAGATCCAGATGCATTCCGTGTATCAGGTCGTGGTGAGCTTCACCTGTCAGTTCTGATTGAAAATATGCGTCGTGAAGGTTACGAATTAGGTGTATCTCGTCCTAAAGTTATCTTCCGTGATATTGACGGTCGTAAACAAGAGCCTTTCGAACAAGTGACTATCGATATTGAAGAACAGCACCAAGGTGATGTGATGCAAGCGATGGGTGAGCGTAAAGGCGAAATGCGTGATATGCAACCAGATGGCAAAGGACGTGTACGTTTAGATTACATCATTCCTAGCCGTGGTCTGATTGGTTTCCGTACTGAATTTATGACCATGACATCAGGTACTGGTTTACTGTATGCAACATTCAGTCACTATGATGATGTTCGTCCAGGTGAAATCGGTCGCCGTAATAACGGTGTTATGATCTCTAATGGCCAAGGTAAAGCCGTTGCTTACGCACTGTATAGCTTACAAGACCGTGGTAAATTATTCGTTACTCATGGTGCAGAAGTTTATGAAGGCCAAGTGATTGGTATTCATACTCGCTCTAATGACTTAACAGTAAACTGTTTAACTGGTAAGAAGCTGACTAACATGCGTGCTTCTGGTACAGATGAGGCGACAACGCTGACTCCACACCTGAAACAAACATTAGAACAAGCATTAGAATTTATTGATGACGATGAGTTAGTTGAAGTCACTCCGCAGTCTATTCGTCTGCGTAAGCGTTATCTGTCAGAAAACGATCGTCGTCGTGCTTATCGTAGCAAAGACTAATTCGTTATTTTGATAACATAATTCTTAGGGCGCGTTAGCGCCCTGAGTTTATACTCTTGATGAGTATATGTTGCTATAAAAGACGAATGCGGTGGAAAATAATCTCTGCCGCATAAGTTTTCTATCAATCCTTTCTTTCTTCTCACCTCTTTTTTATTTCTCCCTCTTCTGGTTTTATGTTTTACAAAAAAATTAAGTGTGATTATTGTACTTTTTTAGCGTTTAAGCCTGTTCAGTAAAGCGATTTATGATTAAAGTAAAATGAGTTTTCTATTATGGAGAGGATTTATGCTTTATATCTTTGATATGGGTAATGTGATTATTGATATCGATTTTAACCGAGTATTCGCAGTATGGAGTAAGCTGAGTGGTGTTCCATTAGCAAGTATAAAAAAGAACTTCACCGCCGGCGAAGTTTTTAAATTACATGAGCGCGGTAATATTACAGATATCGAATTTGCTGAAGAAATTAACTCAGAACTTGGCATGAACTTAAGTTTTGAGCAATTTGCTGAAGGATGGCAGGCTATTTTTATCGCAGTAAGACCTGAAGTCATTGATATAATGAATAAATTAAGAGAGCAAGGACATCGGGTTGTGGTGTTATCAAATACAAATCGCTTGCATCATGATTACTGGCCCGAGCATTATCCTGAAATCGCAGCTTCTGCTGATTTTCTCTACCTATCACAAGACCTTGGTATGAGAAAACCAGACCCTGAACTCTTTAAGTATGTTTTGGAGTCTGAAGATGTTGAAGCACAAGACGCCATTTTTTTTGATGATTTACAAACTAATGTTGATGCAGCTCTTTCGGTTGGTATGAAAGCAGTGCATGTGGTTGATAAAAATACCATTATCGATTACTTCAAAGATTATGATTTTTCTCTCCCAGTAGAAGAATAGTGCTATCGTAAGGATAACAATGGATTGAGTTTGTTATCCTTTTTTATTGATTTATTTTGGAGAGAGTATGATCGCATTAATTCAACGAGTGACGCAGGCAAAGGTGGATATTGCAGGTGAAACAGTCGGTGCTATTAATCAAGGCTTATTGGTGTTATTAGGTGTAGAGAAAGACGATAACGAACAGAAAGCCAAAAGATTATGTGAAAAAGTATGTGGCTATCGCGTATTTAGTGATGAAAATGACAAGATGAACCTAAATGTGCAACAAGCGGGTGGTAGTCTGTTAGTTGTATCTCAATTCACACTTGCCGCGGAAACACAAAAAGGGATGCGTCCTGGGTTTTCGAATGGCGCTCCCCCAGAATTAGCGAAAAATCTCTATCATTACTTTATTGAACAATGTCAGCAACAAGGTTTGGAAACTCAAACAGGCCAGTTTGCCGCGGATATGCAAATCACACTGACTAATGATGGCCCAGTCACCTTTTGGTTACAGGTATAACATCGAACGTGCAGTGATGTTAAAAGGAGCTCAGATATGTACCATTTACGAACCCCAAAAACAGAGGCAGAATTTGATGCCTATTATGCTTTTCGCTGGGAAATGCTTCGTAAACCTCTACATCAACCTGAAGGCTCTGAAAAAGACGGTTATGACACCTTTGCACATCACCAAATGGTTGTCGATGAAACAGGACAACCTGTTGCGATTGGACGACTTTATATTAATGCTGATAACGAAGGTGCTATTCGCTTTATGGCGGTGCGTACAGACGCACAAGGAAAAGGTTTAGGCTCATTAGTTGCTATGGCGTTAGAATCACTTGCTCGTCAAGAAGGTATAAAACGAATAGTGTGCAGTGCAAGGGAAGAATCTGTAAGCTTCTTTGAAAAATTGGGTTATGAAAATTGTGGTCTAGTCACAGGCCCGCAAACAACACCCATTAAACACTTTTTTATGAAAAAAAGTATTGAGTCTTTAGATGATATTCTTCATCGACCAGATTGGTGCGCTGAATTACAAAAACAGTGGCATCAACATATTCCTTTAAGTGAAAAAATGGGGTTACGTATAACTCAATATACGGGAACGCGTTTTTATACCACTATTCCAGAAGCGGGGAACCAAAACCCTCATCACACTATTTTTGCAGGCAGCCAATTTTCACTCGCAACATTAACGGGTTGGGGATTGATTTGGCTATTAATGCAAGAGCATAAATTGCAAGGTGATATTGTGCTGGTGGATGCTCATATTCGTTATCGCAAACCTGTATCAGGGCGTCCTGCTGCTGTTGCCGATATGGAAAATTTAAGTGGAGATTTAGGGCGATTAGCGAAAGGGAGCAAGGCACGAATTAAGCTAGATGTTGATATTTGTGGTGATGAAGGTGTCGGTGCTGTTTTTAGTGGTACTTATATTGTTTTACCTTCACAAAATAAGCAGTGCTAATTCATCTCGCTATCTTTAAAGTAATTTAAAGGGAAATTACTATTTTCTTTTGGGTTACTTTTTCTATTTTTGCGTTTTTAATTAAAAAAACAGAGTATAAAAAATCTATTCTTGAATGCTGGTGTTATAGAGTTTCTATCCCTATCCAATTGATGTATATTTCGCAGTTTACGGAGGGAAGCATGGACACCAATTTATCTACTCGTCTTAATAAATATATCAGTGAAAGCGGGATCTGCTCACGTCGTGAGGCTGACCGTTATATTGAGCAAGGGCTTGTTCTTATTAATGGCAAACGCGCCAGTATTGGCGACCAAGTATTTGCTGGTGATGAAGTCAAAGTCAATGGTCGATTGATTGAAGCACAGGATAACTCTGAGCTGGTTTTGATTGCGCTGAATAAGCCAGTGGGTATTGTGAGTACCACAGATGATGGCGAAAAAGATAATATTGTTGACTATGTTAACCACAGTACCCGCATTTTCCCAATTGGGCGTTTGGACAAAGATTCACAAGGATTGATTTTCTTGACCAACCACGGTGATTTAGTCAATAAAATCCTACGTGCGGGTAATGATCATGAAAAAGAGTACCTTGTGACAGTGAATAAACCAATCACAGATGAGTTTATTCGTGGAATGGGTGCGGGTGTTCCTATCATGGGACAAAAAACTAAGAAATGTAAGGTTAAGAAAGAAGCGCCGATGGTGTTTCGTATCACCTTAGTTCAAGGGTTAAATCGCCAAATTCGTCGTATGTGCGAATATTTTGGTTATGAAGTCACTAAGCTTGAACGTATTCGTATTATGAATGTTAGTCTATCTGGATTACCAGTCGGTGAATGGCGAGACCTAACGGATGATGAGCTGATCAAACTCTTTGACGCGATTGAAAAATCAACATCAGAAGCACCACCTAAAGCGAAGCAAAATAAGCCGAAGAAACAGATCAGTAGTAATGCGAAAGCATTGGGTATTCATATTCCTCAAACAAAAACCAAAGAAACGGAAAATAATTCCCGTAAGCGTTTTGTTCAGCCTGGTCGTAAAAAGAAAAAACGTTAATTTCATTGTTAAAGATGCGATAAAAACAAAAAAACACCTGAAAGGGTGTTTTTTGTTTGTTCTATTTACGACAAATTATAGCATCGATAAAATTAGTCTAAATTTAGCTCATCTAATTTATTTTGGCGACGTTCAAGAACGATCGCTGCAAGTTCTGCATCCATAACTCGCTCAATCAATGCATCATAGTCTTCTTTAGAAAGACAATAGAATAACGGAGTTTTGTTGTCATCACACACAAGCAGTGTGCTGTTATCTTCAAGTGCAGTTAAAGGAGATTGTTGAAACACATTTAAAGATATTTTTTCAGGGGAAAAATCTTCGTCAGACATGAAAACTCCACAATAAAGAAAAGGGCAATAGCGCATTGTAACGCTTTTTATAAAGGGAGCAATCCGTGCTCCTAAGAAAGATCAATATTATAGGTGATTAATAATCTCGCCATTTTGTATCAGTGAGTTGAGTATTTGTTGCTCATTTTTACTTCCAGTTAATGTGCCATTAAGTGTTGAGCTCACTGGGCTTGAACGTAAATCGCCTTTCAATTTTAGTGTAAACTGGCCTATATCATCAGAGTAGGTTGTTTTTAAACCTAATGTATAAGGTATTGATAAAGGTACATTTAAACCATTAGCAATCAGTGAAAATTGACGTTGTTGGTTAGACTGTATTAAACCGGCTGAACCTCGAACAATACCGTCACCAATAAATGCTGAATATTGCTCAACAATAGCGTTATCTTGCTGAGTGACAATTTTTAAATCAGGGCGACGTAATTCAATGCGATTTAACGTACCACTATCGGCATTTAATACGGCTGAGCCTTGCCATAATCCCCATTCACCTTCTTTTGCCACCATTAAATTTTGCAGTTTTCCTGTTAAGTTGGTGAATTGAAATGGGAATTCCGGCGTGATATCAATCAAAATAGATTGGTTGATAGATAACTGTTCGATAGTGATATTTTGAATATTACTCTTGTTATCTATTGGTTTCGCTAAAAAAGTGAGCCAATTTTCAGGTAGTGTATATAAAAGGCCTGATAGTGTGGCATCTTGGATCGTGAGGGTTTTATTGTTTTTATTCCAATGACCAGAAAGCTTAATTAAGCCTTTTTCATAGCGCAGACTGAGATTATCTAGATTGAGTTGATTGTTCTGCAGGTTGAGTTTTGCAATAAGATCAGTGATGTGTTCATCTTGAAAAACAACATCATTTGTATTGAATTCGCCAGTTGTAAATGAAAGGTCGTTGTTCCAACTAAACTGAGAAAATTGTCCATCAAAACCACTAATTGCCCACTGTTTTCCTTCAGCAGTTAAATCAACAATATTGAGTGATCTTATGCTAATACGGGGATATTCAGAGAGAGACTGAATTAATTCATTAAAGTTTTGCGAGGATTGCCAGCGCAAGCCATTCATATAAACATTATCAAATTTCCATTGATTATCTTGATATTGTCCGCTCAAGGAGAGTGAGCCATTAAGTAGGCGAGTACCCAATTTTTCTATTTGAATATTATTGGGTTGATATTGACCAGAAATAATGAAGTTACTGAATTCATTATTATTTATCATTCCATCAGCAATAGAAAATTGAAAATGACCGGCTCCAATTAAGTCGGTTGATGTCGGGATCCATGGTGTGATCCCTCCCGTTATTTTTTTTGCATCAAAAGAAAAATCAGTTTTTTCACTACGTAACGCCATATTTTTAAATTGTAATATGTCGGCACTTAATGGTATTGACGGTGCTTTGTCTGCCAAATCAATATTACCATTTTCTAATGTAATTTTTTGCAGATGAGAAGGGGTAGTAAAAAATTGCCAATTAAATCGGATTTGTGCTGATTTTGCCGATACTATAGCTTTATCTTGCTTAGGATTAACGAGAAGATCATAAACAATGACTTGCTCGGGTTGCATAAGATCATGCTCAATACCCGAGAAGTGAATATCATAGTCAGTGTACTGTGTCAGCCATTCACTGGTTTTTTGTGCGCCCCACTGAGTCTGAATAAAAGCGTAAATTATAATAATAAATAAAATAACGATAAGTATCAGAGATACCAAACTTTTCATCAGCCAGCGCATAACCCGTCTCCTGTTTTATACTCCATCAAAACAGTATACAGTTATGCCTGAAAACTAGACGATGCTCAAGTATTCATCACTCTATAAAACAAGATTATTTAACTGCTTATGTTTTTGTGATAGAGGATATCTTTTTTATCAATGCTGCGTGGGATGGAATATTGTTCTGTTGTAAATTGGTTTTAATATGATTCAATATTTTTTCTATAATGCCTTTATGCCTTTGCTCTCTATCATTTAATTCTCCTTTTTTTAATTTATTACCATAGTTAATAAGTTGAGAAATTAATTCATTAGGATCAATGCTACCTGAGTGATAAATATCGTAAAAATTAGGGAGAATACCCGCTTGTGTTGATAAGTATTGAAACTGATATACTAGGAATCCTTCTTTATCTTTATTTTGCTGATTATTAAGGGAAGGATTTTTTAAAAACGCCACTAAGTCTGTTTTAATATGTTCTAAGTTGAACTCAGAAATAGACTTATTTCCTAAATGAGTAAATTTATGATCACTATTAAACAATGAAAGAATGGAATCTTTGAGATAAGTAAAAAATTGCCCAATAGTTTGTATATGGAAATCTTTAGTAGATGAGTGACTTTTTAAGTATTCGAGTGCGGGGTTTTTAATTGGGGTCAAGGGTGTAGCCATTCTATTTTCCTTTGATTTTCAGTATTGAGCTAAATAGTTACCGCAACTCACAGGAAAATGCTTTCATAAAAATATCATTGGTTTAAATATAATAAATAAAGCGCTATTTTTGATCATGAAAATAGCGCTTTATTATTCTGTTACTAGTTAATGATTATTTTTCTGGTGGAAAAACTAGGTTTAAGATGATGGCTGTTAAACCACCAGCAGCAATACCTGAGGAAAGCAATGTTTTTAGCCAATCAGGTGCAAACTGCAATATTTGAGGTTGCTGTGAAACGCCTAGTCCTACCGCAAGTGAAATCGCAAGGATCATGATAGCTCGGCGGTTTAGCGCTTCTTTAGAAACAATGCGTACACCAGACGCAGCTATGGTACCGAACATGACTAATGTGGCTCCGCCCAATACAGGTTCAGGAATTCTTTGCACAAATTCTGCAACGAATGGAAATAAGCCTAAGATAATAAGCATTGCGGCAACAACATAACCTACATAGCGACTTGCAACGCCTGTTAATTGAATAACGCCATTATTTTGACCAAAACAAGAATTTGGGAAGGTATTGAAAAATGCCGAAACCATAGAGTTAATTCCATTAGCCAATACGCCCCCTTTAATCCGTTTCATATACAAAGGACCACTAACGGGTTGCTCTGAAACATCTGAAGTTGCCGTGATATCTCCAATAGTTTCTAGTGATGTGATCATAAACACCAGCATTAAAGGAATAAGTAAATGCCAATTAAATGACAGTCCATAATAAAACGGCTCAGGTATAGTCATAAAAGGCGTTTCTTGATGTTCTACTGGTGTGGGCAACATATCTAACGCCCAAGCAAGAACATAACCCACAGCCATGGCAATAACCAAAGACGCAACACGTAAATAAGGATTTTTTTGTCGATTAAGTAAAATAATAACAATAAGAACAGAGCCTGCTAATAACAGATTTTGTGGTGAACCAAAGGTGTTATTCTCAATGGCCGCATAACCACCACCAATAGAGGTTAATCCAACTTGAATTAAAGAGAGGCCGATTATCATCACTACGACACCTGAAACTAACGGTGTAATGATACGTCTTGCTAAGTGAAGAACACGAGAAAGGATGATTTCGGTTAATGAGGCGACCATTAATGTGCCAAAAAGGGCTGCCATCATTGTTGGAATATCGGCGCCACCATTTTTAAGTGCTAATCCCCCCATAATCAGTGGAGCAACAAAGTTAAAGCTTGTTCCTTGGATTGATAACAATCCTGAACCTATCGGTCCCCATGCCCGAATTTGAATAAGAGAGGCAATGCCTGATGCAAATAAAGACATGCTGATAATGCGTTGAGTATCGTGTGCAGGTAATCCTAATGCTTGGCAAATGAGGATAGCGGGTGTGATAACTGCGACAAACATCGCTAAAAGGTGTTGGCAAGCTGCAAAAAGTGTTTGTGGTAATGGCGGCTTTTCTTCTAAAGCAAAAAGAAGTTCGCTGTTTTTTTTAATTGAAGCATCACTATTTTTAGGCAAATTTTGATTTTCTGAAGTAACCATGGTGTGAATTTCTTATTCGGCAAAAACCGTATTTTAATGATCTGCGCCACAAAAGCAATCGTTTGCGTAAAAATGATGTTATCAAAATGCATAAGAGGCGCTCACATTTTTATATGTTTTAACTTGTGTTTGTCTCCGTTTTTTTTTCTAATCGGGGATACCTGCTTTTGGCGTTGTTTATGGATGAACTTAGCGTCGTAGTATTTTTATATAAAATTAACAAATAAGACGGGGTACATAAATGTATCATCTTGATGTTTATGGCACGCTGGTTGCGGCCACTTTGGTTCTCTTGATCGGACGTAAGTTAGTGAAATCTGTTCCTTTTTTAGAACGGTATACGATCCCAGAACCCGTTGCAGGTGGGCTACTTGTTGCAGTTCTGCTATTAGCATTTAAATCATTTATGGACTGGGAAGTCAGTTTTGACCTCTCACTTAAAGATCCATTAATGCTAGCCTTCTTTGCAACAATTGGTTTAAACGCGAACCTCGCAAGCTTAAAAGCGGGGGGAAAAGCGCTTTTTATTTTCGTCTTTGTTGTTGTTGGGTTATTGCTAGTGCAAAACACAGTCGGTATTGCATTGGCGGAAATGTTAGGTCTTGATCCTCTGATGGGATTATTGGCGGGCTCTATTACATTATCAGGTGGTCATGGTACAGGGGCAGCCTGGGGTAAAACGTTCGTTGAAAGTTATGGTTTTATGAGCGCATCTGAAGTCGCGATGGCGTGTGCTACCTTTGGTTTAGTTTTAGGTGGATTAATTGGTGGCCCAGTTGCCCGCTACTTAATCAAAAATATCCCAACACCGGGATTAGGCGCCGATGACCATGAAATGCCAACTGCGTTTGAGAAGCCGACAACAGGCCGAATGATCACTTCAATGGTTTTATTAGAAACGATTGCGATGATCTCTATCTGTTTAATGGCAGGTACGTTCCTTTCTCAGCTGTTAGAAGGTACGGCATTCTCACTACCGACCTTTGTGTGTGTTCTGTTTATTGGTGTTATTTTAAGTAATAGCCTTTCAATGCTTGGGTTCTACCGTGTTTTTGATAGAGCGGTGTCAGTCTTAGGTAACGTGAGTTTATCGTTATTCTTAGCGATGGCATTAATGAGCTTGAAATTATGGGAACTGGCCTCACTGGCGATACCAATGTTGGTTATCCTTGGTGTTCAAGCTGGTGTAATGGCACTTTATGCAATTTTTGTCACTTTCCGGGTCATGGGTAAAAACTACGATGCGGCGATTTTAGCAGCGGGTCATTGTGGTTTTGGTTTAGGTGCTACACCAACGGCGATTGCGAATATGCAAGCGGTAACAGACCGTTTTGGACCGTCTCATCTTGCATTCTTAGTTGTACCTATGGTCGGCGCATTCTTCATTGATATTGTGAATGCAATAGTGATTAAACTGTATCTGATGCTACCGTTTTTCACGCCTATCGTTGCAGGGTAGTTTAGTTGCTATAAATTAAAATAGCGTCAAAACGTCAAAGGACACCTCAATGTTGAATATCGATATTGAGGTGTTTTTCTATGTGGTGTTAACTTACAGATATTTCAAAATCACTCACAGGCGTGTTTAAACGCACGCTAAGCCATACAATAGAGTAACCTTAAGCTTGGCTGTATTGTGTTTTGGCTGGTAGCCAGCGTTCGATTAAGGCTTGAGAATGCTTAGGATAGTGCTGATGTAGGTAACGAGCGATACGCTGAACTTCAGGAATAAGTCCTTGGTCACGTAATAAATCAGCGACTTTAAATTGTGCATTACCCGTTTGCTTAGTGCCTAAAAGCTCACCAGGGCCACGGATTTCGAGATCTTTTTGTGCAATCACAAAACCATCATTGCTATCTCTTAATACCTGCAATCGCAAACGTGCTGTTTGAGTGAGGGGGGTTTTATATAACAAGACACAATGCGAGGCGATAGCGCCTCGGCCAACACGTCCACGTAGTTGATGTAACTGTGCTAGCCCCAGTCGTTCTGGATTATCAATGATCATTAAACTTGCATTAGGGACGTCAACGCCGACTTCAATCACTGTTGTTGCAACTAAAAGTTGGAGTTCATTTTCTTTAAAAGCGGCCATTACGGCCTGTTTCTCTGCGGGTTTCATTCGCCCATGTACCAATCCCACTTTAATTTCAGGGAGCGCAATTGTCAGCTCATCATAGATAACTTGGGCGGCTTGCGCTTCAAGAACATCAGAATCTTCAATTAAGGTACATACCCAATAGGCTTGTCGCTTTTCTTCTGTGCAAGCTAATCTAATGCGTTCAATAATGTCATTACGGCGAGTATCAGGGATAGCGACAGTGGTAACAGGTGTGCGTCCCGGTGGTAATTCGTCGATGATAGAGGTGTCCATATCAGCGTAGGCCGTCATCGCTAATGTTCGAGGAATAGGCGTTGCTGTCATCACTAATTGATGAGGATGAAAGCCTTGCTCTTCACCTTTTTTCCATAATGCGAGGCGTTGATGTACACCAAATCGGTGTTGTTCATCAATAATCACTAAGGCTAGAGAGTGGAATTTAACTTGTTCTTGGAAAATAGCGTGCGTTCCAATAATGATCGATACTTCACCATTCGCAATGGCATTTTGCTGTGTTTCGCGTGCTTTTCCTTTCTGTTTTCCAGCTAGCCAACCTACTTGGATACCAAAAGGCTCAAACCATTTTTTAAAGGTTAATGCATGTTGCTCTGCCAACAATTCTGTTGGGGCCATTAAAGCTACTTGCTTGCCATTAGCAATCGCACGCAATGCACTAAGTGCGGCAACTAAAGTCTTACCTGAACCAACATCTCCTTGGATCAATCGCATCATCGGATAGTCTTTTTCTAAATCTGTTTCTATCTCATTGACGACACGTTGCTGTGCATTCGTAGGGGTAAAAGGGAGCGATGCAAGAAATTGCTGACGTAATGTTGACGTATTTGGCATAAACAATGGCTCTGCTCGATAAGATTGTGCGCCAGCTCTTGCATTGAGCATACCTAAATTATGAGCCAGTAACTCTTCAATAATTAGCCTTTTTTGTGCGGGGTGCTGTCCTTTTTCAAGCTCTGCAAAAGCGATATCAGGAGGAGGATTATGTAGTGTACGTAGCGCGGTGGCTAGTGGGGGCAAACCGTGAATAAATTGATCGGGTAATAATTCGTTAATTGCACAGGTATCAAGTAATTCTAACGCTTGCTCTATTAATTTACGTAGTGATGTTTGGCGTAAGCCTTCCGTTGTTGAATAGATGGGGGTGAGCGTTTCTTGCTGTTTAATTTCAGAGCCTGCAACTTTGATTTTGTATTCAGGGTGAATAATTTCTGGTCCGCGACTTCCCCGTTTAACTTCGCCGTATGCAGTGACTTGTTTACCTTGAGCAAGGTTGTTTTTCATTGCTGCTGTAAAGTTAAAAAAGCGAAGTGTTAAAATTCCAGAGCCGTCAGAAATTTGGCAGGTCATCATTTTGCGCCGACCAAAACTAACTTCTGTTCTTAATATTTCGCCAGAAACTGTGGCAGGAATACCGGGAAGGAGATCGCTGATAGCATAAAGATGCGTTTGATCTTCATAACGCAAAGGAAGGTGGAGTAATAAATCCTCAATAGTCACAAGCCCTATTTTTGCCAGCTTGTCTGCCTGACTTGCACCTACGCCGTGAAGAGTGGTTAAGGGGATTGCATCAAGCAGTTTTCCTTTCATGGGATCAATACTCCGTCTTTTTTAATTTCCTAAGTTGTTTTTGCGTCATTTGCATTTCTGCCCACCATGACTCAGGTGCTTCAATCTCACCGCTATCATTGATATATGGGCGAGGCAGTCCTTTTCGACGAGAAACTTCTGCCAATACTGGGTATCCGCCTTCAAAAAGAAGAATTTGTTGTTCTTCTTCTGTTAAGGCGCTCTCTGTTCGATTATACATACCCGCAGCCTGACGTTGGCGTTGTGCTTCATATAAAATTAGTGCACTGGCGACAGAAACATTTAGGGATTGTACCATTCCCATCATCGGCACAATGATATCTTGATCTGCAAGCGCGATAGCATCTTGTGAGATACCTGTTTTTTCTTGTCCCATAATAATACAAGTTGGGCGAGTGTAATCAATCTCACGGAAATCAACCGCTTTATCTGAGAGATGAGTCGCAAGAACTTGCATACCTTGGGCACGAAAGGCGCTAATTGCGTCTGTAATAGTAGGATGCGTTTCTACATTGACCCAACTGTTACTTCCTGCTGCTGGGGAGACTAACATCCGCATTTTTTCTTCAGGCCAAATAGCATGAATTTTAGGGATCCCTACAGCATCAGCCGTTCTTATAACGGCAGCAACATTATGGGATTTATGTACTTCTTCAAGACAAACGGTAAGATCAGGCTGCCGCATCGCCATCATTTGGCAGATGCGGGCATATCGAATTGAATTCATGACTAATTTTTATTACGGCTAACGCGCAGAACATCTGGCATGATACGAAGTTTACGCATGATATTGGCTAATTGAATTCGGTCTTTTGCTGTTAAGCGAATAAAAGCACAATACACGCGACCATCTTTCTCTTCTGTATTCATACTTTGAATACTTGAATTTGCATCATTAATAGCTGCGGTTAAGTTTGCTAAAGCACCTTGGTGGTTAATCATATCGACTTTAATTTCAGTAATGAAATCGCTGTTGATCTCTTTGTCCCACTCGACAGGCATGAATTTTTCAGGCTCTTTTTGGTAACCACGAATATTACGACAAGACTCATGGTGAATAACCAAACCTTTGCCCGGGCTAATATGTGCAACGATAGGATCTCCCGGAATAGGGCGACAACATTTAGCGAAGGAGATCAATACGCCATCAGCACCTTTAATTGGGAGTTTAGGGGGGGCATCATTGGTTGTTTCGGTTTGTGCGTTTTCATCTTGATTTTGGCTATCAATTAATAAATTACGCGCAACAACAACACTCATAGTATTACCTAAACCAATTTCAGCCATTAAGTCGTCGATTGAATGAAGCTTCATACGCTTCAACTCGCGCTCAATATTTTCAGCTGAAATATCAGCAAGCTTGTGCTCACCTAATGCGTGATTAAGTAAACGGCGACCTAAATTAATAGAGTCTTCACGTTTTAGGTTTTTCAGCAGTTGTCGAATTTTAGAGCGTGCTCTTGAACTGACGACAAAGTTTAGCCAAGCTGCATTTGGTCTTGCGCCTGGCGCGGTAATAATTTCAACCGTTTGTCCAGTGCGTAGTGATTGTGAAAGTGGGTAAGGTTGTCTATCAACCCTTGCTCCCACACAGGCATGGCCAATATCTGTGTGTACGGCATAAGCAAAATCGACAGGAGTAGCACCTGTAGGTAATTCAACAATGCGACCTTCGGGGGTGAAAACGTAAATTTCATCAGGAAAGAGATCGGATTTTACGTTCTCAATAAATTCAAATGAGCTACCCGCACTTTGTTGCAATTCAAGTAAACTTTGCATCCAGCGTTGAGCTCGAACTTGTGCCGTTGTGCCTGGTTGTTCACCTTGCTCTTTATAAGCCCAATGTGCAGCAACCCCCATTTCGGCCATTTGATCCATATCTTCTGTACGAATTTGCACTTCAACGGGTACTCCATGAGGACCAATTAGTGAAGTATGAAGAGATTGGTAGCCATTGGCTTTTGGGATTGCAATATAGTCTTTAACTCGACCAGGCCGTGGCTTATAAAGACTGTGCATTTGACCTAAAACGCGATAACAGGTATCGACTTCTTTCACGATAACGCGAAAGGCGTAAATATCCATGATCGAGTGAAAACGTTGCTCTTTTAACAACATTTTCCGATAGATAGAGTAAAGGTGTTTTTCGCGACCATTAACTTTGCATTCGATATGCGCTTCTGTCAGGCGACCTTCAATTTCAGAGAGGATTTTATTAATCATCTCTTTACGATTGCCTCGAGCAGCTTTAACGACTTCTTTGATTACACGGTAGCGATTAGGATGTAGCGCCTCGAAACCCAGCTCTTCAAGCTCTGTTTTGATATGGTGTATACCTAAACGATGTGCAAGAGGGCTGTAAATTTCGAGTGTTTCACGAGCAATACGGCGACGTTTATCTGGGCGTAATGATCCCAGAGTGCGCATATTGTGAGTTCGGTCTGCCAGCTTGATCAAAATGACGCGGATATCTTTTACCATCGCCATAATCATCTTACGGAAGTTTTCAGCCTGAGCCTCTTTTTTGTCTCTAAACTTCAATTTATCAAGTTTAGACACGCCTTCAACAAGATCGGCCACCGTACTACCAAACAGGTTTTCGATATCTTGGAAGGTTGCAGGTGTATCTTCGATAACATCATGCAACAGCGCCGCCATTAGCGTTTGGTGGTCTAATCGCATATCTGCAAGAATACACGCAACCGCAACAGGGTGAGTAATATAAGGCTCACCACTTGAACGAGTTTGTCCCTCGTGGGCATTTCGGGCGACGATAAAGGCTTTTTTAAGTTGTTCAACTTGCTCCGATGGCAAGTATTTTTGAACGATTTGATTCAGGCTTTCAAACAGGTACAAGGCAGACCTACCCCTATTTTATAAAACGATTAACGACGACCTTCCGCAATCGCTGAAACAGCTTGTAATTCTGCTGCTTCTTGCTCTTGCTGCTCTTGACGTTCACGAGCATCAAGAATTTTACCGTTAATCAGTCCTTCTTCAATTTCACGTAGCGCGATAACAGTCATTTTATCATTTTCTTCTGGAACTAAAGGGTCTTTAGCGCCAACTTGTAACTGACGCGCACGACGTGCTGCGACCAGAACGAGGTCAAAACGGTTACCAATTTTCTCTACAGCGTCTTGAACGGTTACGCGTGCCATATTTGTGTTACTCCACCATTAACGAAATGACTGGGCATAATACTGAAAGTTAACTCAGTCTGCCAATAATTTGCTGATTAAATCACCATGTCGTAGCGTTTGACGATCAAGGCGTAATTTTTCAGAACGAATAATTGATTGTAAATCAGCAAGCGCGGTATTGAAATCATCATTAATCAGCAAATAATCATACTCATTAAAATGTTCCATTTCCGATACAGCTTGTGACATACGTTTTGTAATCACTTCTTCGCTATCTTGCCCTCGTCCACGAAGTCGGCGATAAAGCTCTTCTTTTGACGGTGGCAAAATAAAAATACTGCGAGCTTCTGGCATCGCTTTACGCACTTGCTGTGCGCCTTGCCAGTCGATATCTAAAAAGACATCGACACCACTGGCTAAAATTTCTTTGATAACTTTGCCGGATGTTCCGTAATAGTTACCAAAAACACAAGCATGTTCGAGGAAATCCCCACTCTCTATCATACTTTTAAATTCTTCTTCAGTAACAAAGAAGTAATGTTCACCATGGTTCTCTCCCGGTCGCATTGGGCGGGTTGTATGAGAGACAGAAACCTGCGTGTCATATAAAGGCTGTGTTTTTAACAGCGCTTGAATAAGACTTGATTTACCCGCACCGCTTGGAGCGGAAACAATATAAAGTGTTCCTTGGATCATGATGACTTTCTGAATTTGACTGGAGAATTAAGTATAAATACATGTTTAGGGAGCAAATCCCCCATATAGTATACACATACAATGAATGACATACAGCGCCCATGTTTAATACAGGGCCATTTTTTTCTTATTACATTCTATTTTCTTAATATAGAAACAAGAGAAAAATTAAACTATGTCAATATTAACATACAATTAAAGGCTCAGTGATAGGAATTACCTTTTATCACAATAGTGAAAAGAGATTATATTTTGAGATACCCCACAGAATCAAAAAGAACCGCTGTCGTTAAAATAGCGATTCGTTAATCTTGATTCTCGTAATTAAAGACAGGTAAGCCCAATTTATAACGAATAGCGAGAAGTCGAGCTGTTAACCCAGCAATTAGGGTAATGATGATAATGACGTCTCTTGGTAACGGTGTGTAAAACAGTAATCCCATATAAAGCCACGCAGCACCAAAAGCGATACCGGCATAAATTTCTTTTTGGAATACGAGAGGAATGGTATTACAAAGCATATCTCTTAATACACCACCAAAGGCACCTGTAATCACTGCGGCAATAGCAGCAATAATTGGGCCATACTCCATATCGAGTGCGATTTGTGCACCGATAATAGAGAAAACCATTAGACCAATGGCATCTAAGATAAGAAAGAGTCGCTGTAAGTGTTTCATCATCGGAGCAACCCACATGGTGATAACAGCAGCACATGCAACAGTGACGATATATTCAGGGTGTTTTACCCAGCCCAGCGGGTAATGGCCGAGTAGAATGTCCCTGACAGAGCCACCACCAATGGCAGTTGCAGAGGCGATAATAATAACGCCAAAAACATCCATTTTACGACGACCAGCAGCAAGTGCACCGGTCATGGCTTCTGCAGTAATACCAATAATATAGAGAACACTAAGTAACATGATTTTCTAATTTTTTGACTATTTAGTGAGGGTAGAATAATTACCTTGCGAAAAAGTCTCGACTGAATTTTTTTAGTGCCAGGTAAAATTAATTAGTTTTTATAATGTGGAAATTTATTTCCCGATAAGGATAAATATGTCTTTTCAGGAACACCAGATTACGTTTGATAGCCGTCATCATCAGCTAACTAATATAAATGTTTGGACGCCAGATAGCCAGTGGTTAGTCTATGATGTACGTCCCAATGGAGGATCTTTTACAGGTCTAACCATAGAAAAAATTCATGCGAAAACAAAACAGCAACAGATCATTTACACCGCGACACAAGGAGCGCATGCAGGTGTTGTGACAGTAAGCCCAACAGAGCCTGTGCGTTACGCTTTTATTCATGGACCAGAAAATCCAGATAATGAATGGCATTATGACTTTCATCATCGACGAGGTGTGATTGTTGATGAGTCAGAAAACAACCGTGCATTTAATATTGATGCTTGTTCACTGACATCACCTTATCAAGCTGGTGCATTACGTGGTGGTACGCATGTTCATGTATTTAGTCCTGACGGCACACGTTTAAGTTTTACTTACAATGATCATATTATGCATGAACTTGGTGGCGAATATGATCAACGTAATGTCGCTGTTGCTGTGCCACTGAAAGCGGTTAACGTTGCTAAAAAACACCCACGTGAATATGACGGTGAATATTTTTGCACTGTAATAAGCCAAACCGTCGCTCATCCACAAAAGGGGAGCGATGAAATTAATAAAGCTTATGAAGAGTGTTGGATTGGTACTCAGGGTTATATTAAGGCGGATGGTTCACAACAACGTTGGGCTATTGCATTTATTGGCGATACCGTGAGTGAAACGGGTGATAAAGTTTCTGAAATTTTTTTAGTGGATTTACCGGATGATAATCAGGCTTTCAGTATTGAAGGTGATAAACCACTGGCAGGAACTGAAACAACAATGCCAGCAGTGGCTAAAGGCATCCATCAAATTCGCCTAACGAATACCACGAATAGAAAATATGCAGGTGTTTTAAATCAGCCTCGTCACTGGTTAAGAAGCTCGCCACAAGGCGATGCGATTGCTTTTTTAATGAAAGATGATCATGGTATTGTGCAGTTATATACCGTTTCGCCCACCACGAAAGAAATAAAGCAAGTCACCGCGCAGGATTGGGATATTCAGTCAGCGTTTACGTGGAGCAGTAACGGACAATATCTCACCTTTATTTGTGATAATAGTGTGATGTTATGTAATGTGAAAACGGGTGAGTTAACTCGACTAACAGAAAAAACAGCACAAGCACCAAGTAGTGATGCTGTCGTATTCTCTCCTGATGACCAATATATTGCCTTTATGCGTGATGTTGATGGTTATCGTCAGATATTTACAGTAGAGACAGGGTTGTAAAAATTTACAATATATTGAAAAGGTATCTTAAATAATAAGATACCTTCATATTTAATAAAAAACTAATAATTTAAATATGAATTAAAATATTTATTTGTTTTGATTTATTTTATTGTTTTTTCTATTTTTATTTATTGTGCTAAGTTAATAAACTTTAGTGAGATAATAACTAGTAATATTTAAAAGTAATTTATTATTAATGGAATGATATATAAAAATGGAATTGAATTTATGCTGGTGGAATATGGGATTATCGCCACCAATAAGATCAAATAAGAAAATAAATATAGAAGATATTGGGTTAGCAAAACAATACCTTGGCAAAATGATAAAAAAAAGAGCACTGGATATAGTTGCACTTTGTGAGATTTCTAAAAAAGAAAACCTAGATTTTAAACAATTAGCCTGTGAATTAAATATGGAATATATTGATTTATCAGGAAGAATAGGACGTATATTTATTGATATATCTTTAATGTATAAGATGAGTAAGTTAGAGTTTATCTCAAGTAAATTTTTAACTAAGCTTCAACCTGATAATAGAACAATAAGAGTAGGTGTAAGTGTTGTATTTAAAGAGATTGAAAATCAAAAAATAATCACATTCTTTTTATCTCACTGGCCATCAGTACTCAGTGCTGATGATAAAATCAGACGTATAGCAGCCCAAGAGTTGAGGAATAGTATTGATAAGCTATTTGAAAATCAAGGGAAAGATGCTCAAATTATTTGTATGGGAGATTATAATACAGAACCTTATTCTGATTCGATGATTAATACATTATATGCAACGAGAGATTACCACATAATAAAAAAGAAAAGAGAGTTATTATTTAATCCATTTTGGTATCTTTTGTCTGATAAGAAAACAAATAATTTAGGTACGTATTATTATAATTCAGCTTCAATGAGTCGATGGTATGTTTTTGATCAAATGATCTTCTCTTCATCATTTTTATATGGGAGAGAAGACTGCTTTAAGTTAGATCTCGAGCAGATTGATTTTTATCGGATACTAAATGATGACAATCACTGCCTTGATGATGTTTTCTTTAAAAAGTTTGATCATTATCCAATATTTTGTAGGATTTCACATGAACGATGAAAATAATTTTTTTGAAAAGATAAAGGCTTCATTGGATAGGGCATCATCTATCATTGATATAAAAAAACAAATAGAAAATAAAATAAGCATAGTTATAGAAAAACTAGAAATGATCACTAATAATAAAATTAAAATCTTATTTAAAGATAATCATCATTACTGTCCTAAATTTATTAATAGTGAAAGGCTTATTTATATCGATAAAGTAAATGTAAGTGATGAGTCTGGATTTATACTATTTGGTTATAGTTTTAGTAAAATAAATGGGTTTCCTATTGAAATAGAAACTGAAATTGAATCTTTTCATGCAAAAGATATTGATGATTTATTACATATTATTGTGAATATCATTGATAGAGAATCGATAAGAATTATGGAGCTTGTTCATCATCCTCTCAAAGATAACTCAAGTAAAAATAATGATATTTGATAAAAAAACCGGCATTGCTTTCACAATGCCGGTTTACGCTTTCTGAGCTTTACAACTTATTGTAAAACAGAAATATCTGCGACTTTTAAGAACAGTTCGCGTAATTGACTTAACATGGTTAAACGGTTGATACGAACTGCATCGTCTTTATCCATCACCATGACTTTATCAAAGAAGTTATTGACTACATCACGTAATGAAGCCAGTTCAACTAAAGCTTCTTGGTATTTACGCTCTGCAAATAATGGGGCTAATTTATCTTGTAAAACAGAAAGATTAGCCGCTAACTGAACTTCTTCTGGCGCTTTTAAGACAGAAGCTAAAACCGTGTCATTTAGTTTTACATCAGCTGATTTGGCTAAGATATTAGAAACACGTTTATTGGCTTCTGCTAATGCAGAGGCTTCTTCTAATGTACGGAAATAAGTGACTGCTTTAACGCGCGCATTGAAGTCAGCAGGTTGTGTTGGACGACGTGCTAATACTGCTTGAATAGTATCAATACTGTAGCCTAGTTCTTGATACCAAGAACGGAAACGGCCTAACATAAATTCAACCACATCACTGACGACATTTTTATTCGTCAGTTTGTCACCGTAAAGGCGAACCGCTTCTTGTGTCAGATCTGCAATATCTAACGGTAAATCTTGCTCAACGATAATACGTAAAACACCCAATGATGCACGACGTAGAGCAAATGGGTCTTTATCCCCTTTAGGATGTTGACCAATACCGAAAATACCCGCAAGTGTATCCATCTTTTCTGCAATAGCGAGCGCACTAGCGACAGGATTAGACGGTAATTCATCACCCGCAAAACGAGGCTGATATTGTTCTTTCAATGCAACGGCGACTTCTTCGGCTTCACCATCATGACGAGCATAATGCATACCCATAACACCTTGGGTATCTGTGAATTCAAACACCATATTGGTCATTAAGTCACATTTTGACAGTAAGCCTGCACGGGTTGCTTTATTAACATCCGCACCCATTTTGCCCGCAATAAAGCCGGCTAATGCTTGAATACGGTCTGTTTTGTCTCGCAGTGTACCTAAATCTTTTTGGAATAATACGGTTTCAAGGCGTGGTAAGTTATCTTCTAAACGTTGTTTACGGTCAGTTTTAAAGAAGAACTCAGCATCCGCTAAACGAGGGCGTACTACTTTTTCGTTACCGTTAATGATCTGTTGTGGATCAGAAGATTCAATATTAGTGACGAAAATAAAATTAGGTAATAAATTGCCCTGCTTGTCATAAACAGGGAAGTATTTTTGGTCACCTTTCATGGTATAAACCAGTGCTTCAGCAGGCACTTCAAGGAATTTTTCCTCAAATTTTGCTGTTAACACAACCGGCCATTCAACCAGTGAAGTGACTTCTTCAACTAAGCTATCACTTAAATCTGCAATACCGCCAAGTTTTTCAGCTGCAAGACGAGCATCATGAAGAATAATTGATTTACGCGTTTCGTAATCAGCAATCACTTTTCCGCGCTCATAAAGAATTTCAGGATACTGATCCGCATTATCGATAGTGAATTCAGCTTCACCCATAAAGCGGTGACCACGAATAACGCGATCGCTTTGGATACCTAAAATTTCACCATCAATAACAGTATCACCTAATAATAAAGTGACAGTATGAACAGGGCGTACAAAGTGAGTTTCTTTATCGCCCCAGCGCATTAATTTTGGAATAGGTAATTTTGATAATGCACTATTTACCATGCCAATCAGTAATTGATTAACCGCTTCACCTTTTACTTCTGCACGATAAAATAACCATTCACCTTTATCGGTTGATAAGCGCTCTGCTTGGTCAACAGTAATACCATTACCTCTTGCCCAGCCTTCAGCTGCTTTTGTTGGTTTGCCATCAGCGTCAAATGCTTGAGCAATCGCAGGACCACGTTTTTCAATAGTTCTATCTGCTTGTGATTTTGCCATATTCGCCACTTTAAGGGCTAAACGGCGAGGAGCTGCAAACCAAGATACATCACCATGGGTGATATTTGCGTTATCCAGCTCAGTAGTAAAATTAGCAGCAAAAGATTCGGCTAAAGAACGAAGCGCTTTCGGCGGTAATTCTTCTGTGCCGATTTCCACGAGGAAAGTCTCAGTTGTCATGATAGCCTCTTACTTTTTACACATAGGGAAACCAAGCGCTTCACGAGAAGCATAATATGCTTCAGCAACCGCTTTGGTTAAAGTACGGATACGTAAAATATAACGCTGACGCTCTGTCACAGAGATAGCTTTACGTGCATCCAATAAGTTAAAGGTGTGTCCTGCTTTTAAAATACGTTCATAGGCAGGTAAAGGCAGAGGTTTTTCTAACTCTAACAACTCACGAGCTTCTTTTTCATATTGCTCAAAGCAAGAGAATAAGAAGTCTACATCTGCGTATTCAAAGTTATAAGTTGATTGTTCAACTTCGTTTTGATGATAGATATCGCCATAGGTGGTTTTGCCTAATGGGCCATCACACCAAACTAAGTCATAAACGCTATCAACACCTTGAATATACATGGCAAGACGTTCTAAGCCGTAAGTGATTTCACCTGTAACTGGTTTGCACTCTAATCCACCTACTTGTTGGAAATAGGTAAACTGCGTCACTTCCATGCCGTTGAGCCAAACTTCCCAGCCTAAGCCCCAAGCACCTAGAGTTGGGTTTTCCCAGTTATCTTCCACAAAACGAATATCGTGGACTGTAGGGTCTAAACCTAACTCTCTTAATGAGCCAAGATAAAGCTCCTGAATATTATCAGGCGATGGTTTAATGATAACTTGGAATTGGTAATAGTGCTGTAAGCGGTTAGGGTTTTCACCGTAACGTCCGTCTGTTGGACGACGTGAAGGTTGTACATAAGCCGCAGCGATAGGCTCTGGACCTAATGCTCGTAAACAAGTCATTGGATGTGATGTGCCTGCGCCCACTTCCATATCTAATGGTTGGACAATGGTGCAGCCCTGGCGAGCCCAGTAATCCTGCAGTGTCAGGATAAGACCTTGAAAGGTTTTGGTATCAAACTTTTGCATGTTATATCCGCATGGCGATACATAGAATAAAAAGAAAGGTTTCAGTATACCTTCTAGACGAAAGATATACAGCAAGGAATGCGGGCAATTTTCCCTCGATCAAAAAAATAATCCCTTAATTGAGTTTATGACTATGCTCAAAGAATTGGATTGAATTTTTTTTGTCTATTTACATGTATATTTATACAGTATATAAATGATGCTATTAAAGTTATTGGTAACAAGGAATGAAAAAATGAATAAGCAGCGTTGTGATTGGGTGACCAGTGATCCTGAATATTTGGCATATCATGATGAAGAATGGGGTAAACCTGAACGAGATAAATATAAGCTTTTTGAAATGATCTGCCTTGAAGGTCAACAAGCTGGTCTATCTTGGTATACCGTGCTAAAGAAAAGAGACGGTTTTCGTCGCTGCTTTTTTGATTTTTCACCTGAAAAAATAGCCAAAATGACAGATAAGGATGTTGAAGCTTTACTGCAAGATCCGGCAATTATTCGTCATCAAGGAAAAATTAAAGCCATTATTAATAACGCACGTATTTTCATGGCAATGGAAGAGCAAGGTGAAGATTTTAGTCAGTTTATTTGGCAATTTGTTGATAATAAACCCATTATTAATCAGTGGAACGATATATCCCAAGTACCTGCATCGACTGAAGTCTCAGATAAAATGGCAAAAACGTTAAAGAAAAAAGGTTTTAAATTTGTTGGCACAACAACTTGTTACGCTTTTATGCAAGCCGTTGGTATGGTAAATGACCATATTCTCTCTTGTTTTTGTCGCCAAGGCGAGAATGAGAACACCAATAAAAAGTAAAACATGAGTTGAGTTATCTTTAATCTTGAATATTTTTAGTTTTGCGTTTCAATATGTAAAATCATATTAGTATTACTGTTTTATCATTTCAATTATAACTATTGATGCAAATTAAAGCTCGCGGTATGGTATTTCTTAACGAGAAAGCAACATAGAAGATACCTGCAAAGATGACTCAACTATCGCAATTTGGGCAAAAATTTGCTCAGCATTCAGGCATTGCTCGCTTGATGCAAGACTTAAATGAAGGGATACGCACTCCCGGCGCTGTAATGCTTGGGGGCGGAAATCCTGCTCATATTCCTGAAATGGATAACTATTTTCGCCAATTACTTAAAGAGATGACAGAAAATGGCTCATTAAGTGATGCGGTTTGTAACTATGATGGCCCACAAGGTAAGGATGCCATGTTACAAGCGTTGGCAGCATGCTTAAAAGAGAAACTAGGCTGGAATATCTCGGCGAAAAATATTGCATTAACTAATGGTAGCCAAAGTGCTTTTTTCTATCTGTTTAATTTATTAGGTGGCACAACCAAAGATGGGAAAAAACGGAAAATTCTTTTCCCAATTGCCCCTGAATACATCGGTTATACTGATTCTGGATTAGAAGAAGATCTATTTGTTGCGAATAAGCCAACAATAGAAATGTTACCGAATGGACAATTTAAATATCATGTTGATTTTGCTCATCTTGAAATCAGTGATGACATTGCGGCTATTTGTGTTTCAAGACCAACAAACCCAACGGGTAATGTTATTACAGATGATGAAGTTGAGAAGCTAGAGGCTTTGGCTAAACGGCATAATATTCCTCTGATTATAGATAATGCTTATGGCGTCCCTTTCCCAGGCATTATTTTCACTCAAGCAACACCTTGTTGGAATAACAACACTATTCTCTGTATGAGTCTGTCTAAGTTAGGCTTACCGGGTGCTCGTTGTGGCATTATTATCGCTAATGAAGAGCTGATTTCAGCGATTACAAATGTCAACGGCATTATTAGCCTCGCACCCGGTGGAATTGGGCCTGCAATGGCATTAGAAATGCTAAAACGCGATGATTTAATGCGGTTATCTCAAGATGTGATTGGGCCTTTTTATCATCAACGAGTACTTGAAACTATTAATATTATTCGTCGTTATTTACCTGAAGAGCGTTGCCTTATTCATAAGCCTGAAGGTGCGATCTTTTTATGGCTTTGGTTTAAAGATTTACCAGTGTCTTGTGAAGACCTTTACCGCCGTTTGAAAAAACGTGGTGTATTAATGGTGCCGGGACATTACTTCTTTCCGGGGTTAGAAGATTCATGGGAGCATGCTCATCAATGTATGAGAATGAATTATGTACCTGAGCCTGAGTTGATTGAGAAAGGAATAAAAATTCTGGCTGAAGAAATCGAGAACATCTATCAGCCAGTGAATATCTAATAAAAATGCCCCTTCAGCGAGAAGAAGGGGCAAAGACAATAACGAGGACTTTTGAGCATAAGTTTGACGGAAAGAAATTGATTACTAAAAATTTAGTAATCCGTCTCAATCTAAATTTCTTAGCACGAGAACTATTAAAACAGACATTTATAAAATCTATGGCTTAAATAGGAGCCATTCATTGCCTTAATTATCACTCTGCTAAGCTAAATGTAGATTTTGATAACAAGTTTGGTTCAACTATTTAATATATTTATTATTTTCTCTACAAAGTCCATATAATAAGTGCCATTAATTGTGGTGTTATAATGCGTAAAAACATAGCTAAAGGATACACTGTCGCATAGGAAAGCGCGGCAGCTCCACTTGAGCTATGAATTGAATTTGCGAAGGCCAATGCCGGCGGATCTGTCATTGAACCTGCTAACATTCCGCAGAGGCTTAAATAATTAAGCTTAAAGAAGACTCTGGCGATCACGCCAACAATCAATAACGGTAATAACGTAATCAAAATGCCGTAGCCAATCCAACTCAAGCCTTGACCATAAATTAATGTTTCGACAAATTCACCACCAGAGTTTAACCCTACCACCGCAAGAAACATGACAATACCGAGCTCTCGTAATGCCAAGTTCGCACTTGGAGGCATAAACCAATAGAGTTTACCAAATGTACCAATACGACCTAAAATTAAGGCAACAACAAGGGGACCACCCGCTAATCCCAGTTTAAGTGCCACAGGGATACCAGGAATAAAAATAGGAATAGAGCCAAGTAAAACCCCTAAACCGATACCAATAAAAACAGGAAGCATTTGAACTTGTTCTAATTTCTGACGAGCGTTACCTAACAGAGCTGTAATGGCTTCAATAGACTCAGGGCGTCCAACGACATTCAGAATATCCCCGAACTGCAACATACTATTATTGCTTGGAATAAGTTCGATACCTGTGCGGTTCAGTCGAGTCACGACAACATCGTATTTTCTTTTAAGATCCAGATCTTTTAAACGCTTACTGAGAACAGAATCATTCGTTACAACGACCCGTACTGATTGCAATAAATTTGTTGATGTTGAAAGTGAAGCATCGACCTCTTCACCAAGAACTAGGCGTACTTTGTTCAGATCTTCTTTTGAACCTACAATATGCAGTAAATCTCCCAACTGAATAATTGTTGATGGCATAGGTACCATAATATTATCTCCGCGCTTTAAGCGAGAGCAGACAATGGCATCTTCATTGAGCAGAGGAATATCTTGCATTAATAAGCCATCTAGATTGGGGTTTTTAATCGCAATATTAATGGTATGTAGTGCATCTTTAGTGTTGTTTTGTTGGTTGCTAAAGGCTTTTGCTTCTTCATCAATGTTGATTTTAAAGAACACACGAATAAGCCACATGACTAGCAGAATGCCACAGATCCCCATAGGGTAAGCCATGGCATAGCCCATTCCCATTTGTCCCACTGATGCTGGGTCGATATTCAGGTCAGTCAGTATTTGCTGTCCTGCCCCTAAAGAAGGGGTATTGGTAACCGCACCAGAAAAAATACCCAAAATAATAGGTAAAGGAACATCAAATAGACGATAAATAGACGCGGTTATGATTGAGCCGAGAAGAATAATTAAGATAGCAAAGGCGTTTAATTTTAAGCCCGAAACACGTAATGAGGAGAAAAAACCAGGACCGACTTGGATACCAATAGTATAAACGAAAAGGATAAGCCCAAATTCTTGAATAAAGTGAAGGGTTTGTGCATTAAGTAAGAAATTATAGCGCTGAGCAAAGTGGCCAATAATAATTCCACCAAAAAGAACACCACCTATCCCTAGGCTGACCCGATAAATTTTGATATTGCCAATCCAAAGACCTAGAGCGCCTGCTAATGACAACATCACCATTGTTAATGCAATATCACTCATAAAAAAGATCCTGTACTCAAAAACTAAAAAAAGAGAAAATTTGAGCTAAAACGATAAACCTATTTTGGCAAAGAATAATGAAAACTGCTGTGTCTTATCGCACAGATTCAACATATATAGAGATCAAACCGACAAGAAAGATAAATATAGCGTTAAAGTGTTAATTTAAAATAATGAAGGTTGAATTTTAATATCATCAAAACATAATCATTAATAGTATTATTATGTTTTTTTTAATTAGATAAAATGAAACTTTCTTACACTAAAATTATTTATTTAATGACTGAAAAATTAAGCTTTTTTATATCATCTTTCTCTTGTCCTATAAGAGAAAACAGGTTTAACTATATGATAAAAAGCGTTGACTACAGCTCTCGTTTTATAGGTGCCCTATGATATTCAGAACGACAAGTAAAAATTTAACATTAGTCACATTTTTGACGACATTACTGACAGGCTGCTCAAGTGTTATGACTCATGCAGGCCCGAATAAAGAACTTTATTCAGGGACAAAAAATAACATGACAATGCTAAAAGATGATGAAACCGGATGGGCTATGAAGCCATTGGTTATTCTCGATCTCCCTTTTAGTGCCGTATTAGATACTTTATTATTACCCTATGATTATTATACTCAAGGTGATGATAAAAGTGATAATTCACCTAAAGAACGTATAAAAAGATTGGAAAGTAAAACGGCGAATAATAATCATGAAAATAAGAATTAATATCAAATTAATGACTAAATACTAAATAAGTAATTATATTTAGTCATTATCTATTTGATTATTTATTTAGTGCTGTTTCTTCTTTAGGGCCAAACATTTTATTCAAACTATTAAGCTCTTGCATTTCCTTGTCACATATCACTTTTTGTTCTGCCAGAGGTGCTGTCATTATCTGTTTTTTGCTTTGCTCGAAGTTAGCTTTAATCTCCGGCATATTATGTTTTAGATCTTCTCTTTCAGAAATGTACTGAATAAATTTATCCGCTTCTTTAAAGTACACTCGGCAAGCATGAGCTGTAGATGCTTGAGCTGGAAGTGTGATTGACAGTAAAAGTAATGCGACACCCCACCAACATTGTTTCATTCTCTAAATTACCCACCTTATTTGACATAATGGAATTATATAAAAAGTACACTAATTAGACGATAATAATTAAGAATAAATTTGTTATTTTTCTTCATATTTTATAGATAACGTAAAGAAAGCCATAGTAAAGCGAAGAAAGAAAGCTAAGCTTGTTACAATAACGCTAAAAATCCCCTCTTGTTTATGATAAAAAAGTTAAAAATCAACCATTTTGGTCGAAAACCATACGAACAGTCAGGTGATACTAAAAAAGTATTGACGGAGTGGGTTTCTGGCAGTAAGATGCACCTCGTTTTCGGCGAGTAGCGCAGCCTGGTAGCGCAACTGGTTTGGGACCAGTGGGTCGGAGGTTCGAATCCTCTCTCGCCGACCATATTAAGAAACCCCGCTTTTAAAGCGGGGTTTTGTCGTTTTGGGCATCTCTTCATTAATCATCTCGTTTTACTTTCAGATAAATAAGCATGGTTGCATTATTGGCACCTATGTAGGTAAAAGACGTTTTTTATAAATCTTTTTGGTTTCTCTTTAAATATACATAACACTCCTATTTCCTATATAAGAGTGTAAATTGAATGCGTATTGAGTTGTCTATTCTAATCTACTGTATTTTATGGTGTTGTGCCTTTTTCTCTGTAGCGAATGAAAGTCATATCGATCTTCCCGTACCAGTAGATTTACCAACAGAGACACAACTTAGAGATGACTTACTACAACAAAATGACAGTGTCTCTTTAGTGAATTTAGCGCAACAAAATAAAATGGAGTTTGTTACGCCTTCTTTGCCATGTTTTTCAATCAAACAGGTAAAAATTCATCATTTGGAGGAATTTTCTTCTCCATCATTACAACGCCAAGTTGCGAAATGGCAAGCTGCATTAATAGGGCATTGTCATTCGCAGTCATTATTAGAACAAGATATCAATATTCTTAATGCGATGCTTTATGATGCCGGTTATGTAACGAGTGAGGTGGGTAACGTTGATCTTTATGCTGATGATAAGGTATTGGATATCATATTAAATGTCGGGAGAGTGCAAGGTATTGTTTCTAACATAGCGACAGATAAACACTATTTGATCTCACAGGCCATGCCTATAAAAAAAGGCGATATTTTAAATATTAAAGATATTGAACAGGGTGCTGAAAATTTCAAAGCTGTTCCTAAAAGTAATGTCAAAATTCAGATAGAACCCTCATCAAAAGAAAATGAGTCGATAATTTCTCTTTCTCAAGTTGGAAAAAGAACAATGGCGGGCTCGGTATCGATTGATAATAAAGAGCAAAAAATTTACGGGGATCTATTTGGTACTACAAGGTTAAGCTTTGGTAATTTAGCGCAACTTAATGACTCATTAATGGTTATTCTTTCAAGTCAACTTGATACCTTAAAATCAAGAGGTATCAAAAAGCAGATCTTTTTATGGCAGGTGCCTTATCATTATTGGCGTGCGACATTATTTGGTTATGATATTGGATCAAAACGTAGAATATCGGAAACGACAAAAGAGTTACAAAAAACGCGTCAACAACTTCTTTCCTTTGAGATCCAGCGTCAGTTTAAACCCTCAACTCAGCGTACAGTGACTTTAAAAGGAGGAATTCAATATTACACTTATCGAAATGAAATGTCAGGCTATCGCTTATCAGTACATGAGCGTCGTAGCCCTTATGTTAATGCTGGTATTGAGCAAAATTATCGTTTTATGAGAGGGGGTTATCTTAATACTAAATTTAATTATAAGCAGAGCGTTTTTATTCCTGGCGCTAAACTTTCTCCGATAGATTCACTTAATGGTGTGCCAATCTTTAATATTAATTTAGAAGCGTTAATTCCTTTTAAAATTAATTCACAGTTATTTTTTTATCAGCCAGAAATAATGTTTCAACTCACTCGATCGGATATTGATGGGTTATTAGATAAAGCAAATATTGGCGGTTTATATAGTGTGTATGGTTTTGACTCAGGCAAAGGTTATTCTGATGCAAATCAGTTTGTTTCCCGACATAAGGTTACTTGGCTTACACCCTTTAATAATCAAATGCTATTCTCTGCAATAGATTATGGTTCCGTATCAGAAGAGAGAAAAAACGTTTTTTATAATAAAAATAAATATTTGGTTGGTGCGGCAACAGGGCTAGAAGGGAGCTTTAAGCAACTGAGTTATCAGTTAATATGGAGTATACCGTTATCGGCACCTTCTAGTAGCAAAGCAACAGGATCACAGTTCAATTTCAATGCCCAATTTAACTTCTGATTTTGGCCGTTTATTTTATATTTTCTACCATTGATTTTATAAGTTATTTGATAAATAACTATAGATTATTGGGTTATATAGCATACTCGTAGTTAAAAAGAGAAAAAGGTATTTTTCTCTTTTTAAGTTAACTTAGTATTGCACTGATTATCTTCTATGTAGTGGTGTTATTTTTTAGGACTAACAGAATAAATCATCCATTTCTTTGTTTCATTTCAATATATTCGTTTAATATTTAAGCGTTCAATCACAAATTATGGCTTTTTTTAAAATAGTTATTTCACTTAAGTATTTTTTGATATGTGGTTTTTTTGACTAGATATTAGCCAGATACTTATTTTTTTATTCTGAGTTTGTTCGATATTTGTTTCATTTGTGTTTATAACGAGTTCTTTTTACCTTCTAATACCTTATTGACGTAAGGGAATACAGTTGGTTAATTGAACAATGACAAAATAAAAAGGTATTCCGTTTTTAAACAGGAAACCAAAACACAACAGAACAATTTCGGAGAGTAATGATGAAAAGCTCCAAAAAACAGACAGGAATTTTGACCGCCACAATTGGATTGCTCGCATTAGCTGTTTCTGCGGGTGTGCAGGCTAAAACATTGGTGTATTGCTCTGAAGGTTCACCTGAAGGATTTAATCCACAGTTATTTACCTCAGGAACAACCTATGACGCAAGTTCAGTGCCTATTTATAACCGTTTAGTTGAATTTAAATTGGGTACAACAGAAATTATTCCAGGCTTAGCTGAAAGCTGGGATGTGAGCGATGATGGTAAAGTGTATACCTTCCATTTACGTAAAGGGGTGAATTGGCATAGTAGTAAGACTTTTAAGCCAACTCGTGAATTTAATGCGGATGACGTGATGTACACGTTTATGCGTCAAATGGATCCAAAACACCCTTACCATAAAGTCTCTGGTGGAAGTTACGAATATTTCTCCGGAATGGATATGAACAACATGATCGAGAAGATCGAGAAAGTTGATGATCATACCGTTCGCTTTGTTTTAACTCGTTCAGAAGCCCCTTTTATTGCTGATATGGCAATGGACTTTGCATCCATATTATCTGCTGAATATGCGGATAATATGATGAAAGCAGGTACACCTGAGAAAGTAGATCTTGATCCTATCGGTACAGGCCCTTTTCAATTACAACAATATCAAAAAGATTCTCGTATTCTTTATAAAGCCAATGACCAATATTGGGGTAAAAAACCAGATATTGACCGTTTAGTCTTCTCTATTACACCTGATGCCTCCGTTCGATATGCAAAACTGCAAAAAGGTGAGTGTCAGGCGATGCCTTTCCCAAATCCTGCTGATATTGCGAAGATGAAACAAAATAGCGATATCAATTTGTTAGAACAACCGGGCTTAAATGTGGGTTATATCTCTTTTAACGTTGAGAAAAAACCACTGGATAACCAAAAAGTTCGCCAAGCATTAAGTATGGCGGTGAATAAAGACGCCATTATTGAAGCGGTTTATCAAGGTGCGGGCCAGAAAGCCAAAAACCTCATTCCTCCTACAATGTGGAGTTATAACGATGAGATCGTCGATTACGAATATAACCCTGAAAAAGCGAAAGCATTGTTAAAAGAAGCGGGTCTTGCAGAAGGTTTTACTATTGATTTATGGGCAATGCCAGTACAGCGCCCTTATAACCCAAATGCTCGTCGTATGGCTGAGATGGTACAAGCGGATTGGGAAAAAATTGGTGTTAAAACCAAAATTGTCAGTTACGAGTGGGGAGAATATCTCAAGCGTGCTAAATCCGGTGAACACCAAGCGGTTATGATGGGTTGGACTGGTGATAACGGGGATCCTGATAACTTCTTCGCTACGCTATTTAGCTGTGCAGCAAAAGAGCAAGGTTCGAACTATTCAAAATGGTGCTATAAGCCATTTGAAGATCTGATCCAGCCAGCACGGATCACTGCCGATCACGACAAACGTGTTGAACTTTACAAACAAGCTCAAGTTGTGATGCATGATCAAGCACCTGCTTTAATTATTGCTCACTCGACTGTTTATGAACCAGTGAGTAAAAAAGTAGAAAACTACGTGGTTGATCCATTAGGCAAACATCACTTCGAGAATGTCTCCCTTAAATAAGAGCAATACCTAATCGTTGGGTTGCTTTAAGTACGGTGTCTTTCTTTATGAAAGACACCGCTATTCAATAATAACGAATACATTCAGTACACTGTGAGCGCAGGGGACTTTCCCCTGATTTATCAGCGCTATCTTTCAGCTGATGTTTGAAAAGAGAATTAGGATATGCTGCAATTTATCCTTCAACGTTTGGGACTTGTGATCCCTACGTTTATCGGAATTACATTACTGACCTTTATTTTCGTTCATCTTATTCCCGGTGATCCGGTAATGATTATGGCGGGTGAGCGTGGACTATCTCCAGAACGACATGCTTATTTAATGGCAGAGTTGGGGCTGGATAAGCCTTTATGGCAACAATATATCAATTACCTAAATGGCATTTTCCACGGTGATTTAGGTATCTCATTAAAAAGTCGTATTCCTGTATGGGATGAATTTTTACCTCGCTTTAAAGCCACTTTAGAACTTGGTGTTTGCGCCATGATTTTTGCGGTTTCGGTTGGGATCCCTGTTGGTGTTTTGGCTGCGGTAAAACGTGGCTCTATCTTTGATCATACTGCGATTAGTGTGTCATTAGCCGGTTATTCTATGCCAATCTTCTGGTGGGGGATCATGTTAATCATGTTAGTGTCTGTTAAATTAGACCTAACCCCTGTCTCTGGACGCCTCGCTGATAGTGTCTTTTTAGATGACAGTAATCCACTTACGGGATTTATGCTGATTGATACCTTTATTTGGGGTGAAGAAGGGGATTTCTTAGATGCAGTTCATCACATTATTTTACCTGCCATTGTATTAGGAACTATTCCTTTAGCTGTTATTGTGCGTATGACGCGTTCTTCAATGCTTGAAGTATTAGGCGAAGATTATATTCGTACTGCTCGAGCAAAAGGCTTAAGTCGCGCTCGCGTCATTCTTATCCACGCACTACGCAATGCGATGTTGCCTGTTGTCACTGTTATTGGATTACAGGTCGGAACAATGCTGGCTGGTGCAATCTTAACAGAGACTATTTTCTCATGGCCGGGATTAGGACGCTGGTTAATTGATGCCTTACAGCGACGTGACTATCCCGTTGTTCAAGGTGGTGTGCTTTTAATTGCAACGATGATTATCTTTGTCAATCTGTTGGTTGATGTTCTTTATGGCATTGTGAATCCTCGTATTCGCCATAAAAAATAAGGAATGCATAATGACTGAAAATAAAGTAACACCGGTCATCAGTGCACCGGCTCCCATGACGCCCTTCCAAGAATTTTGGCACTACTTTAAACAAAATAAAGGGGCCGTTGTAGGGTTAATCTATATTGTAATTATGTTGCTTATTGCATTACTGGCTGGTTTTCTTGCACCTCATGCCCCTAATGAGCAATTTCGTGACTTCTTATTAGCACCTCCTGTTTGGCAAGAAGGGGGAAGTTGGCAATTTATTCTAGGTACTGATGATGTTGGGCGCGATATTCTTTCTCGATTAATGTTTGGTGCTCGCCTTTCATTATTGGTGGGCTGTATTGTTGTCGTGCTATCACTTATTTTAGGAATTATTCTAGGGCTGGTCGCGGGTTATTTTGGTGGACTTGTGGATATCGGCATTATGCGTGTCGTTGATATCATGCTGGCATTACCCAGTTTATTATTGGCGTTAGTATTGGTCGCTATTTTTGGCCCCTCTATTGTTAATGCTTCTATCGCGTTAACTTTTGTTGCTTTACCGCATTATGTTCGACTCACTCGTGCTGCTGTGTTAATTGAAGTTAATCGCGATTATGTGATTGCTTCTCGTGTTGCAGGCGCGGGTTCACTGCGTCAGATGTTTATCAATATATTACCTAACTGCCTTGCACCTTTAATTGTTCAAGCCTCTTTAGGTTTTTCTAATGCCATTTTAGATATGGCGGCATTGGGCTTTTTAGGCATGGGCGCGCAACCACCAACACCTGAATGGGGAACCATGTTATCTGATGTGTTGCAGTTTACACAAAGTGCATGGTGGGTTGTGACGTTTCCTGGTTTGGCGATTTTGTTTACCGTATTAGCCTTTAACTTAATGGGTGATGGTTTACGAGATGCACTTGATCCGAAATTAAAGCAGTAACGGAGTAAGAACATGACATTGCTAAATATTAATCAATTATCTGTTCACTTTGGTGATGAAGATACTCCGTTTAAAGCGGTAGACCGAATTAGTTATCAAGTTGAAGAAGGGCAAGTGGTCGGTATCGTAGGGGAATCAGGTTCAGGCAAATCAGTCAGTTCATTGGCGATTATGGGGCTTATCGATTTCCCAGGGCGAGTGAGTGCACAAGAGCTCTATTTTGATGGTAGAGATCTGATGAAAATCTCTGAATCAGAACGACGCAATTTAGTCGGTGCTGATGTTGCGATGATTTTCCAAGATCCGATGACAAGCTTAAATCCTTGCTTTACGGTTGGCTACCAAATTATGGAAGCGTTAAAAGTCCATCAAGGAGGAAGTCGTAAAACGCGTAAACAACGTGCTATAGACCTTTTAACGCTGGTGGGGATTCCTGATCCTGCTTCTCGCTTAGATGTCTATCCACACCAGCTTTCGGGGGGAATGAGTCAACGTGTAATGATCGCAATGGCGATCGCTTGTCGCCCTAAATTATTGATTGCTGACGAACCGACTACGGCACTGGATGTGACTATTCAGGCTCAAATTATAGAGCTTTTGCTTGATTTACAAAAACAAGAAAATATGGCGCTAGTGTTGATCACCCATGACCTAGCATTAGTGGCAGAAGCGGCAGACACCATTATTGTGATGTATGCGGGGCAAGTCGTGGAGTCCGGAAAAGCATCAGAAATTTTTAAAGCGCCTCGTCATCCTTATACACAAGCATTATTAAGAGCACTTCCTGAGTTCGCGAGTAATAAATCGCGATTAGCATCGTTACCGGGCGTTGTACCGGGGCGTTATGATCGACCAACAGGTTGTTTACTCAATCCACGTTGCCCATATGCTCATGATGAGTGTTATAAGATTGAGCCTGAATTAAAAGAATTAGGAATGCACCGTGTGAAGTGCCATACACCGTTAGATAATGCAGGGGAACCTACCCATGGCTGAAGTTAATCTAAATATATCAACTCCCTTATTAAAAGCGGTTAATTTAGCGAAGTATTACAGCGTAAAAGGCGGGTTGTTTTCAAAAGAAAGAACAGTTAAAGCTCTTGATGGTGTCTCTTTTGAATTAGAGCGCGGTAAAACGTTGGCTGTTGTTGGTGAGTCAGGATGTGGTAAATCCACATTAGGTCGATTATTAACAATGATTGAGGTTCCTACTTCAGGTGAACTTTCTTATCGTGGGCAAAATCTGTTAATTAAAGATAAATCGGCTGAGAAGTTACGTCGCCAAAAGATCCAAATTGTGTTTCAAAATCCTTATGGCTCATTGAACCCGCGTAAAAAAGTAGGGCAAATTTTAGAAGAGCCTTTATTGATCAATACAACACTGAATGCCTCTGAACGTAAAGAGAAAGTATTATCAATGATGGCTAAAGTGGGATTAAAAACAGAACATTATAGCCGATACCCACATATGTTTTCTGGTGGTCAACGTCAGCGTATTGCTATTGCGCGTGGCTTGATGCTTGATCCAGACATTGTGGTAGCGGATGAGCCGGTTTCTGCTCTGGATGTATCAGTTCGTGCTCAAGTACTGAATTTGATGATGGATCTACAACAAGACATGGGGCTCTCTTATGTTTTTATTTCCCATGATCTTTCGGTTGTTGAGCATATTGCAGATGAAGTTATTGTGATGTATTTAGGACGTTGTGTAGAAAAAGGAACAAAAGCGCAAATTTTTGAAAACCCACAACATCCTTATACGCAGGCATTATTATCAGCAACACCAAGACTGACGCCTGAATTAAGAAGAGAGCGTATTAAATTAACGGGAGAATTACCAAGCCCATTAAATCCGCCACCAGGTTGTGCTTTTGCGGCACGTTGTCGTCGCGCATTTGGTCCATGTAATCAATTACAGCCAACATTAAAAGAGTATAACGGTCAGCTTATTGCTTGTTTTGCGGTGGAGCAAGATAGCGCGATAGTTTAAATAAATTTATCTCATTAAATAAGAACAATATACTGATTTATATTGTTCTTATTTTTTTATTTAATAATTTTTGGTTAATTTTAATTAAACAATCTAATAATAATTTTATAAATATAAAATATTATATTTATGTAGTTTTTTATAAAGTGTAAACCTCATGATATTAAAGGAAAATAATGTTTTTTATTAATAATTGCATTACGCTTAACCTTGTTTTTTAACTTGGAAATAAGCAGTTTGTAGCGTTTAATTTTATATATTATACTGCTTTTTAGTGAATTGTATCTTTTTATTAAAATAAAGTGGATTTGTTGTAAATAATAAAGAGAGAGTCAGGTTTTATTTTTATTTTACTATTTTTATCTTATAACTATACTCAAATAATAATAATTATATATTTATCTACTTCCATTTTAATGGATAGGCGCTTTTTATAATGTTATTTTCTTTATTGAGAGTGATACATAATCGAAAAAATACAGTATAATCCCCTTTGTTCAAGCATGGTTACCGGAAATAGCAACGATGAAACCTCATCTTAAACATTCATTAACAATAAAACAGATGGCCGCTGTTGCGGGCGTTACGTTGGTGACTATTGCTATTTTTATCAGTATTCAACTTGTTTATTTGATTGATCAACGCCGTGAAGATTATCAAAATCAGCTTTTTAATGCCGGTGTAAGTATTCAGCAACCACTCGCTGATGCATTGTTACGATCAGATTTGAGCGATGCTAAACAACAAATAGTTGCACTAAAAGCGACGGGTATTTTGGGTAAAGCGATTGTCATGCAACCCGAAAATGTGCAAGTGATGAATTTAGATTTTGCACCTAAGAAAGAAGTCTCTGAATTCTCAAGTTGGCTTTTTGGTATTCCCGTTGAAGCTGTTATTCCTTTACAGCCTTTAGGTATTACTTCAACAGATGATAAGTCCTATGGTGGTCATCTCATTTTACAGGCTGACACAAATCGTTTTTATCGTTTTGCCAGTAATACAGTTGCATTGATGCTAACAACATATCTGTTGATGGGGCTTATTCTAACGGTTGCTATTAGTTGGTGTATTAATCGTATTGTTGTGAAACCGTTACGCCAAATTGCCGTCACTCTCAATAAAGATAGCCAAGTTTCAGCGTTATCTTGTCCAAAATCACATTGTGATGATGAGATTGGTTTGCTGGTTAAAGGATATAATCATCAAAAATCTGATCAAAAATTGCCGAAGACCTGAACCTTCTTACGCCATAATGAGTCTAATCACTATAGTGATTTTATTTCATGTTTCTGTGGTGATAAAGAATGATAATACAAAAAATAGATATCCAACATCTAACATGTCTTTTGGCACTTATTGTTAAACCTCATAAGTGGTTTAATACCAAGGATTAATACAACAGAGGTTCACATGCAGGGTGTAATGACACGAATTTTATTGGGAAGCGTTATGTTTGGCGCTGTTGTTTGCCAAGTTCAAGCGGAGGCTTTACAGCCTGATCCGGCTTGGCAAGAAGGGCGACTAGCAAATGGCTTTCAGTGGCAAATCTTACAAACACCGCAACGCCCAAATGATAGAATACAGATCCGTTTATTAGTCAATACGGGCTCTTTGTCAGAAAAAAGCAGTGAAACGGGTTTTTCATCCTTAGTGTCCAAACTTAACGTTTTGGAAAATACAGGTTTAACACCAGAAAAACGCGATAATTTATGGAAAAATGCGTTAGATCCTGACTATCCGCTGCCTCCAATGATCGTTTCATATGATTTTACTGTTTATAATTTAAGCTTACCGAATAATCAGCCTGAGCTGTTAAAGGATGCTTTTGCATTGTTAGCAGGAATTGCTAAGCCTGCACAATATACTGAAGATGCGGTTCGTAACGCAGTGCAATCGCCACTTCCAATTGTAACGTTTCCTCTTAATATTGAAGATCCTATCTGGCGTTCACGTCTTGAAGGCTCTAATTTAAAAGGCCACAATCCGGGAAAACCTGTTAATCAATCTGTAAATACTAAAGAGTTGTCAGATTATCAGCAACGTTGGTATACCCCAGATATGATGACGCTTTATGTTGCAGGTAATGTTGATAATCGATTATTAACTGAAAGTATTAATCAGGCCTTTTCATCACTATCAGGCAAGCGTGTCACACCCGTTCCAGTACCTGTTCTTGCCGATATGAAACCTGAAACGTTATATGTGCAAGAGCCTATGCGTGCAAAAGACCAAATTGCTTTAATTTGGGATTTAGACTGGTCGCCAGTAAAAGACTCTGATACGTTAAATAAATATTGGTTAAGTGATTTAGCTCGTGAAGTGATTTTTGTGCATTTAGGTCGTAGCCTTGAACAACGTAAAGAAAACGACAGCACTCAGATTAACATAGATTGTCGTGTACAATATCAACGAGCAAGCTGTTCTTTAAATCTTGATACTGCCACAGCGCACATTCCTGCGTTAGCATCATGGGTAGGTGAAGAATTAGGCCGTTTGCGTAATCAAGGTATCAGCGATGAGTTATATCAAGAGTTGCAACAAGAGAAACAACTCCAATTAACTCAGTTGTTTGCACGTTATGCAAAAACCAGCACGGCGATTTTAATTAATCAGCGTCTGTTATCACAACAAAGCAATATTATTGATATTCCTCCTGAACAATATCAACGTTTACGCCAAGCCTTTTTAGCGGGTTTAACAAAAGAGACATTAAATCAGGAACTTTCAAGAATTTTATCTGAAGATATTGCTTTTGTATTAACACAAAGTGGTGAAACGCCAACCGTAAATTTAGGTGAATTACGTATTCAATTTGAAAAGCAAGTTCATCCAGAAACGGCAAATACACCTGCGTCTGCTGTAACAACGCCAGTGGTAACAACAGCGCCAAATAAACAGTAATAGAACAGAGATAGACAGATATTGAAAATATATCAGTCATAAAATAAACAAAAAGCCAAAAGTGTTATTGATACATTTTTGGCTTTTTGTTTTTTGATTTTAAAGGCGTTTAAACGCTTCTTTAATAATGGCTATTAGATCATCACGATTATTTCTTTGAGTTGTAAAACCTGCAATAGCAATCTTTTTTTCAGGTAAATAGTAAGCTGCCGAGCCCCAATAACCCAGGTGATAGTAAAGTGTGCCTAGCTCAGTTTCTTCGGCCATTAGACCTAAACGATAATTTGCAGCACCTGTATGTGAGCCTTGCCATTTCATCTCTTTTAAGGTTGATGGATGCAAGTAAACTCTATCTTCGAAGAGGTCAGCTGTAAATTTAGCTAACTCAAGGGTTGTCATCACAAGCCCGCCACCGCCAAAAGCATCCATTGAGGCATCAATATGAGTACCTTCATGCTCACCTGCAAATTGTCTAGCTCGCGCTTTAGGATGCTTAGGTTGTTGTTCTAAATCTTCCCACCACGTTTGTGGTAAATCTAAGTCTTGAAAATGCAATAATTCACGAACAGCGGTGGCCATATTTTTTCTCATAAACTGAGAAAGGATATCACCTAACAAAATGTATCCAGTATCTGAATAAATGAAGCGTTTTCCCGCAGGAATAATGGGAAAGCCTTGTTGAGCATAGCGCGCTATTTGTTCTTCTCGTGTCCATTTATGAGAGGGATCTTTAATCACTTCTTCAAGGTAAGATTCATTTGCATGATCGAGTAAACCACTGCTATGGCTTAATAAATGGCGTAGTGTAATGGTTTTAAGATCATACCCTAGCTCTAATAATGTCTGTTGATAATTAGCACTTAAATATTTAGTTATATCATTATCAAGGGATAAAGCACCTTGTTCCCATAAACGTAAAAAAGCGGCTGCGAGAAAGGTTTTTGTATTACTAGCGATGCGAAAGGGGGTATCTACAGTTAATTTTTTCTGGGTACTTTCGTCAGCAAACCCGTGAGCCATACCAAAAGGGTACTGAATGCCTGCACCTGTAATATAGATAGCGCTTGCTGAAGGTAAAGCATGAAAAGCATCAGTCATTGATTTAACCATAGTTACTTCCTTATCTGTCAGGAAAATAAATCAGCAAAAAGGGTGTACTTTGACACCCTTTATTTATATTGCAGAAACTTTTTATTTACTTTTTGTTGCTGCTCGTAATTCTGTTACTGTTTTACCGCCTATTCCCCAGTTATCTGTTTCAACTTCATCAATGACTACAACGGTAGTTGCTGGATTTTTGCCTAATACATCAACCAAAAGTTGTGTTGCTCCCGCAATCAGTTGCTCTTTTTGCTCAGCGGTTGCACCTTCGCGTGTAATTTTAATATTAACGTATGGCATTGTTTTTCCTTATTATGTTATTTATAGGCGGTTAATGTAGGGAATTAACCATATAGTTTTATCATAAAGTTAAGATGTTGATTGCGTTTCAGACAACTGTTCTTTACGCATATTTGGGCCATCAGTGGCGATCCACGCGGCACAAAAGAGTGTTAATCGGGCAAAAAAGTAGAAGAAAGCCATCAAACCTATCACTGAACCAAATGCAGCACCTGAAGGTGAGCTTGCGATTTTCGGTAGCATCCATGTCATGACTGATTTCAATATTTCAAAACCAATAGCAGCGATAAGTGTGCCTTTAATAAGTGAAATTCGTTTTGGCTGATGGCGAGGTAGGATCCATAATATCCATAAAAAGAGTAAGTAGTTTGCAGTGATGGAAATAGTTAAACCTATTGTTGTCCATACTGGCGTTAGCCATTCAATACCGTCTAATCCCAATGTATGAACAATCATTCTTTGGGCTGAACCCGCCACAGATGTTAGCGTAATAGTAAAAATTAACGCGAAAAGTAAGCCAATTAGCGCTAAAAAGTCACGAAAATAACGGAAATAGATTTTCTCTTGTTCTTCTTTATTTCTTTCCCAAACGGGGCGCGATTGCGCCAGAATAGCTTGGCGCAAATTACCCACCCAATTAACACCAGAATAAAGTGCAATCGCTAAACCGGTTAAACCAACGGTTGTACGCTGGCGAACTGCGGTATCAATACTTTGTTGAACCGTAGATGCAAGCGTTGGATCGTCAATGCTATTTGCGACACCGGTGATTAATTTAGCGAGTAAATCTGGATTTGAGGCTAAAATGAAACCCGCACAAGCAAAGGAAAGCATTAATACGGGGATTAATGATAAAAATGAAAAATAGGTAATAGCGGCGCCAAACTGATTTCCCATTCTGTCAGTAAAGCGTTCGGCAGTGCGAATAAGATGTGCAATAAAAGGAATGTTAGTAATAAAATTACTGATTTTTATTCCAATACCGATGGCCTTTTTTCCACCATGGATCCCTTTTTCCAGCCCTTTTTTGAGTGGCTGAGTCAGTTGAGTTTTTTCGTTCTCTGTTTTGGGTTGTTGCTCTTCTGACATATATCCTCTTTAATTAGATCTGTCCATTTTTAATAACTGAGTGTCACTACTATAGTTTTCACTCAAAAATATCATAGCTTAATTTCTATTACACACCTTATGCTTCTTGTCATTAGCCACTATTTTAGGTGATGTATTTGTTTGTTCTGGCTTAAGTGTAGATGATGCTCTACCAAAAGGTGTAGGTAATCTTGTACTTAATAAAAGATAGAAAACCAATACAGCAATTTTGCTATTAAGTTTGGTTTAATAAGAGAATGGCTACTCACTTATTGTTTTATTCTGCGTTTCAGCGTCAAATAAGGAGTAGACATTAATTACTGATGATAATTACTTTGTCAGTAGATTTAATTCTTCTTCAATGGCCTTTAAATCTGCTTTTTCTTCAGCTAGCTTTCTTTCTTGTTTAGCAATTTTATCTGCATCACCCTTAAGTTGTGCTTCTTTTAATTCGAGCTCACGCTCTTTAACATCAAGTTGTTTTTCACGTAATTCAAGGCGGGTGTTTTCAACCACTTTTTCTGGTGTGCAATAGCGTTCAACATTTTGTAATGCTCGTTCTAAGCCTTGAATACGATATTGATTACCATGTGCTTTTGCATACTCAATTTGTTTTTGGATATTCTGTTTTTTTATATCACAGCCATTGATTGATCTATCTGCATACGCATGGCTTGCGAATAAGCTTAAGGTTATGGCAGTAAAAAGTAATTTTTTCATTTTTCTATCCTATTTAAACTTAAGTGAAATATGGACTTATCATAACGGCTGGGGACTAAGACACAACGTTTCTTTCGCTTTCAATGAAGAAGTTCGGCTTTTTCTGATACACTGAGTTCAATCACTATTTCAGAGTAAATTAATTACTAAGCTATACTTATTTCTAACGGAAGATAAAGAATGCTGAGCTATCGCCATAGTTTCCATGCTGGCAACCACGCCGATGTTTTAAAACATATTGTTCAAACACTCATCATTGAGTCTTTAAAAGAGAAAGAGAAACCTTTCCTTTATCTTGATACTCATGCTGGCGCTGGACGTTATCAATTAACCAATGCTCATGCGACTCGCACCGGTGAATATTTAGAAGGGATTGCGCGTTTATGGCAGCAAGAAGAAGTGCCAGAGCTTATTTTGCCTTACCTTGAAGCGGTTGGAGAATTAAACGCAAATGGGGAACTGCGTTATTATCCAGGATCACCTCTGTTAGCGGGTAAATTACTAAGAGAACAAGATTCTTTAATGCTAACAGAATTACATCCAACAGATTTTCCTTTATTACGTACAGAATTTTCTCGTGATGAGCGAGTTAGAGTTTCTCGTGAAGATGGTTTTGGCCAATTAAAATCTAAGTTACCTCCGCCAAGTCGGCGTGGATTCGCATTAATTGATCCACCTTATGAACTTAAACAAGACTATTCTGCTGTTGTTAAAGGTGTTGTTGAAGGTCATAAGCGCTTTGCAACTGGAACTTATGCGATTTGGTATCCTGTTGTTCATCGTCAGCAAATCAAACGCATGTTAAAAGAGCTTGAAGCAACAGGGATCCGTAAAATTTTACAAATTGAATTAGCCGTGAAACCTGATAGTGATCAACTCGGGATGACGGCATCAGGCATGATTGTGATTAATCCGCCTTGGAAATTAGAATCACAAATGAAATCAATACTCCCTTGGTTACATAAAACCTTAGTTCCTGAGGGTATTGGACATACATTAGTTGAGTGGGTTGTACCAGAATAAGCATCTTTATTATTGTTTTTGCCTATTACTGTAAAAGCTAAAATCTGACGAGCTATGTTTTAAATTTTGTCATAATAGATATCATGATATGAAAGACTTAGCCTGTGAGTTACCTATTTTTCTACAGATAAATGGATCAGAGAAATGACGAGCAAACATTACGATTACATCGCCATCGGTGGCGGTAGTGGCGGTATCGCGTCAATTAATAGAGCAGCAATGTATGGACAAAAATGTGCATTAATTGAAGCGAAAGCATTAGGTGGCACTTGTGTTAACGTGGGCTGTGTACCTAAAAAAGTGATGTGGCATGCGGCGCAAATTGCTGAAGCTATTCATCAATACGGTCCTGATTATGGTTTTGACACTACGGTGAACCGCTTTGATTGGGATACACTCATCAGTAGCCGTTCGGCTTATATTGACCGTATTCATCAATCTTATGACCGTGTTTTAGGTAATAACAAAGTTGATGTTATCCAAGGGTTTGCTCGTTTTGTTGATGCCAACACTATTGAAGTCAATGGTGAAAAGATCACGGCTGATAATATTCTGATCGCAACAGGAGGCCGTCCTGTTCAACCTAATATTCCAGGTGCTGAGTATGGTATTAATTCTGATGGTTTCTTTGAATTAAAGGCCTTACCAAAACGCGTTGCTGTTGTTGGTGCGGGTTATATCGCTGTTGAACTTGCTGGTGTATTAAATGCTTTAGGTAGTGAAACTCATTTATTTGTGCGTAAACATGCACCACTGCGTAATTTTGACCCATTAATTGTTGAAACACTGTTAGAAGTGATGGAAACCGAAGGGCCTAAGTTACATACACATGCCATTCCTAAAGCTGTGATTAAAAATGCAGATGGAAGTTTAACGCTACAACTGGAAAACGGTACAGAGCAGATTGTTGATACTTTAATCTGGGCAATTGGTCGTGAGCCTGCAACAGATAACTTGAATCTGGCAGTAACGGGTGTTGAGTTAAATGAAAAAGGTTATATCAAAGTCGATAAATTCCAAAATACCAATGTAAAAGGGATTTATGCTGTCGGCGATAATACTGGTGCGGTTGAATTAACGCCCGTTGCTGTTGCTGCTGGGCGTCGGTTATCCGAGCGTTTATTTAACAACAAACCTAACGAACATTTAGACTATTCAAATATTCCAACAGTTGTATTTAGTCATCCTGCGATTGGTACTGTTGGTTTAACAGAGCCTCAAGCGATTGAGCAATATGGTGCTGATCAAGTTAAAGTGTATAAATCGTCTTTCACCGCCATGTATAGTGCTGTGACTCGTCATCGTCAACCATGTCGTATGAAGTTAGTTTGTGTTGGTGCCGATGAAAAAATTGTTGGTATTCATGGTATTGGATTTGGTATGGATGAAATGCTACAAGGTTTTGCTGTGGCTCTGAAAATGGGTGCCACGAAAAAAGACTTTGATGATACTGTGGCAATCCACCCAACGGCTGCAGAAGAATTTGTTACGATGAGATAAGCATGTAATACAGCTTACTTTGGTATTAATATGCAAAAGCTAGAGTTTATGCTCTGGCTTTTTTATTGAAAATTTTGACTTAACCCAACTCTATTTCGAACTCAAACATCCTCTTTTCTATGTGTTTACCAAAAAGCATATTCGTCTACTTACTGACCAATAAACCAGTTATTAAGTGAAATTACTTATTTTGTAAAAAAAAGGTTATTACAGGGTTGGGATCATCTTTTTATTTATGTAATTGTGCTATCGATTTTGCTGGTTTTGTAAATAATTTTTTACAGTCTCTCCTTGTTATTTGTATCAAAATGTTAATTATTTAAACAATTACTTTTTCTATTTAAAACTTATTCTATTCTCATTATTTCCTTATTTATCAATAAATAACAAATGTAAAACTCTCATTGTTATCTCATTAAGTGATGAATTTCTATGAAAAAAAACGATTGAAGTAACCATATTGTATCTATGGATATTGTTATTCTAAGAAATGATTAACAAGTAATTATAATTATTAACAATATAATGAACTATGGTATTATTCAATTTTAAGGCAATAAATGAATAACATTATAAATATAAATGGTAAATCCATTACTGAGGTAGAAGATGAAAATTTCAAGGAGAAAGCTGCTTTTAGGTGTTGGTGCTGCGGGTGTTTTAGCCGGTGGTGCTGCATTAGTTCCAATGGTGCGCCGTGATGGCAAATTCGTTGAAGCTAAATCTAGAGCATCATTTGTCGAAGGTACAGAGGGTGCGCTGCCTAAAGAGTCTGATGCAGTGATTATTGGTGGTGGTATTCAAGGTATCATGACTGCTATCAACCTTGCAGAACGTGGCATGAGTGTCACTATTTTAGAAAAAGGCGAGATTGGTGGTGAACAATCTGGCCGTGCATACAGCCAAATTATTAGTTATCAAACATCACCAGAAATTTTCCCATTGCACCATTACGGGAAAATCTTATGGCGCGGAATGAATGAGAAAATTGGTGCTGATACTAGTTATCGTACACAAGGTCGTGTAGAAGCGCTTGCCGATGAAAAAGCATTTGATAAAGCTCAAGCGTGGATCAAAACAGCAAAAGAAACAGCAGGATTTGATACACCATTAAATACTCGCATTATTAAAGGTGAAGAGTTATCAAACCGTCTTGTTGGTGCTCAAACACCATGGACTGTTGCTGCTTTTGAAGAAGACTCAGGTTCTGTTGATCCCGAAACAGGAACACCTGCATTAGCACGCTACGCTAAACAAATTGGCGTAAAAATCTATACCAACTGCGCGGTAAGAGGCATTGAAACTGCTGGTGGTAAAATTTCTGATGTTGTAACAGAAAAAGGCGCGATTAGAACATCTCACGTTGTTCTTGCTGGTGGTATTTGGTCACGTTTATTTATGGGTAACATGGGCATTGATATTCCAACGCTGAATGTTTACTTATCACAACAACGTGTATCAGGTGTTCCTGGCGCACCTCGTGGTAACGTGCATCTACCAAATGGTATTCACTTCCGTGAACAAGCCGATGGCACTTATGCTGTCGCACCGCGTATTTTCACCAGCTCTATTGTGAAAGATAGCTTCTTATTGGGGCCTAAGTTCATGCACTTATTAGGTGGTGGTGAGCTACCATTAGAATTCTCTATCGGTGAAGACTTGTTTAATTCATTCAAGATGCCAACATCTTGGAAATTAGATGAAAAAACACCGTTTGAACAATATCGCATTGCAACAGCAACACAAAATACTGAGCACTTAGATGCGGTATTCCAAAGAATGAAAGCTGAATTCCCAGTATTTGAAAAATCACAAGTTGTTGAACGTTGGGGTGCTGTTGTTAGCCCAACCTTCGATGAGTTACCAATTATTTCTGAGGTTAAAGAATACCCTGGTCTAGTCATTAATACGGCGACGGTATGGGGTATGACCGAAGGCCCTGCAGCAGGTGAAGTGACTGCTGATATCGTAACGGGCAAAAAACCAGTTATTGATCCAACACCATTTAGTATGGATCGCTTTAAGAAGTAAATAACCCCTTGTTTTACTGTAAATTAAACATGTTAAGGAGTTTTCATGCGTTATAAAAATCTACTTGTTGCCCTGCCTTTTATCTTTGGTGTAGCAAGCGCGAATGCGGAGGGTGTTGTGCACCATAAATTAAATGGTATGCCTATTTCAGAATCTGTTGAAGTGAGTGCAGGTAACAATCTTGTATTCTTAAGCGGTAAAGTACCTGCTAAGAAATCAGCAGATGCACCAGAAGGTGTATTAGCATCTTATGGTAACACTGAAGAACAAACGATCAGTGTATTAGAACAAATCAAAACTCACTTAAATGAACTTGGCCTAGACATGAAAGACGTTGTTAAAATGCAAGTCTTCCTAGTTGGTGGTGAAGAAACTAAAGGTGAGATGGACTTTAAAGGCTTTATGGATGGTTATTCTAAGTACTTTGATGCTTCGAAAACTGACCAACTGCCAGCACGTTCAACTTTCCAAATCGCTAAACTGGCAAATCCAGCATGGCGTGTAGAAATTGAAGTGATTGCGGTTCGTCCTGCAAAATAAGAACGATAGCTTTTACTCAATTTCGACGTAAAACATAATCGATTAAAACGCTAGAGAAGGGGGACTTTCTTTGGCGTTTTTTTATGGTATCGATATGTTATGGCGATATGTCGATAAAATGCGTTTTTATAAACATATGAGCTGGTCTCCTAAAACACCCTATAATGATCTACCACTATTACCAGCAGATCTGGAACTTATTGAAACACGTGAAATATTGAAAGCGTGCATCAATGTGCGCTCAGCAATTGCTGAATTAAAAACAGTAGGAGAGTTAATTCCTGATCAGGAATTATTGATAAATATCCTTCCAATATTGGAAGCAAAAGACTCTTCACGTATTGAAAACATTGTAACAAGTATTCAGTTTTTTCAGTCTATTGATTATCAAGTCGGCGCTGATCCCGCAACCAAAGAAGCACTTCGTTATCGTACTGCTGTTTATGATGGTTATACTCATCTTGAAACTTATCCACTTTGTACCAACACGGCGATAGCAATCTAATCTATATTTTAGCTACTTTCACCTTGAATAAACTTCACTGGAATAACAGAGACATTATCTGTTATTTCTTTATTCTCAATTAATGTACTAATCACTTCTACGCTTTTTTCAGCTAGCTTTTCAAAGGGTTGTTCAATACAAGTTAATTGGCGCAGTGTTTGGTTTAACCAAGGGCTGCCATCATAAGCAACAATTTTTAATTGTTCTGGAATGGCAATATTTCGCCTTGTTGCTTCATTAAATAATGCCATGGCAGGAATATCAGCAGCAAAAATAGCATCGATATCTGAATGCAAAGAAAGTATTTTTGTTGCGAAAGAGTGAAAATAGTCTTTCTCTTCTTCTTTCCAATTTACTTTGCAAGGAATAGGTTTAATACCTGCCTGAATAAGCGTTTCTTTAAAGGCTAAACAGCTTTGATATGAAGGGGTTGATGATAAATAACTTGAGTTATCTTCAATATAGAGGATTTTTTGGCAACCTTTTTGAATAAGGTGTTCTGCTGCTAATCGACCACCAGTGTGGTGATCAGAACAAACTAATGGAATATCACGAAGATGACGATCTAGTGTTACCACGGGTCTTTGAATATGCTGATATTCACTATCATCCAATAATAGATATTCTGCAATAATACCGTCGATCTGACCACGTTTAAGCATATCAAAAAATATACGCTCACGTACTTTGCTATTTTGGGTTGCACATAACATCATGCTATAGCCATGTTCAGCGAGTTTATTTTCAATAAAACGTGTCACTGTCGCAAAATAAGGGTATTCAAGGCTATTAATAATGACACCAACAACGGCACTTTTTTGTTGATATAAATTTCTTAGCCAAGTATCAGGAATATAATCTAATTCCTCTACCGCTTTTTTTATTTTTTCTCGTGCAGCTTGAGACACATAACCACTGTTATTTAATGCTCTGGAAACAGTACTTGCTGCGACATTGGCTTTTTTTGCGACATCACGGATCCCGGCCATTGAATATGCTGTTGCTCCTTTTAATTCGTTGATGTCCTAATATATCTTAATATGATTATGACAAACCCATCTTTATTGAGGTAATTGTGTTTTTTTAGTATGAGCTATTTCACATTTTAGTATGTTAATTACCTTACCCTCCTTTTTAGTGCTTATAGTATCTTATATTAAATATGGAACAGTTCCATATATGCTAATTACCTTGGTGAGGTGAATATGTCTAATACTTGGTGGAAAGAAGCAGTGGTCTATCAAATTTATCCTAAGAGTTATTATGATAGTAACGGGGATGGTGTTGGAGATTTAGCGGGGATCACAGAGAAGTTAGATTATATTCAGTCACTCGGTACAAATGTTATTTGGCTATGCCCTATTTTTAAATCGCCAATGAAAGATAATGGTTATGATATTGCTGATTATTCTGTTGTCGATCCTATCTTTGGTGATAATAATGCGTTAGATAAACTGATTAGCGAAGCTAAAAAACGTGATATTAAAATTTTATTAGATTTAGTATTAAATCACACTTCTGATGAGCACCCATGGTTTAAATCGGCAATTGAAGATCCTAATAGTCCATATAACGATTATTATATTTTTAAACAATGGGATAAGCCGACTCCTCCTAATAATTTACGCACTTATTTTGATTGCTCTGTTTGGAGTCGTGTTGGAAAAACTAATCGCTGGTACTTTAATTCATTTGGTCCGGAACAACCTGACTTAAATTGGGAAAACCCACAATTACGTAAAGATATTATCGACATGATAAACGTCTGGATCAAAAAAGGTGTCGCAGGATTTCGCATTGATGCGATTGGTAATTTAAAAAAATCCCCTGAAGCTTTATCTGAATATCAATTTGAACCTGATAAAGATGATGGTTCTGCATCTTTAGTGCCTTGGGTTTTAAATCAACCAGGTATTGATAAGTTCTTAACTGAATTAGCTGAGAACACGTTTAAGCCTGCAAATAGTATGACGGTTGCAGAAATTGATGTGCCTGAGAAAGATTTACGTGCTTATGTTGGTGAGAATGGTTATTTTTCCATGGTATTTGATTTTAGTATTGCTGACTTAGATATTCGCAATGAAAAGCCATTCACTATTAATCCAATTACAGGTGAAAGATTGAAACCTGTATTTATTAAAAGCCAATTAGATACTCAACGAGTAGGCTGGGGAGCACCTTATTTAGAAAATCATGATCAACCTCGTTCATTAAATAAATTCCTCCCTAAAGGAGACATTAATCCTATTAGTGCCAAAATGTTAGCGACATTTTTATTAACTCAACGAGGAACGCCTTTTATTTATCAAGGGCAAGAAATCGGTATGACAAATTGTCCTATGACATTAGAAGAACATGATGATTTACATGTTTTTAAATTGTATGAATGGGGTAATAAATTAGGTTATAGCGATAAGCAAATCATTGAATACTTTAATCACCGTAGCCGTGATAATTCAAGAACACCTTTCCAATGGAATAGTGAATTAAATAGTGGCTTCAGTACAGCTAAACCATGGTTAAAAGTTAATCCTAACTATGTCGATATTAATGCACAGAGAGAAACACAAGATAATCACTCTCTTTTCGCTTATTACCAGCAATTGATCGCATTAAGACGTCATTCAGAGATCAGTGATATTTTGATTTATGGTGAGTTTTTTCCATTAGATGCACCAGAAAATGTGATTGCTTTTAAGCGTACTTATAAAGGTAACTCAATCAATATTTATTGTAATTTTAGTGGTGAAGAAAAAGCACTAACCATTAAAGCTAAGGATATCTATTTGCATAACAGTCCAATAGTGGAAAATGCACAAGGTGATCTTATCCTTCAACCTTATCAAGCCATTATTTTTGCTTAATTTATTCTATATAATTGATAATAAGCGCCTTTATAGGGCGCTTTATTATTTGCGATTTTTATTTCGTCTGTTTCAGCCAATCTGCAATAAATTCAGCAATAGCCTCGGGTGCATTGATATCTAGTAGTGGAAAATCCACACTTAAATCACAATCACTGGCGACGGCAATAACATGCTCATCAAGTAAATCATTAAAATCACGCTCGTTGATATGGCGATAAAGTACAATTTTAGGAATGGTTTCGCCTTTAAATCCTTCAACTAAGATTAAATCTAGCTTACTTGCATCAAAACGAGATGCGAGATAATACAAATCTAATTCTGGTAGTTCTGGTGTTTCTGTCATTAATGCCCAGCGTTGTTGGCTTGCGACTAATGTCTGATCTGCTCCAGCTTTTCTTAGTTCATAGCTGTCTTTACCAGGCTTATCCACATCCATATCATGATGAGTGTGTTTGATCATGCCTACACGAATTTCTCTTTTGCGTAATTGTGGAATAAGTTGTTTTAGTAGTGTTGTTTTACCGGTTCCACTCCATGCCGTGATCCCTAAAAGGGGTAGATCAACTTGTGCCATATTTTTCATTCCTATTTTTTTAATTTATTGGCTTTTTCAATATCGTCAGGGGTATTTAAATTAATAAAAGCACTTGCTTGATCCGCGAATAAAACTGGGTGTGCATTTATTTGCTTCATAAATAACATTAATTTTCGATCACCTTGTGCTAAATAAGCTTCTAGCATAGGAATAATACGACGATTTAGCAGGGCTAAGGTAGGATGTTCTCTTTCACCATCATCAACATAAACGGCTAATGCTTCGCCTCTTTGCTCATAGAGTTTTTCAACTAAATTAAGAGGGAAATAGGGAACATCGCAAGGTACAAAGGCAACCCAAGGTGTTGGGGCTTGCTTTAATAATGTGAGCATGCCAGCTAAAGGCCCTGAAAATCCTTCTATTTCATCTGTAATAACAGGATATTGGCTTTGGCGATATTGTTCTAAATTGCGGTTAGCACTAATCAATATGCTATCAACTTGAGGTGCTAGTTTTTGGGCTATATGGCGGTATAAAGGCTGTCCATGTAGAATTTGAAGCCCTTTATCAGCTCCACCCATTCGTGTCGCTTGACCACCTGCAAGTATACCACCTGTAATATTCTTCATTTTCATATTCAATATTTGTGAATAAATTGGCTAAAATTTCCGAACGATTTTTATCAAATAAAGACGATATACTAATAAAAAATATCGACATCATGAGATTTCATGTAAAGCGACAGCAATTTTTATCAAAAAAGCGTAATATTTACGCATATTGACAGAGGTTTCCTTTTTCTATCGGATAATAATTGGTACTTTGTTGTTGTAATTAATAATAAGGATTTTTTGTATGAAATGTCACCGTCTTAATGAAGTTATGGAATTACTGCACCCAGTTTGGGAAGAAAATTCTGATTTAAACTTAATTCAATTATTGCAGAAACTGGCTGATGAAGCGGGTTTTAAAGGTCAATTATCTGATCTGACTGATGATATTTTGATTTACCATCTGAAAATGCGCGGTTCAGCGCCGACAGATGTGATCCCAGGACTGAAAAAAGATTACGAAGAAGATTTTAAAACCGCCATTTTACGTGCTCGTGGTGTGATTAAAGATTAAATTCAGGATAGAAAATGGAAATGTCTGCCTCATTTAATTTTCAGGGACTGACACCTGACAACATTTGGGACGCGTTAGTTAAAATTGGTTTTTATCCTGAGTCAGGGTTAACAGAATTAAATAGCTATGAAAATCGTGTTTTTCAATTTATAGATGAGCATCGACAACGTTATGTGGTGAAATTTTATCGCCCCCAACGCTGGTCGTATGAACAAATAAAAGAAGAACATGAGTTTGTTTTAGCATTAAAGGAGGCTGAGGTATCTGTTGCTGCTCCTTTAATGATTAATAGTGAAACAGTTCATCTTTCTGATGGTGGCTTTTATTTTGCAATATTCCCTAGTATAGGGGGAAGAGCATATGAAACTGATAATTTATTTCAGTTAGAAGAAGTTGGACGCACATTAGGGTGCATTCATCAAATAGGCCGAAAAAAGAGTTATGAATATCGACCGACAGTTTCTACAGCAGAATATCTGATAGCGCCAAAATTAGAATTTGAAAGTAGTGCGTTAATTCCTAATAACCTGAAACCTCAATTTATAGAGGTTATAGATAAACTTATTCATGATGTACGTCCTAAAATAGGGGACTCTGCATGGCAAATGTTACGGCTACATGGTGATTGCCATCCCGGTAATATATTGTGGCGTGATGAAGTTGTAATGGTTGATTTTGATGATTCCCGAATGGGACCTGCAGTACAAGATTTTTGGATGTTATTAAACGGCTCACGGCAAGAGCAGGTTATACAATTAGATACGATCCTTGAGTCTTATTATGAATACCAAGATTTTGATTTACGTGAATTGTCATTAATTGAACCATTAAGAGCAATGAGAATGGTGCATTATCTCGCGTGGGTATTAAAACGCTGGAATGATCCTGCTTTTCCTCGCGCTTTTGTTTGGTTTCAAGAAGAAGATTTTTGGTTTAAACAATTAGCCTTATTCAAGGGACAAGTGGAGCAACTAAATGAGCCTCCTTTACAACTTAGTCCAATGTATTAATTCTTAGGAGACGATGAGAAATGAAAAAGATTTGGCTGGCGTTAGCAAGTATGGTGTTAGCATTCAGTGTTTCTGCCGCTGATATATCTGAAGGAAAACAGTACACTAACCTTTCTAAACCTGTTGCATCTGCGCCTGATGTTGTTGAGTTTTTCTCTTTTTATTGCCCACATTGTTATCAATTTTCTGAAGTGTATAAAGTCAATAGTACTGTTGAAAAGAATGCACCAGAAAATACTAATCTTGTCCGCTATCACGTTGATTTCTTAGGGCCTTTAGGTAAAGATTTAACACGTTCATGGGCTGTGGCAATGGCCTTAGGTGTTGAAGATCAAGTTTCTCCTGTTTTATTTAAAGGTATTCAAGAAACTCAATCTATTCGTTCTGTTGACGATATCCGTAATGCCTTTATTAAGGCTGGCGTTAAAGGCGAAGATTATGATGCTGCAATGAATAGCTTTGTGGTGAACTCTTTAGTTAGCCAACAACAAAATGCTGTTGCTGATTTCCAAATTAATGGTGTTCCTGCCATGATAATTGGTGGTAAATATAAAATGAAAAATGATGGTATCAGCGCAAAATCACCAGAAGAGTATGCAAAGACATATTCTGATATTGTGAATCAGTTATTGCTGAAAAAATAATATAGGCTTAACTTTTCCCATATGGATTAAGTAAAAGTATATAGATATTTATATGAAAAATAGCACTCAAGAAATAGGAGTGCTATTTTTTTACTTTCATAATTTTGTCATAATATAACTATCCACATTAATAAAAAATACAGCGATTAATTTATAATATCTTAATAAATTCGCTAAGTGATTGATTTTTTACTTATGTTAACAAATTGAAAAGAAAGCTAACTTATTAATATAGAGAGGGTTACAAAACTACTCACAGAGTTATCCACAGGTTGTTTTGGTGTCGATTAGAAAATAAATTCTTAATAAAAAAGATGGCACTAATATGAACGTTAATATTAATGATGAGTAAATGGCTCTATCTTAAATACTTTCTAAATTACACAATAAGTTTACTGTTTATTCTTTGTTTTTAATTCAAGCCAGATTAATGAATATGTACTCTGACAAAAATGACCTTAATAAATATTAACTTATCATTCATACTTATTCTTTTTGTTAAGTTCGATTAATAATAAATAATTGAGTATTTAAGCCGAATTTCTGCATTTAAGAACAGGTAATATTCGTCTATTGGGCTGTGATGTGGCATTCTAGTCATATCAACGAACCTCAGAACAATGATGAACAGATTATGGTCCAGATAGCAGAAAACCCCTTTATCCTTGTAGATGGCTCCTCATATCTTTATCGCGCCTATCATGCATTTCCACCACTAACCAATAGCCAAGGTGAGCCAACAGGTGCGATGTACGGCGTGTTGAACATGTTACGTAGTCTGATAATACAGTATAAACCAAGTCATGTAGCGGTTGTGTTTGACGCTAAAGGTAAAACATTCCGTGATGAGTTGTATGAGGAATATAAATCTAATCGCCCTCCGATGCCGGATGATTTACGTGAGCAAATAGCGCCTTTACATGAGATGGTGCAAGCAATGGGTTTACCATTGTTATCTATTTCAGGTGTGGAAGCGGATGACGTTATTGGAACATTGGCACTAAAAGCGGCAGCAGATGGTCGTGATGTTTTAATAAGTACTGGTGATAAAGATATGGCGCAATTAGTGACGCCAAAGATCACGCTAATTAACACCATGACCAACGTTATTTTAGGCCCTGATGAAGTTAAAGAAAAATATGGTGTTCCTCCTGAATTGATTATTGATTTTCTCGCATTAATGGGCGATTCGTCCGATAACATTCCTGGTGTTCCGGGAGTGGGGGAAAAAACGGCATTAGGCCTTTTACAAGGGCTTGGTAGTTTAGATGATATCTATCAACAGCTTGATAATATCGCAACGTTGAGTTTCCGTGGCGCTAAAACACTTGGCGCTAAAATGGCAGAGCATGAGAAAGTGGCAAAACTTTCTTATAAGTTGGCAACAATTAAAACGGATGTTGAACTCGATAAAACGTTTGATGATTTAGTGGTTAGTGAGCCAAATTTAGAGCAATTACTAGAGATGTTCACGCGTTATGAATTTAAACGCTGGATAAGTGATCTTCAAAATGGTGGGTGGTTAGCACAACGTAGCACACACAAAGTTGCTGTGCCTTACACCTCTGAAGCCGTTAAACCGAAAGAAGCCTCTGTATCAGCTAATTTCCCTGTTATTACACAAGAGAATTATGAAGCTATCTTGACACATGAAAGCCTAGCGCGATGGGTTGAGCTTCTCAAAAAAGCACCTGCGTTTGCATTCGATACAGAAACGGACAGCTTAAACAATATTGATGCGCGTTTAGTGGGGCTGTCATTTGCTATTGAACCGGGTAAAGCGGCTTATATTCCATTACGTCATGAGTATTTAGATGCACCAGAGCAACTTCCTGTTGATGATGTGCTAGCGGCATTAAAACCTATTTTAGAAGATAAGAACATTCTAAAAATTGGGCAGAACTTGAAGTTTGACCGTGGCATTATGGAAAATGAAGGTATCGAATTAAACGGTATTCATTTTGATACGATGTTGGAATCTTACATATTAAATAGCGTAAGTAATCGACACGATATGGATACTTTGGCTGAAAAGCACTTAAATCATAAAACCACAACATTTGAAGAGATTGCGGGTAAAGGTAAAGGTCAACTGACTTTTAACCAAATTGAGGTTGAGCAAGCAACGTTATATGCTGCTGAAGATGCCGATATTACTTTATTACTCCATCAAGCGCTATATCCTCAAATAGAAGCTATTGAGCCTCTTAAACATGTTTACCGCGATATTGAAATGCCATTAGTCCCAGTGCTTTCTAGAATGGAACGCAAGGGAGTATTAATTGATGCTCAAGTGTTAGCAGTTCAATCTCAAGAGATCACACAGCGTTTAGCTGAAATTGAAAAAGAGACGTTTGCGTTAGCGGGGCAAGAATTTAATCTCTCTTCACCTAAACAGTTACAAGAAATCTTATTTGATAAACTGCAATTACCTGTTATCAAGAAAACCCCAAAAGGGGCACCATCTACCAATGAAGAAGTATTGGAAGAATTAGCGCATAGTCATGAATTACCTCGTTTAATTTTAGAGCATCGTGGTCTGGCGAAACTAAAATCTACCTATACGGATAAATTGCCATTAATGGTGAATAGCAAAACGAAACGTGTACATACTTCCTATCATCAAGCGGTGACGGCAACGGGGCGTTTATCTTCTCGTGATCCAAATCTTCAAAACATCCCAGTAAGAAATGAAGAAGGACGCCGAATTCGCCAAGCATTTATTGCGCGTGAAGGTTTTAAAATTGTGGCTGCCGACTATTCACAAATTGAATTACGGATCATGGCGCATTTATCGCAAGATAAAGGTTTGTTAGATGCCTTTGCTCAAGGTAAAGATATTCACCGTGCAACGGCATCTGAAGTATTTGGTATTCCTTTAGAGGAAGTAACCTCTGAACAACGTCGTAGTGCGAAAGCGATCAACTTTGGTCTTATTTATGGCATGAGTGCATTTGGTTTATCACAACAGATTGGTGTTGAGAGAAGAGAAGCTCAGCGTTATATGGATCTTTACTTTGAACGTTATCCTGGTGTCTTGGACTATATGGAACGTACACGTAAACAAGCTTCTGAACAAGGCTATGTTGAAACCTTAGATGGTCGTCGCCTCTATTTACCAGAAATTAATTCAAAGAATGCAATTCGCCGTAAAGCGTCAGAGCGTGAAGCGATTAACGCGCCAATGCAAGGTACAGCGGCGGATATTATCAAAAAAGCAATGATCGCTGTGGATAATTGGATTTGCAATCAATGTCCTGCTGATGTGCATATGATTATGCAAGTACATGATGAATTAGTGTTTGAAGTGCGCGAGTCTTACCTAGAAAACGCAAACGCCATGATCCATAAATTGATGGAAAGTAGTATGGAATTAGCTATTCCGTTGAAAGTTGAAGTGGGTGTTGGTAATAACTGGGATGAAGCACATTAATTTTCTGTGTACTAAAAGAAAAAGCTCGGTTAATACCGAGCTTTTTTATGTCAAAACTTATCAAAATGTGAAAAAGAGATAAGTGAATAATTAAGCAACTTGTGAGTCTAGCAGTTTGCTCAATTTCTTCTGTTTTTTCTCAATACGTTGACGTTTTAACGGAGATAAATGGTCAATAAAGAGTTTACCATCAAGATGGTCTAACTCATGTTGAATGCAGCCTGCAAACAAATCAGAGGCTTCTAGTTCAATTACATCACCATTTCTATCCAATGCCTTAACCTTTAAGAAACGGTAACGCTGTGTTGGCGCAAAAGAATCTGGAATAGATAGACACCCATCCATCATATCCATCACTTCATCTTCAGTGCTGATAATTTCAGGATTGATAAGTGCAATCGGTTGATCTCGGTTTTCAGAAACATCAATTACAACAATGCGTTTAGATACATTAACCTGAGGTGCTGCTAAGCCAATACCTCGTTCTGCATACATGGTTTCAATCATGTTATCGATTAATGTGCGTATTTCGTCATCTACTTTTTCCACTGGTACTGCGACTCTGCGCAGACGCTCATCTGGAAAACGCAGGAGCGGTAATACAGCCATGGATACCTCATTTTATCGCTAATTACATATTTACTACGGTCTCGCGATAAGCGTATCACAAAATCATTAAGGAGAAACCGCACCTTTTGTGTGATTTGTTCTATTTTTAATCATATTCACGCGAGTGATTAAAGTCTCATAATTATGTAATTAAACTACATTTATTTATGATTTGAATACATAAACACATAGCTGAATCGTGTCTGCATGTGAAAAAAAATTACAAAAGGGCTTTTATTAACCAATAAAATAGAGTACATTATCTCTCGTAGGGTACAGAGGTAAGATGTTCTATCTTTCAGACCTTTTACTTCACGTAATCGGATTTAGCTGAATATTAGCTGCCCCAGTCGACTTTATTTCGACTGGGGCATTTTTTTATCTAAAATTCACTGATATGGTTTGTGCGAGAAGTGAAAGGGAAAAATGATTTCCCTTTTATCAAAAGAAGATCAGAGCGCTATCGTTGAGAAAAAGAAGATAATTAGGCGTTATCATCATTTATAGGTTGCTCTTCTGAGCCTGAAAACCATTCATTAAGCGTGTTACGTAGTTTATCAATGCCAATTTTTTTCAATGATGAAAAATATTCTACGCGGATATCACCTACTTTATTTGCTAGTTCTTCACGTACGCTCATGAGCTGCTTTTTACGCGCGCCTGATGCTAGTTTATCTGCTTTAGTCAGTAAAACGAGAGTAGGTAGCTCTGAGCCTACAGCCCAGTCAATCATTTGCATATCGAGATCTTTTAATGGATGACGAATATCCATTAAAATAACTACACCTTTTAAGCACTCTCTTTTTTGTAGGTATTCACCTAAAGAGCGTTGCCATTTACGCTTCATTTCCTCAGGAACTTGGGCATATCCATAGCCTGGTAAATCGACTAAGCGTAAACCTTCTTCAATTTGAAAAAGGTTGATTAATTGAGTACGGCCTGGGGTTTTACTGGTTCTGGCTAATCCGTTTTGTTGGGTTAACGCATTTAAAGCACTGGATTTACCGGCATTAGAGCGACCCGCAAAGGCAATTTCAATTCCTGAATCTGGCGGTAAATGACGGATATCAGGTGCACTGATGATGAAATGTGCTTTTTGGTAATTAAATTGGGTCATTATGGTATAAACCTCTCTGAAATAATGCGGCTTTTCATGCATACTCATTTCAATTTTGCATGAAAATGAATATCTAAAATATTTATTTGCTCTATTTTGGCGCAATTTAATGACTTATAACAGCGATTAAAAATTAAAATTTACTCTGTTATAACGTAATTAGACTTATTGAGCGTAAATAAAGGTAAATGATTGGCACTATTTACCTCAGCGAATTAGAATCGCTGCATATTAAGTAAGTTGTAGACTATTAAAGTAAAGGATCCCTGCATGTTAAAACGTTTTCTTGTCACCTTCGTTACCGCTTGCACTTTAACAACAGCGACTTTTGCAATGGCAACGGGAGAAACCTTCGTTAAATTAGTCACCTCTGAAGGTAATATTGAAATATCACTGGATAATAAAAAAGCGCCAATTACAACGAAAAATTTTATTCAGTATGTTGAAGATGGGTACTATAACGGCACTACTTTTCATCGCGTTATTCCTGGTTTTATGGTTCAAGGTGGTGGTTTTACTGCTGATTTACAGCAAAAACAAACCAGAGCGCCAATTAAAAATGAAGCCGACAATGGATTACGTAATGTAAAAGGTTCTATTGCCATGGCGCGCACGTCAGATAAAGACAGCGCAACCAGCCAGTTCTTTATTAATGTGGCTGATAATGCATTTTTAGATCACGGTCAACGTGATTTTGGCTATGCTGTTTTTGGTAAAGTTGTGAAAGGAATGGATGTAGTTGATAAAATTTCACAAACACCGACTCGGAATATTGGACCTTACCAAAATGTGCCAGTAAAAACGGTCACTATTTTATCTGCGGAAGTTGTAAAACAATAAACGCATTATTAGGATAGGATATTTACTTATTCTAATAAGATAGAAAGCATATAAACCGGAATGAATGTTTTCATTCCGGGGGTTTTAGTACGAAAAAAATATTTTTATCCTTCTTTTTTTCGTGTGATCTCCTGCAATAAGTATTCATTACACTATTAATCACTCTATTCATCATCAATTATCGTCATTCTTGTTATTGCGCAATAAACCAGCAGGTTTTCTTGCTTACTATTCATATTTTATACCTGTGCTATGATAATCGGCTTTGTTGTACCCAAGTCGGTTAAACAACGAGCTATTTTGGCAAATCTACACTCGCTTTAAAATAGTAATAAAACAGATAATGATAAGAAAATCAGTCGGATAGGCTAATATGCTGTTACTTATTGATAATTACGATTCGTTTACTTACAACCTCTATCAGTATTTCTGTGAATTGGGTGCTGAGGTTGTTGTTAAGCGTAACGATGAGATCGGACTTAAAGAGATAGAAAAGATGATGCCAGCACATCTTGTGATCTCGCCAGGACCTTGTACTCCTGATGAAGCTGGGATCTCTCTTGAGGCTATACAGCGGTTTGCCGGTGAAATTCCTATTCTTGGTGTTTGTCTTGGACATCAAGCAATAGGGCAAGCTTTTGGTGCGTCGGTTGTTAGAGCGCGAGAAGTGATGCATGGTAAAAATTCATTAATACATCATAATCAACAAGGTGTTTTTAAAGGGCTTAATCGACCGTTAAGTGTGACGCGTTACCACTCTTTAGTGATTGATGCGACAACATTGCCTGTACCTTTTGAAGTGACGGCATGGAGCCAACATGATGGAAATGTTGATGAAATTATGGGAATTCGCCATCGTACTCTACCAATTGAAGGGGTTCAATTTCACCCAGAAAGTATTTTAAGTGAACAAGGGCATGAGCTATTAAATAATTTCCTTAAATATTAAATGGATAGAATTTAAATAGTGAAATAACGTCTTTTTATACAAAACCACATTTGATTTTTTATTCATATTTAGTGATTATATTTTCATATTGAATGTGAATAACGATCAGGTGGGGTAATGACAAAGCAAAGCATTAACAGGGCAACTTACGATAAAGTAATGTTGCCAATTTATTCACCCGCAGAATTTATTCCTGTCAAAGGGGTGGGGAGTCGTGTTTGGGATCAGCAGGGAAAATCGTATATTGATTTTGCTGGTGGTATTGCTGTTTTAGCATTGGGGCATGCTCATCCGGCTCTAAATCAAGCCTTGAAAGAACAAAGTGAAAAACTTTGGCATGTTAGTAATATTTTTACTAATGAACCTGCATTACGTTTAGCTCAAAAATTAATAGATAACACATTTGCAGAACGTGTCTTTTTTGCCAATTCTGGCGCAGAAGCGAATGAAGCAGCATTTAAATTGGCTCGCCATTATGCCATCACTCGCCATAGTCCTTATAAAACTAAAATTATTGCTTTTCACCATGCATTTCATGGCAGAACGTTGTTTACAGTATCTGTTGGTGGACAACCTAAATATGCCGATGGTTTTGGCCCTAAGCCCGCTGATATCGTACATGTTCCTTTTAATGATTTAGAGGCTGTTAAAGCAGTAATAGATGATCACACATGTGCCATTGTTTTAGAGCCAGTTCAGGGTGAAGGTGGCGTAACAGCAGCAACACCTGAGTTTATGAGAGGGCTACGAGAGTTGTGCGATAAGCATCAAGCTCTGCTTGTCCTTGATGAAGTACAAACAGGTATGGGGCGTACAGGTAAGCTTTTCGCCTATATGAACTATGATGTGACACCCGATATTATTACAACTGCAAAAGCGCTAGGGAGTGGTTTTCCACTCAGTGCGATGTTAACAACAGATGAGATAGCTTCTGTCATGGGCGTAGGGACTCATGGTACAACTTATGGTGGTAATCCATTAGCTTGTGCAGTGGGTAATGTTGCATTTGATTTAATTAATACATCTGAAGTACTTGAAGGTGTAGAAAAGCGTTATCAATGGATTGTGGATGAACTGGTGGCAATCAATCAAACGTATAATGTCTTTTCGCAAATTCGAGGACAAGGTTTATTGATTGGTGCACAATTGGCACCGCAATATGAAGGTAAAGCCAAAGAGTTACTCGGTCTTGCAGCCAAACATGGTTTAATGATGTTAAACGCAGGAGCCGATGTGATGCGTTTTACACCATCGTTAATTATTACTCAAGAAGAGCTACAAGAAGGAATGGTGGCATTAAAAGCGGCTATTGCAGAATTTGTAAAAGGGTAGTATCAACGAAAAACCCCATCAACGAAGATGGGGCTTATACAAAAGTATATCAATAGCCCTTTTATGGGCTATTGTTTGTTCGAGAGGGAAACTTAGCGAGTCCCGTAAACAACGATAGTTTTACCGTGTGCGGAGATCAAGTTTTGATCTTCCAACATTTTCAGAATACGGCCTACAGTTTCGCGTGAACAACCAACGATTTGACCAATTTCCTGACGTGTAATTTTAATTTGCATGCCATCAGGATGCGTCATTGCATCGGGTTGTTTTGCTAAGTTTAATAAGGTTTGTGCAATACGACCTGTTACATCAAGGAAAGCAAGATTACCTACTTTTTCTGATGTCGTTTGTAATCTGTTCGCCATTTGAGCAGAAAGGCGCATCAGAATATCAGGGTTAACCTGAATTAATTGGCGGAATTTTTTATAGGAAATTTCTGCTACTTCACAGGCTGTTTTTGCTCTAACCCATGCACTACGTTCTTGATCTTCTTCAAATAATCCAAGTTCACCGATGAAATCCCCCTGATTTAGGTAGGAGAGGATCATCTCTTTTCCTTCTTCATCTTTAATAAGAACAGCCACGGAACCTTTAACAATATAATAAAGTGTTTCCGCTTTCTCACCTTGGTGGATCAGCGTGCTCTTGGATGGATATTTGTGAATATGGCAGTGTGACAAAAACCATTCAAGAGTCGGGTCTGTTTGCGGCTTGCCGAGAACCATTCGCGTTATCCTCTGTACGTTAAATGCAGCCTTTCAAAACGGATAGGTTCCCTTTTGAGACAGCGTGCTTAAAAATCCTATCTTTACCTATTAACTTCCTGAGAACACGGTAAGTTAATATGGAATAGATTATAATAAATGAGAAAATAATGCATTGATCTTAACCACTATCATCAAGCAGATATTGTTTTTAACACAATTAGTGCATTAAGTCTCGTTTTACGCAGTCAGCATAATAAACCTATTTGCTAATTGCTAGTTGAATTATGAGAATGTACTCTTTTAGTTTCTGTCATCTTTAGGGGAAAATAAATGGAAGCGAGAGTTAAGTGGGTTGAAGATTTATCTTTTGTCGGTGAATCTTCATCTGGCCATCAAATTATGATGGATGGGAATTCAGGAGATAAAGCCCCAAGCCCAATGGAAATGGTTTTAATTGCTGCGGGTGGGTGTAGCGCTATTGATGTTGTAAGCATTTTACGAAAAGGTCGTCACCAAGTGACTGATTGTGAAGTAAAATTAACATCAGAACGACGTGAAGAAGCTCCTCGTTTATTTACTGATATCAATTTACATTTTATTGTTTCAGGTAAAGAGTTAACGGATAAAATTGTAGAACGAGCGGTTCAATTATCGGCAGAAAAATATTGTTCTGTTTCTTTAATGCTAGGAAAAGCAGCCAATATTACGCATTCATTTGAAATAAAAAATGCTGACTAATTTTGATATTTTAAAATAAAGTTTAATTTGAAAAATAATATCCCTTAATTAATGGGATATTATTTTTATAGAGATAATTTTTATTTTGGTTAACTTATCTTTTCGCCATTTAATAATTTTTTGACTAATGGCGCCATAATTAATTCCATCGCTAATCCTAATTTCCCTCCTGGTACAACAATCGTGTTTATTGTCGACATAAATGAGCCATGTAGCATTGCAAGTAAATAGGGAAAATCAATATCGGTTAAGCCTCGAAAACGAATAACAATAAAGCTTTCATCCAGAGTGGGAATTGCTTTAGCAGAAAAAGGATTCGAAGTATCAACAGTTGGGACTCGCTGGAAATTAATGTGAGTGCGTGAGAATTGAGGAATAATGTAGCTAATATAATCATCCATTGAGCGTACAACTGAGTCTCTTACTGCCTCTTGCGAGTGTCCTCTTTCTGTGGTGTCTCGAATAAGCTTTTGTATCCACTCTAGGTTTACGATAGGAACAACACCGACCAATAAATCAACATGTTGAGCTACATTATGCTCGTTGGTAACAACGCCACCATGTAATCCTTCATAAAAGAGAACATCAGTATTATCGGCTAAGGGTTCCCAAGGGGTAAATGTTCCTGGTAATTGATTGTAAGGTGTTGCTTCATCATAAGAGTGTAGATATTTGCGAGATTGACCTTGCCCAGTATCACTATATTGACTTAATGTTTTGCTCAGTAAGCTAAAATCATTTGCTTCAGGGCCAAAATAACTGATATGTCTACCTTGTTCTCTGGCTTTTCTTATCGCCATATCCATTTCGGGACGGGTATAGCGATGGAAACTATCGCCATCAATCAATGCGGCATTTGCATTGAGTTGTTGGAATATTTTACGAAAAGCTTGGCTTGTTGTGGTAGTTCCTGCACCACTTGAGCCAGTCACTGCGATGATAGGATGCTTGATTGACATAGGTTATCCTTTTGCTAAATAAGGTTGGCCCTTATTGATGGCGATGCATCGCTTGCTTTGAATAATTAATCAGAGCGAAACTGCGATGCAGGCATAATATTAACGCTCTCATGAAGTTCAGACCAAACCAACACGGCCTCACCAGATTTAAGTTGTTTTTTTACATCGGCGACTTTTTGTTCAAGCGTTTTCTCTTGGATACCATAATCAGTGCCTTCTCGTAAAACAAAACTTTCAATAAGATTATCAAGTGTCTCTGTGGAAAGCTCATTCCAAGGAATTATCATTGGGTTTTCTCCAAATAAGCGGATAACCAGTCAGGTATTCGGCTTTCAAGCCACATCACTGGTTTTGATAGTTTTCCACCAACAAATCCCACATGCCCACCAAATTCTGTAAGTTGATATTCAATATTATTGGGGAGTGTTCTGACATCAGGGATCACATCTGCAGACATAAATGGATCATCTTTAGCATGAATGATAAGCGTGGCTTTCTTTATTTTGTTTAATAAAGGTAATGCACTGCATTGGCGATAATAATCTAACGCATCTTTAAAGCCATGAATTTTAGAGGTAATAAGATCATCAAATTGGCGTAGTTTTTTGATGGATTTTATCGTCAATAAGCTGATCGGTAAGGACTCTGGATAACGAATAAGTTTTCGTGTTGCGTTATTTTTGAGTTCTTTTAACAGATACCATTGATAAAAACGAGAAAAGCCATGTTCAATTTTTGTTGAGCATGGTTCTAGCATTAATGGTGCAGAGACAATAACGGCCGCATCTACAACCGCATTTTCACCACTTTCCGCTAGATAATAGGCAAGCATATTTCCACCAAGAGAATAGCCAACCGCAGCTGTAGGTTGCTCACCCAATTCCTTTTTCAACCAATTTAAGAAGTAGCGAGCATCTTCCGTTTCACCTGAGTGATAAATACGGTTTTGTCTATTGGGTTCACCACTACATCCTCTAAAGTGCATCACAACACCTAGCCAGCCTCTCTCTTTTGCTGCGGTTAACATGCCGTGAGCATAAGGGCTACTAAATCCACCTTCTAAGCCATGAAAGATGACTAAGCGCGGTTTATTGAGTGCCGTTGTCGGATCTTCACTCCACGCTAAATCAACAAAATCGTTGTCTGGAAGATTGAGTCGTTGCCAGTGTGGCGTCAATTGTGGCGTTCTACGTACAATTCTTGGTAAGAGCGTCTGTAAGTGTGGATTTTTAGCCCAACGCATTGGATTAAAGTATTGAGACATATTTTCCGTCTATCAAAATGAATTAACACTTGTTTGCTAAATAACATACTGCTATTTTCGGTGAAAATAAAACGCCTGTCACATTTTTGAGTCTTTATCATGACAATTAGCCTTATTTCTTCCTTAACTATTTTCCTGTTTATTGCTGCGATAACACCCGGACCAAACAACTTACTGCTTACCTCATCAGGGGCAAATGTAGGCTTTAAAGGCTCGTTAAAACTAATGGCTGGCATTATGTTAGGTATGCAATGCGTTTTATTGAGCTCTGCATTTGGTGTTGCCACTTTATTGATAATTTATCCTGCTCTGCATATCGGATTGAAAATAGTTGGGAGTGCGTATTTGCTTTGGCTTGCTTGGAAAACCGCGGCATCATCTTATCAGCGTTTAGATATTCCAGCAAAAGCCTTACAGGCAGTAAGTTGGTTTCAGGGTGGATTATTGCAATTTCTAAATCCAAAAGCGTGGATGATGGGATTAGGTGCTGTAGGAAGCTTCAGTTTATCAGGCGATGCTTATTTTAGTTCGATTATTACTATTAGTATTGTTATGGTTATTGTTAATTTCGTTGCGGGTGTTGTTTGGATATTAGGCGGAACATTGATTAGCCTATTTTTACAAAGCAGACGTACATGGTTTATTTTCAATATCTTAATGGGATTATTAACGGCGCTCTGTGTACCTTTGATCTGGATAGAGTAAATTAATAAAATAGTTTAAAATCAATAATTAATAAAACTTTTTTGCTGTAAATAATGTTTTTTTAAGATTAGTTGAAATGATATCTTTTGGTATGTATCAAAAAAAGAGTATTCCGCTATAAAAAGAGAGAGCTACGATCGCCCACTGACACAATTATTCGTGTTAAAATACGACTTTATATAAACAGATGACTAAATTTTTAGTCGCGATGCTAATCCTATTATTTAGCTACTTGATTTTTTATTTTTTTATTATTTACATAATTTAAATGTAAAAATAACTATTTTATAGAGAATTATTTATTCTTTTTTGATGGTTTTCTTTTTAAAATAAATTATATTACGTTTATGTTTTTGAAAGGTTGTTAACTTAATGAAAATATTTGAAAATAATAAATAATTAAATGTAAATAGAATAAGCCTATATCGTCCTATTGACCTAAAAGAATAAATTATTATTAAAAAAAGAGAGAAAAATAAATTAAGTATTATAAAAATCTCGGGGCGATAAACATAGATTGGATTGAAAAGATAATTATAAAACAATTATAAAAATAAGTATTCCAATAATAAGGTAATTTCCCCTATACTTTATTATTGTTCATTTTCTATTTTTAATTGATTTTATTCTAAAAATTTAATTTTTTTAGGTAGTAAACGCTGTACCAAGAACTATTCCAGATATAACTATATAGAACTCGAAGTGGATATTGTCATTATGCCAACATTAACAAAAATTGCCTGGATAAAGCCAGGTATGGCTACAAATCAGCGCAAAATAGCAGACTATATTTTAGACAATCCGGAAAAAACAGTGACTCTTTCCTCACAACAACTTGCTCAAATTATGGGGGTGAGTCAATCGGCAATTGTTAAATTTAGCCAAAAAATAGGGTTTAAAGGTTTTCCTTCTTTGAAACTTGCAATCAGTGAAGATCTTGGCAGGAAAAATGCGAATCCAGGAACAAACTCTAATATATTACATAACCAAATAGATGCCGATGATAGTTTAGTTGTTATTGCTCAGAAACTCGCTCAAGAGAAAAGTAATTCAATTTGTGATACGACTCGTCAAATTAATTATCTTCATTTTGAAAAAGTCGTTCAGCTTATTGATGAAGCACAACGTGTTCAAATTATTGGTATTGGTGGTTCAGGATTAGTTGCAAGAGATCTAAGTTATAAATTGCAAAAAATAGGAATAACAACGCTGATTGAAACAGATCATCATGTACAAATATCTGTTGCTCAGATGTTAAGTCCAAAGGATTTACAGATTGTAATTTCTTATAGCGGTAAAAGAAAAGACATGTTGGTTGCGGCCTCTGTGGCTAAAAAACAGGGAGCTAAAATCATTGCTATTACAGGAGAAAAACATTCACCATTGGGCCAAATTTCTGATTATATATTAGAAACAATTGCGGATGAGGGGGAGTGGCGAAGCGCTTCAATCTCTTCACGTACAGCACAAAACACGATCACTGACCTTATTTTCATGGCGTTATTAAAGAAACGCGATGAGTGTGCGAAGACATTAGTATTGAGTTCACAGGCATTAATTAATAGCCTGGATAATTAAAAAATTTGAACTGATTCAAAAAACTAATATTTAAACATAGGTATTTACACTTATTACTAAAGTTATTCTCTTAACGGCCGAAACGATAGTTATTTAGGCAGTCTTTTTTTGTTGAGATGTTTTGATTTCAATATCGAGGAGAGTAACTAATGCGTAACAATCAACCGGTGACACAGCGAGAATACCCGGTATCTGAAAACGCAACACTGATGTCGACGACAGATCTTGATGGCAATATTATTTATGCCAATGAGGACTTTATTGAAGTCAGTGGATTTTCAATGGAAGAGCTTGTGGGGCAACCCCACAATATTGTTCGGCATCCAGATATACCTTCAGAAGTCTTTAAGGATATGTGGCAAACGTTAAAGCAAGGAGAAGTTTGGACTGGGATCGTGAAAAATCGACGTAAAAATGGGGATTACTATTGGGTAAGAGCGAATATCACCCCAATTATACGTCAGGGTAAAATTCAAAGTTTTATGTCGGTAAGGACTTCAGTAAAAAAAGAGGAAATAGCACAGGCTTCAGCACTTTATGCTGCATTTAATCAAGGTAAGTATCCTTCACATAGGTTTTTAAAAGGCGCTTTTGTTTATAAAGGATGGCAATGTTGGCGCTCATGGAATCAAACCATTTCATTAAAAAAACGACTCCGTTTTTTTATCCTATTACCCCTACCTTTCATGTTGTTAAGTGCATGGTTTGCTGGTTTATCGGGGTATGCTCTTTTTATGCATATTATGATTTTGCTGGTATTACTGATGGCAAATGAGCGTATTCTCTATTTTCAGCTTGTTAAGCCAATTAGACTGCTTAATGAACAAGCAAATCGTGTTGCAACTGGCGATGAACATAACGTTACCTATATAAATCGTATTGATGAAGTGGGTATGACACAGCGTTCAGTTAATCAATTAGGGCGTATGTTTCGTTGGTTAGTTAGTGATGTGAGCCATCAAATTCATCAAGTCGATATCTCTTGTGATCAATTAGCCGCAGGTAATCGCGATCTGTATGTGAGAACGGAGCAAACTGCCAGTAATGTTGAAGCAACTGCCTCGACCATGAATGAATTAACGACAGCGGTAAGCAGCAATAGTGAAACGGCGGGGCAGGCAAACAGTCTTTCTAATATCACTTGTGAGGCTGCGATAAAAGGAGGTAGTGCAATGGATAGTATTGTTAATACAATGAATGATATTGCGAAAAGCTCTGATCGTATTAGTAATATCATTGGTGTTATTGATAGCATTGCCTTCCAAACTAATATTCTTGCACTTAATGCATCTGTAGAAGCGGCTAGGGCAGGCGAACAAGGTCGAGGTTTCTCAGTCGTGGCAACCGAAGTCCGGGAACTGGCACAGCGTAGTGCAGAAGCGGCTAAAGAGATCAAAGCCTTGATCAGTGCTTCAAGTAGCAATATCAAAGTCGGTTCAAAGCAAGTCAATGAAACAGTCGGGACTATGGAAGATATTGTGGTGCATGTTAAAAATGTGACTGATTTAATTGGTGAAATTAGTCTTGCCTCATCAGAGCAGAGTGCGGGGTTAAAAGAGCTTGGTCGTGCGGTTGAAAAATTAGAATCGATTACGCATGAAAATGCGAATTATGTTTCCAAAGCCTCAATGATTTCAGGTGAAATGAAAGTACAAACTAACTACTTAGTTAGTGCAATCAATGTATTTCATTAATTTGTCATAAGTTAAAAAATAGAAGACACCGACTAAAAATAGGTGTCTTCTGTTTATCTAAATCACGTTTTTATTATGACCAAATTAATGGGTTAAAAACTTGTCCAATCATCATCTTCATCGTCATTTACAGTCGCTGTTTCTTTTGCCGATTTTCTCTCTTTCACTTCATCTTTGGCTGTATTTTTTATTTCCTCATTTTTTGTCTGTAGTAATTTTTCAGATGAGAACTGTTTTTCTCTTGCTTTGTGTTGTGCCTTTTTATTGAACTGTTCACTTTCCGCTGTTTTAAACTGTTCAACGATTTGCTCAAGATTACCTGCTTCTTCAGTCAATAAGCTGGCAACAGCGGAGGATTGTTCAACCATTGTTGCATTTTGCTGTGTAGCTTTATCCATTTCAGTGACAGCAAGAGACACTTGAGTAATACCTCGAGTTTGTTCTTCTGACGCAGATAAAATTTCAGTCATTGAATCTTCAACATGTTTTACAGATGTCAGTATTTCTCCCATAGAAATGCTAACTTGTTCAACAAGATCATTACCATGACGAACACGGCTAATAGAGGCATCAATTAGCTCTTTGATTTCTTTTGCAGCTTCGGCACTACGCTGTGCCAGTTCCCGGACTTCGGTTGCCACGACTGAGAAACCTCGGCCTTGTTCACCCGCTCTGGCTGCTTCAACCGCAGCATTTAACGAGAGAATATTGGTTTGGAAGGCGATGCTATTGATAACGGCAGTGATTTCACCTATTTTTTGTGAGCTATCGGCTATGTCAGTCATCGTTTTCACCATTCTATTGGTGACATCGCCCCCTTTGCTGGCAATATTGGAGGTTTGACTGATAAGGTGTGAAACTTCACGAGCACTTTCTGTATTGTTTCTCACTGTTGCTGTGAGTTGTTCCATACTTGAGGCGGTTTCTTCTAATGCACTCGCTTGCTCTTCAGTACGACAAGATAGATCGGTATTTCCTGCTGATAACTCTTGAACACCTGTATAAATATGATGACTTGTCCCTCGGATCGCATTCACAATTAATGACAGTTCGGTACGCATATATTGAATACCTGTAATTAATTGGTCGATTTCATTATTTCCTTTTGCTGTGACATCTTTATTTTCTAATAAATTTCCTTGTGAAATTTCCGACATATAATCGACAATTTGATTGATACGTAAAACAATATTTCGACGTATCCAAACTACAACAAGAATAGTGAAAAGAATAAAAATAAACATAAAGACAAAAGCTAAGACCAAGGAACGTTCATAATTACCTTGAGCGGCTTTTATTGCGTGAGTAACAACGTTATCACTGAGATAATCTGTTGCTTCATAAAGGGATTGAGTAAAGCGTTCATTGGTATTATGTGCATAAATAGATTGAAAACCGTAGTAATCGCGGATCTCTAGGCATGATGCAAGTTGATCAAGGTCGTAAAGTACACGATTAAAGAGTTTTTTCATGCTCTCTATTTTTTCGGGATCAAAATCGGCTTCTTCGGTAGCCGTAAAATATTCGGTAATAATACGTATAACTTCTTGTTTTCTTTTTGGATAAGAGGAAAGGAAATCAGAGGTTTTATTTTCTGCTATATCGGGTGTGAGATGAGCTTCAAACATAACATTTAGCATATCTTCACGTAATTTATTTAACTCAGCATAACCATAATCCATCGTTTTTATCTGTTCAAAACCATTCGCTAATTGTGAGATCCGTTTATTTGTTAAACTCGCATCACGGATACTCATTGCACCTGAAAAAAGTTGAATAGCGCAAAACAGTATTAAGATAAACATTAAGCCATTAGATATTTTTATTCGTTTCAGCATAGCCTTACCTATTTAATTGGTTTATAGGACACACAGCAAGGAGCGATAACTATTTATCAATTAAACTTATTCGGCTAGATATTTAAAAACTTTATCTTTTCTACTCAGTTTGATAGTAAAAACAACTTATATTTCTTTTTTTAGCTTTAATTGTCAGCTAATGGCTAAAATTTTCTAATGATTAATAGAAAAAACCATAAGTATATTGCCTTACTTATTTTTTGTGTTAATTGCTAATATATAAATGTTAATAATGCATTGTTTAATATTAAAACGATAATAAGCAGTATTTTATTTTTATTTATTTTTTTATCTTATGATAAGTAAAATAAAATTTTCAATTTCATAAACGCTCTTAATTTTTCTTAAAAAAATTCTTTATTTTGTATGAAAAACGATCTGCTTTTGGTGTTTATGTACGATAACAGACGAAATACTCCCAGAAAAATCACTGGGAGTAGGGTAGGTAGAGGTTTTGTTATATGCTTTGGACTATTTTCTACACAGTGCTCTCATACGATGTTGTGTGAGAGATATCATTAAAAGCTTTCCCAATTATCGTCTGTTTCATGATTATTGGTTTTGATTGTTGGTGTTTTAAGTGTTTCAGTATCTTGTGACTTAACTGATAATGTAGGCAATATTGCTTTCACGGGGGCAACTTTTTCATGCCCAACTTTAAATGTATTCACAATAGTATCCAATATACTTGCTTGTTCACTTAATGTGGCAGAAGCTGCGGTTGATTGTTCAACCATCGCTGCATTTTGCTGAGTTGCTTTATCCATCTCATTAACAGCAAGGCTGATTTGTGTAATACCGCGCGTTTGCTCTTCTGATGCCGATAAAATCTCTTTCATCGAACCCGAGACATGATTAACAGATGTCACAATTTCGCCCATTGATAGACTGACTTGTTCGACGAGATCGTTACCTTGTCTAACACGTAATATTGTTGATTCAATTAGCTCTTTGATTTCTTTTGCTGCTTCTGCACTACGCTGTGCTAAATTGCGAACTTCACTTGCTACAACAGAGAAACCTCGACCTTGTTCACCAGCTCTGGCTGCTTCAACGGCAGCGTTAAGGGCTAATATATTGGTTTGGAAAGCAATATCATCAATAACCGCAGTGATTTCACCAATTTTTTGTGAGCGATCGGCGATGTCGGTCATTGTCATGACCATCTTATTACTATGCTCACCACCCTGAACGGCAATATCGGCAGTGCTCATAACGAGCTCTGTTACTTCACGAGCGCTTTCAGTGTTATTACGAATCGTTGCGGTCATCTGCTCCATGCTGGACGCCGTTTCTTCTAATGCACTGGCTTGCTCTTCTGTTCGGCTTGATAAGTCATTATTACCTGCGGTGATTTCTTGTACACCAGTGTAAATAGTTGCACTAGTATTTCGAATAGAGCTTACCATCTCTTTTAACTGAGCGCGCATTTGCTGTAAGCCAAACATGAGCTGATCGATTTCACTCTTACCTGAAACATCGATATCAATGTGACTGACTAAATCACCTTTAGCAATTGCTTCTTGATAGGCGATCATTTGGTTAATGCGTACAATAATGTATTTGCGGATCCAAATAAGCACTAAGGCGGTAAAGATGAGGAAGATACTCATAAAGAGTGATGCTATCCACAACATGCGATGGTAATTATCTTCTGCTTCAATCACTGAAGGGTTAACCACTTCATCGGTAATAAAGTCTGTGGCTTCATACAATGAATTCGTAAAGTTAGTGTTTGCAGGGCTTTTTAAAATTAAACGAACCGCGTTAGTGTTACGTTCATTTAAATACTGTGCCAGTAAATCAAGATCAGCGCGGCTCTTTTGATAGAGCTGTTTGATCTGCGCCATACGTTGCTGATCGAAACCTGTTTGCGCGGATAGCTCAACATACTCATTCATCAATGCATCAACTTGTGCTTTACGCGCAGGCATGGTTTGCATAAATGCGGTAATGTTTGCATCCTCGGTTTGAGGATTTGAAATATAGCTAAATGCTTGTGCAATAATATCAGTACGTAATGTATTCAACTCCGCATAGGTATTATCCATGGTGCGTAGTTGATCGAAACTGTATGAAATTTTCGTGAGTTTATTTTGAGTCTGGTAGGCATCGTGAATGCTTTGTACTCCAGAAATGATCTGAATAATACAAAACAGAGTCAGGACACACATTAAACCTTGAGAGATTTTAATTCGTTTTAACATAACCCTACCTATTAGCTTTGACTTATCTTTGGTAAGTGGGAGGTCCACTTAGCAGAATGATTAATTCGGCTGGAATGTTAAAAACTTTAGTGAGAAAGAATTTATTTCTCTTACTTAATATAAATAGGTGGAGAATAAATGTTAAATAACTATTTTTATTGGATTATTGTCGGATAGAGTGAGATTATATTTTGTGTAAATCGTGCTATTGTAAAATGATATAAATACCGTAAGTGAAATGAATTGTATAAATTTTCAGAATGAATTGCAGGGCAAAAATAAAGGAGCTATTCCACTTAAATAGTTCCTTTATTAATAAATTGCGTTGTATTATTGAGCTTCAAATGTGTTTGTCATTTCTTCCAGTGTTTCTTGTAACTCCATCCACTCCATTTCCACTTCTTCTAGTGCGGATTTCGTAACACTTTGTCGGCTTAAGCAATCAGAAAGCTCACTCTTACGGCTAGCATCATAAATACCACTATCAGAAAGAGCTGTTTCGATATCACTAAGCTCTTGGCTTAATTTATCCATCTTGCTTTCCAATGTTGTGAGTTTCTTGCGTAAAGGTTGGGTTTGTTGTCTAAATTCAGCCTCTTTGCGTTTTTGCTCTTTTCTATCTTGAGCACTTAAATTGGCCGTTGTCGTGGTATTGTCGTTATCTTGTTGGCTCTTATTGGCCTGAGTCTCTTGGCGATTTTGATCAACTAACCATTGTTGATAATCATCAAGATCGCCATCAAATGATTCAACTTGACCATCGTGTACAAGATAGAGATCATCAGTGGTAGAGCGTAATAAGTGTCTATCATGCGATACGACTACAATTGCCCCTTCAAAGCTAATTAAAGCTTGGGTCAGTGCTTGGCGCATATCTAAATCAAGGTGGTTTGTTGGCTCATCCATTAGTAACAAGTTAGGACGTTGCCAAACTAAAAGGGATAAGACCAAACGAGCCTTTTCTCCTCCAGAAAATTGACCACAAGCATCAGTGACTTTATCGCCATGGAAGCCGAATCCTCCCAAGTAATCACGTAATTTTTGTTCAGTCTCTTTGGGCGCTAAACGAGTTAAATGTTGTAGTGCCGATTCATCAGAACGTAAAAACTCTAATTGATGCTGGGCAAAATAACCAAGTTTTATACCTTTAGAAAGAGCTAATTTCCCTTGTAATGGTTGAATTTCGCCTGCAAGTAATTTAATCAGTGTTGATTTACCTGCGCCATTACGTCCTAATAATCCAATACGTGAGCCAGGAACTAAATTGAGTTTGATGTCATTAAGAATAACTTTTTCACCATAACCCGCGCTGACTTTCTCCATTGATAAAAGTGGATTAGGTAAGCTTTCAGGTTGACGGAAACTAAATTGAAATGGGTTATCTGAATGTGCCGGCGCGACTCGTTCCATTCGTTCAAGCATTTTGACACGGCTTTGAGCCTGTTTTGCTTTTGTCGCTTTTGCTTTAAATCTATCGATAAAACTCTGTAAGTGTGCAATTTTGGCTTGTTGATTTTCAAATAAAGCTTGTTGTTGTGCGAGTTTGGTTGCACGTTGCATTTCAAACGAAGAGTAGTTACCCGAATATTCAAAGATTTTTTCTTGCTCGATATGTAATATTTTATCCACGATAGGATCAAGAAAATCACGGTCATGGGAAATTAAAATAAGTGTACCAGTGTAGCTTTTCAGCCATTTTTCTAGCCAAATAACAGCATCTAAATCTAAGTGGTTGGTGGGTTCATCGAGTAGTAGTAAATCAGAACGACAAATCAGCGCTTGTGCTAAGTTTAAACGCATTCTCCAGCCACCTGAAAATGATTTTACAGGTTCACTAAGCTGCTGTTGGCTAAAACCTAAACCATTTAGTAAGGTCGCTGCACGAGATTGTATTGTCCATGCGTTTATTGCATCTAATTGCCCGTGTATTAGTGCAATGGCGTGGCCATCATTTATCTCGTTAGCTTTTTGTAATCGTTGTTCTAACTGGCGATATTCTCTATCACCATCAATAACATAATCAATAGCAGGTACATCAAGTGCCGGTGTTTCTTGGTTAACCCATGCCATTGACCATGTACTAGGATAGGTGACATTGCCTGCTTCAGCTTGAAGTTCACCTTTCAATAAAGAAAGTAATGTGGTTTTGCCGCAGCCATTTTTACCGACTAGACCAATTTTTTGCCCTGGATTAATGGTTGCACTGGCATTGTCCAGTAACACTCTGACACCACGGCGAATTTGCAAAGAAGAAAAAACAATCATAAATATCGTCTATTAAGAGTATGTAAATTAATATATAGAGTAAGTTGTTCGTAACAGTTGGTCACAATGCGTGCATGGTAACGGAAAAAACAGTTTCTGACACGTTTTGTAAGGAGGAATGATGTCAAACGCATCAAATGTATTGCTGGTGTATGTTCATCCCGAGCCGCGCCAATCAATTGCCAATAAAGCGTTATTAAAAGCGGTGAGGGATTTAGAGAATATAACTATCCATGATTTATATGCTACTTATCCTGATTTTTTTATTGATATACACCATGAACAATCTTTGTTATGTCAGCACCAAGTGATCGTTTTTCAATTTCCGTTGCAAACATATAGTTGCCCAGCATTATTAAAAGAGTGGCAAGACAGAGTGTTAACTCGGCCATTTGCTAACAAAGCAGGTAGAGCGCAATTAAAGGGTAAGTCATTTCGTTGTGTTATTACAACGGGCGAGCCAGAGCAAGCTTATCAACATAATGGGAAGAATCACTATACACTCACGGAATTATTACGCCCATTGGAATTAATGGCAGAAATGTGTGGTATGCGCTGGCTATCACCAATGATTGTGTATTCAGCAAGACAACAATCTAAAACAACACTGACCCATATTGGTGAAGCTTATCGCCATTGGTTAAGTGCGCCACTTGAAGGGGAGCAAGCTTAATGGAAGATAATTGGATGATTAAAGCTGTGCTCTTTTTCCTGTGTGCCGCTGTAGTTATGGTACCTATTGCCCAACGTCTTAAAATTGGTGCAGTACTCGGTTATTTGATTGCCGGTATTGCCATTGGACCATGGGGATTAGGACTGTTTAAAGATGTCGACAATATCTTACATTTTGCTGAGTTAGGTGTGGTCTTTTTAATGTTCCTTATTGGTTTGGAATTAAATCCAGCTAAGTTATGGGAATTGAGACGCGCCATTTTTGGTGTGGGTTCAATGCAGGTGGTATTAACTGCTTCTATTTTTTCTGGGCTCATTCTCGTTTTTACTTCTTTCTCATGGCAGGCTGCCGTTATTGGTGGATTGGGTATTGCGATGTCTTCTACGGCGATGGCATTGCAACTTATGAATGAGAAAGGAATGAATCATAATGAAGGTGGGCAATTAGGTTTTGCTGTTTTGCTTTTCCAAGATATGGCGGTTATTCCTATCCTTGCCGTTATTCCTTTGTTAGCCGGAGAAACGGCAAGCAGTGATTGGTATCGAATTGGCTTGAAAGTGGCTGCTTTTGCTGGATTGCTGATTTGTGGGCGTTATTTATTACGTCCACTCCTACGCTTAGTTGTGAAATCTGGAGTAAGGGAAGTTTTTACTGCTGCTGCGCTACTTGTGGTATTAGGTGCCGCTATTTTTATGGAAACGCTAGGTTTTTCAATGGCAATGGGAACCTTTATTGCGGGAGTGTTATTGGCAGATTCAGAATATCGACATGAATTGGAGATCTCTATTGAACCTTTTAAAGGTCTACTTTTAGGACTCTTTTTTATCTCTGTCGGTATGTCTTTAGATATCGGTATTTTATGGCGTTATCTTCCCCAAGTATTATTGGGTGTCTTAGTTCTGGTTATTGTGAAAGCATTGATACTTTATAGTATCGCTTGGTTAGCCAGATTACGCTTTTCTACACGCTTACAATTTTCAGCTGTATTAAGCCAAGGTGGGGAATTTGCGTTTGTTGTTTTCTCGACATCTATGGCAATGGGCGTATTAGAAAGTCAGCAAATGGCATTATTGTTGGTTGTTGTCACACTTTCTATGATGACAACGCCGGTTGTGATGCAAATGACAGACGCTGTGTTTGCTCGTCGTTATAATGAAGCTAAAACGGACGAACAGCCCTTTGTTGAAAATAACCACCCTGAGGTCATTCTTGTCGGATTTGGTCGAATGGGACAGGTTGTAGGGCGTTTATTAATGGCGAACAAGGTTAATGTCACGGTATTAGAGCATGATGTCGGCAGTATAAGCACCATGCGTAAATATGGCTATAAAGTTTATTACGGTGATGCCACCGATCTCAATCTATTACGTGCTGCTGGTGCTGAGCATGCTAAAACTATTGTTATCACCAGTAATGAGCCCGAAGCTACGATGGAAATCGTTCATCTTTGCCAACATCATTTTCCTAACTTGCATATTATTGCAAGGGCAAGAGGTCGTGTTGAGGCTCATGAGTTGCTCAAAGCGGGGGTGACAGATTTTAGCCGAGAAACATTTTCTAGTGCCTTAGAATTAGGACGTAAAACGTTAATTAACTTAGGCATGCATCCTCATCAAGCTTATCGGGCACAACAGCATTTTCGTCGTCTGGATATTAACTTATTGAGAAAGCTGGTGGATGAATCTCCTGAAGAAGTCTCTAACGTTTCACGAGTAAAAGAGGCGAGGCGGGAACTTGAGGAACTCTTTAGTGAAGAGATTCGTCAAGAGCACCATCAGCCTGATGTTTGGGATGAATCTTTAACAGAAGACATTCCTCAAATACATCAAGAAAAAAAATCTATTGATAAATAGGAGAACTGCCCCCATGTCTGCAACCCGTAAACGCTTTATTGCAGGAGCTGTGTGCCCACACTGTCAAGCTCAAGATACACTTAAAATGTGGCGTGAAGATAAAGTGGATATTGTGGAATGTGCGAAATGTGGCCATCAACAACGGCAAACAGAGGGTGAAGTTAACTCACTTGTTCGTGAAAATGAACAAGTCATTGGGATCTTTACACCACAATAATTATAGGTTTTTTGATATAACCCGATACAGAAGATTTATTTTTCGTTACAATCGGGAAAATTTTGCCCACGGGTATGTAGGAGATGTCATGAAAGTAGCAAACGACTTGGTAGTTAGTCTGGCTTATCAAGTAAGATCAGAAGACGGTGTTTTAGTTGATGAGTCCACGGTGAGCGCACCGTTAGACTATCTGCATGGCCGTGGTTCTTTAATCAGTGGTTTAGAAAATGCATTAACAGGTCGAGAAGTTGGTGAAAAATTCGACGTAGAAGTTGCTTCTGATGATGCATATGGTCAATATGACGAAAACTTAGTTCAACGTGTACCGAAAGATGTTTTTGTGGGTGTTGATGAGTTAGAAGTGGGTATGCGTTTTCTGGCCGATACTGACCAAGGTCCAGTACCAGTAGAAATTACAGGTATTGAAGGTGACGAAGTTATTGTTGATGGTAACCACATGTTAGCAGGTCAAAACCTGAAGTTTCATGTTGAAATCGTTGCAATTCGTGAAGCGACTGAAGAAGAATTAGCTCACGGTCACGTACATGGTGAAGAAGAAGAGCACGAATGTTGTGGTGGCCACGGTCACGGTGAAGAAGGCGGATGCTGTGGCGGTGGTCACGGTCATGGTCATTCACACGGTGAAGAAGGTGGATGCTGTGGCGGCGGTCATGGTCACGGCCACGGCAATGGCGGTTGTGGTTGTCAGCACTAATCTTTCTTTGAAAAGATCAAAAGGAGCGTTTAAGCGCTCCTTTTTTGTTTTCAGCGTTGATATTAACAGCGAACAACAACTCAATAGTGAGGTGGAGGAGTTTCATCCTCAGGTCTAGCAAGTATTGAGGTTTGAGAATTTTTTAGACGCTCAGAAACAATTTTTAAGGCTTCTTTAAAGCGACTAATTTCAATTTGTTGCTGTGTGACCACCTGATTTAATTCTTCAATAGTCGCATCTTGGAAAGCAACTTTGCTTTCTAATTGAATGAGCAATCGCTCTACTTCCTTAATATCCATTGTGTTTTTCCTCCTTTAAAATGTCCTATTACGACGACTATGATTAACAAACTTGCGAAATTTAATCTTATTTACTGATATATACACAGGAAGACATAAATCTGGTTTGAGATAAAAGACTATTTTGCTAATGTGGTAGCACTCTGTGCTGACAAAAATCCTAACATTAACTGTTAAGAGTGTCGGCAAATTTTTTAAATTCATATAAAATTGCTACCCGTGGATGAGGTTTATACTCTAAATATTCGAGGTGCGACTAGGCGACAAGTGAATAAGTCACTAAGAACACATACATCGTATGTGACTCGTGTAAATAAACTCAGTCAACAACGCGACAACTTGAAGTATGACGAGTATATACCGCAACGGCAGCAAGAAGTGATGCAAAACGTTTTGGTGAAGATCTATGTTGATCGTTTGCAAAACGTCGCGACTCACTAACATATACTGGAGAATGGGATGAAATCTTTAATAAAAACGACGTTGTTGGCAACTAGTTTAGCCTTCGCATTCAGTGCACCGCATGCATTCGCTGAAGAAGCCGCTAAAGTGCCAACACTAAATAGCGCATTTAAAACTCAAAATGAGCAAAATGCCTATGCGTTAGGTGCGTCGATGGGTCGCTATATGGAAGCTGCATTACAAGAACAAAAAAATATTGGTATCACTTTAGATTCTAAACAACTGTTAGCAGGTGTTCAGGATGCATTTAATAGTAAATCTAAATTGTCAGATGCTGAAATTGAATTAACATTAGCGGCTTTTGAAGATCAAGTCCGTACTGCAGCAACGGCAAAAATGGAAAAAGAAGCGACTGAAAACAAAGCTGCTGGTGATAAATTCCGCACAGAATTTGCTGCTGAAAAAGGTGTGGTAAAAACCAAATCCGGTTTACTGTATTTAGTTGAAAATCCGGGTAAAGGAAAAACACCAACAGATGCTGACCGTGTTACTGTAAACTACAAGGGTATGCTGATTGATGGTAAACAATTTGATAGCTCTTATGATCGTAAAGAACCTCTGACAATCAGCCTGAAGAGCGTTATTCCTGGTTGGACTGAAGGTATGAAATACATTAAAGAAGGCGGTAAAATCAAATTAGTTATTCCACCTGAATTAGGTTATGGACAACGTGCAACTAGCGGTATCCCAGCTAACTCAACCTTAGTGTTTGAAATTGAATTACTGAGTGTTGAAAGCGACAAGTAATTTATTTCTAAAGAAAAAATGCTGACATTTATGTCAGCATTTTTGTTTCTAATACATAATTTATTAACGTATATAATTTATTAACTTATATAGTATTAATCGATTTTTTCTTTAATAATGATTGTATTGTTTTTTTTAAATACAAACAGCAAACCAATAATAACAGCCCCCATTCCTGCCAAGCTAAGTAGCGACATCTTATTGCCCAAGAAAATATAATCCATTAAGGCCGTCACTCCGGGTACTAAATAGAATAAGCTTGTAACATTAACTAAGTTACCACTTGAGAGTAAGCGGTATAATAGCAATTGAGCAACAACAGAAATGATCACGGCAAGCCAAAGCACAGGAATGATAAAGCCTATGTCTAATGAGGCATGAAAAGGCTGGAATGGCACAAATAATAAGCACAATACTAGGCTAACAACATATTGTAATGGCAGAGCATCCATTGGTGCTAATTGCAGTTTTTTCTGTGAGATTGCACCAAAGCTCATACAAAGTAGTGCAACTAAAGCATAAATCATTCCGGTCAATGAGAAAGCTGTATTAAATAAACTTTGGGCAACGACTAACACTAATCCAGCTAAGGCGATTAAAAGCCCTAGTAGCCGTGTTGCTGTAAAATTACGTTCTATTATCCATAGTGTAATAATCGGTTGAACGCCCATAATTGTGGCTAACATTCCCGGGGTAACGCTATTAGCGAGAGCTAAAAGATAACAGATGGAATAGCCACCAATAATTAGTAAGCCGACCCATGCCGTTTTTAAACGACTTCCTTTGGGGGGTAAAAAACGATGGCGCTGAATACACAAAAAAGAGAGAAATGCTAATGCGATAATAAAACGCCAAGTTAAAATAGCAAATGAGCTACCATTATCTAAGCCCCAGCGAGAAAAGATAGCGCCACTACTCCACAATAAAACGAATAATGTCGTTGGACCAAATTTTGCCCAATATTGACGTAAGTACATGATGATATACCTATAAAATAAGCAATAAGAGAGCTTGATTATTTTTAGTGATCATTAGCTAATTGATAAAATATCAATGAATAAATATAAAAAACATATCATTATATCGATGTTGGTTAACTACGTTATCAAGCAAATCAATCAAGCAATGTAAGTTGCAACAATAACTGTTGTATTGATTTTCATCGGCCGGGGAAGCGAGGCTCTCAATAGGTATAGATGCAACAGAAATTAATCCTATTATTGATGAAGTTTACTGAGATTGGCATTTCATCAGTATATTGGCGGGATTAATTATTCGTTAAAATAACAATAAATTGGAATATAGGTAATCTATTTAATAGAGTCAATTTTTATCCCACTCACTCCTAAAAAAGGCATTTTTCAAAAAATAAAAAGAGGGGATGAGTACAAAATATGAAGAAAAATGAAAAAAGCTGTGACCTATCACAAAGCTCTTATTTTAAGTCACTTGACGTAGATCTTCTGGCGATCTAACGTCAGAATCGTTCTTAATTCTGTTTTTATATTTAAATTTTTTCAATATTGAATTGATCCGCAATGACGAATCGTTATAAAAAATAGAACCTCAAGTCATTATCATAATTAAAGCCTTTAAGGATTATTAATCAAATGTCTAGCCCGTTATTTAATGGTGACAGCAGCGAGTTTGAAAAACTAGATAGCCGACCTTTTACTCAAACTGATCACGAAATACTAAAGTCTTATGAAGCTGCCGTGGATGGTTTGGCAATGCTCATTGGCAATCATTGCGAAATCGTATTGCACTCTCTGGAAGATTTGAAATGTTCAGCGGTTAAAATCGCGAATGGAGAACATACTGGTCGTAAGATTGGTTCTCCAATTACCGATTTGGCATTACAAATGTTACATGATATTACAGATGAAGATTCAAGTTTTTCAAAGGCTTACTTTACTAGAGCGAAAAGTGGTGCATTGATGAAATCGATCACGATTGCTATTCGTAATCGTGAACGTCGAGTCATTGGTTTATTGTGTATCAATATGAACCTTGATGTTCCATTCTCTGAAGTAATCAAAACCTTTATTCCTGAAGAAACACATGAAGTTGCATCTGATGTTAACTTTGCCTCATCAGTTGATGATTTAGTGGCTCAAACATTAGAGTTCACGATTGAAGAAGTAAATAATGATCGTGAAGTCGCGAATAATGCTAAGAATAAGCAAGTTGTGTTAAGCCTTTATGAGAAAGGTATTTTTGATATTAAAGATGCCATTAATCAGGTTGCAGACCGCTTAAATATTTCAAAACATACTGTGTATCTTTATATTCGCCAGTTTAAAAATGGAGAATAAGGTAACATTATGAGTTCCTTGACATATTGTTTAGTGGTTACGGGGCCTCATTACGGAACTGAACAAGCTTCAAGTGCCTATTTATTTGCAAATGCCCTTATTGAAAAAGGGCATCAAATTACACAAATTTTCTTCTATAGAGAAGGTGTTGTGAATGCCAATAAATTGGTATCGCCTGCAAATGATGAATTTGATCTTCCTAAAGCGTGGGTTTCGTTGGCGAAAAAACATCAAATTCCCTTACATGTTTGTGTTGCTGCCGCATTGCGTAGAGGAATTATCGATGAACAGCAGGCCAAAGAGCTGGAAATAGTGAACTATAACATGGCACCTGAATTTGAATTAAGTGGTTTGGGTTCACTGGCTCAAGCTATGCTGACTTGTTCTCGTGTGGTGCAATTTTAATGAAGAAAATGAATTCAGTTGCATTCCTTTTTACTCAAGCACCTCATGGTAATAGTGCAGGGCGAGAAGGTTTAGATGCTTTACTTGCAACCTCTGCATTAACAGAAGATATTGGTGTTTTTTTTATCTCTGATGGTGTGTTTCAACTTGTTGAAAATCAACAGCCTGAAGGGGTATTGTCACGTCATCATGCTGCAACATTCAAAGTGCTACCCTTGTATGATGTGACAAACGTCTATATATCACTAAAAGACATGGTTCATCGTGGATTATCCTCTCAAACTTCTTTTGTATTGGATGCGCAGGTGATATCCCAACAAGATATTGCTCAAAAATTGAGTGAATATGATGTGGTATTACGCTTTTAATACAGAAGTTAGTCAGGAAGGTTGAACGGTTATGTTGTATACTTATTCCGTCTCTATTTATCAAAGTGATTTAGAGGCTTTTTTATCTTTATTGACAAAAGAAGATGATGTTTTGTTAATACAAGATGGTGTACTGGCAGTCCTTGAAGAGAATCCCTTATTAAAATATTGTCTTCAACAGCAAATTTCAGTTTACGCATTAATTGATGATGTTTTGGCAAGAGGCCTAAAAGATCAAGTATCTCATCATATTAAACTCATCAATTATGGTGATTTTGTCGATTTAACGGTAAAACACCCCCAACAAATTCATTGGGGAGCGTAGAATTGCTGTATAATTCTTGACACATGAGCCCGTCAGCAATAAAATTCTGCGTCCTCATGTTTTGTCTTGTTGACAAGACAGAGTTCAAATCCGTGTTTACGAAGCAAAAACCAGGAGCTTTTTTTAAATGGCAACTATTAACCAGCTGGTGCGCAAATCTCGTAGCTCGAAAGTTGTTAAAAGCAACGTTCCAGCTCTGGAAGCTTGCCCGCAAAAACGTGGCGTATGTACTCGTGTATATACTACCACTCCAAAAAAACCAAACTCAGCACTGCGTAAAGTATGCCGTGTGCGTTTGACTAACGGTTTCGAAGTTTCTTCCTACATCGGTGGTGAAGGCCACAACTTGCAGGAACACTCCGTAATCTTAATCCGTGGTGGTCGTGTTAAAGACTTACCAGGTGTGCGTTACCACACTGTTCGCGGCGCGCTGGACTGTTCCGGTGTTAAAGACCGTAAACAAGCTCGTTCTAAGTACGGTGTGAAGAAGCCAAAGGCTTAATGGTTCTCCGTTAAGTAAGGCCAAACATTTTTCACTATTAATGTCAAAATAAACTCATTGAGTTTTGGACAACCCTGAATTTAAACGGAGTATTTCCATGCCACGTCGTCGTGTAATTGGTCAACGTAAAATTCTGCCAGATCCTAAGTTCGGATCAGAACTGCTGGCCAAATTTGTAAACATTCTGATGGTAGACGGTAAAAAATCTACTGCAGAATCTATCGTATATAATGCGCTTGAGACCCTGGCTCAGCGTTCAGGCAAAACTGAACTGGAAGCGTTCGAAATCGCATTAGATAACGTACGTCCTACTGTGGAAGTTAAATCCCGCCGTGTTGGTGGTTCAACTTACCAAGTTCCAGTTGAAGTACGCCCAGTTCGTCGTAATGCATTAGCAATGCGTTGGATTGTTGAAGCTGCTCGTAAACGCGGTGATAAATCCATGGCTCTTCGCCTGGCAAATGAATTATCTGATGCGGCTGAAAACAAAGGCGCTGCTGTTAAGAAACGTGAAGACGTTCACCGTATGGCAGATGCAAACAAGGCGTTCGCACACTACCGTTGGTAATCCACGGAGTATTGCAACTCTTTTCAGGACAGCTCTGCTGTCCTTTACCTGAATTGAACGCCCACGAGAGAGGAAAAAATGGCTCGTCAAACCCCCATAGCACGCTACCGTAATATCGGTATTAGTGCGCACATCGATGCCGGTAAAACCACTACAAGTGAACGTATTCTGTTTTATACCGGTGTAAACCATAAAATTGGTGAAACTCACGAAGGTTCAGCAACAATGGACTGGATGGAGCAGGAGCAGGAACGTGGTATTACTATCACATCCGCAGCAACTACTGCATTCTGGTCTGGTATGGCTAAACAGTTTGAGCCTCACCGTGTAAACATCATCGACACCCCAGGACACGTTGACTTCACAATCGAAGTAGAACGTTCTATGCGTGTTCTTGATGGCGCGGTTATGGTTTACTGTGCAGTTGGTGGTGTTCAGCCTCAGTCAGAAACAGTATGGCGCCAGGCTAACAAATATCATGTACCACGTATCGCGTTCGTTAACAAAATGGACCGTATGGGTGCAAACTTCCTGCGTGTTGTTGAACAAATCAAAACACGTCTGGCAGCAAACCCAGTTCCACTGCAAATCCCAGTAGGCGCTGAAGAAAATTTCACCGGTGTTGTTGATTTAATTAAAATGAAATCAATCCGTTGGAATGAAGAAGACCAAGGTGTTACCTTCGAATACGAAGACATTCCTGCAAATCTGCAAGATTTAGCTGAAGAATGGCACAACAACCTGGTTGAATCTGCTGCTGAAGCATCAGAAGAACTGATGGACAAATATCTGGGCGGTGAAGAACTGACAGAAGCAGAAATTAAAGCTGCTTTGCGTAAACGCGTTCTAGATAACGAAATTATCCTGGTTACCTGTGGTTCTGCATTTAAGAACAAAGGTGTTCAGGCAATGCTGGATGCGGTAATTGAATACCTGCCAGCACCAACAGATGTTCCTGCAATCAAAGGTATGTTACCAGACGGTAAAGATACTCCAGCAGAACGTCATTCAAGCGACGAAGAGCCATTCTCATCTCTGGCATTCAAAATCGCAACTGACCCATTTGTTGGTAACTTAACATTCTTCCGTGTGTACTCTGGTGTTGTAAACTCAGGTGACACAGTTCTGAACCCGGTTAAAGACAAAAAAGAACGTTTTGGCCGTATTGTTCAGATGCATGCTAATAAGCGTGAAGAAATTAAAGAAGTTCGTGCAGGCGACATCGCTGCTGCTATCGGTCTGAAAGACGTTACTACAGGTGATACTCTGTGTGCAATTGAAGCACCAATCATCTTAGAACGTATGGAATTCCCAGAGCCAGTAATCTCTGTTGCTATCGAACCTAAGACTAAAGCTGACCAAGAAAAAATGGGTATCGCTCTGAACCGTCTGGCTCAGGAAGATCCATCTTTCCGCGTATCAAGTGACGAAGAAACTGGTCAGACTATCATTGCTGGTATGGGTGAGCTGCACTTAGACGTGTTAGTTGACCGTATGCGTCGTGAATTTAAAGTTGAAGCGAACGTAGGTAAACCACAGGTTGCTTACCGTGAAACTATTCGTGATACAGTAACTGATATCGAAGGTAAACACGCGAAACAATCTGGTGGTCGTGGTCAGTATGGTCATGTTGTTATTGACCTGTCTCCATTACCAGCAGGTGGTGAAGAGAACTACATATTTATCAACGATATCGTTGGTGGTGTAATTCCTAAAGAATTCATCCCAGCTGTTGATAAAGGTATTCAAGAACAGCTGAAATCTGGTCCATTAGCAGGTTATCCTGTTGTGGATATTCAGGCTCGTTTACATTATGGTTCTTACCATGATGTTGACTCCTCAGAAATCGCGTTTAAAATCGCCGCATCAATGGCATTTAAAGACGGCTTCATGAAAGCTAAGCCAATTCTGCTTGAGCCAGTCATGAAAGTTGAGATTGAAACGCCAGAAGATTACATGGGCGACGTTATCGGTGACTTAAACCGTCGTCGTGGTATGGTTGAAGGTATGGACGATCTGCCTACTGGTAAGATCATCCGTGCTCAAGTACCACTGGCTGAGATGTTCGGTTATGCAACTGACCTGCGTTCACAAACTCAAGGTCGTGCTTCTTACTCTATGGAGTTCTTGAAGTACAGCGAAGCGCCTAGCAACGTCGCTCAGGCTATTATCGAAGCTCGTAAAGCGAAATAAGATCCTTTCGAGTTCAATTTAGTTTACGCTCCCTCTATTTGAGGGAGCGATATTAAGGAATATAGTCGTGTCTAAAGAAAAATTTGAACGTTCAAAACCGCACGTTAACGTTGGTACTATCGGCCACGTTGACCACGGTAAAACAACTCTGACTGCTGCAATCACTACAGTTTTAGCTAAAACTTACGGTGGTGC